>JBQVLY010000010.1:0-23669 GCA_052361065.1 Methanosarcinaceae archaeon | reverse complement strand
AAATATAAAGGCGATATTCTCAGGTTTATGTATGATTTTGATGTACCATTTGACAATAATCAAGCAGAGAGGGATATCAGAATGACGAAAGTACAGCAGAAAATATCAGGTACTTTTAGAAGTATCCAAGGTGCACGTAATTTCTGCCGCATTAGGGGATACATCTCTACTATGAAGAAGAATGGGCTTTCTGTTATTGATGCAATTGAAGCAGTATTCAATGGGAAGCCATTTGTTCCATTTCTGTAAATTGCATAAGTGGATTTTAATCTGTCGTATCAAGTGTAGAATCTGAATACTTTAGGTGATTTGCGGACAGGGCTGAATAGTTACAAAAAAAACAAAAAAAAGTTGAGCAAGGAAGCCCAAATTCAGATGTCGAAGGTGATGCCTGGATATTCAATTTCATAAAAAGAGGTTCATACCTTATGGTTGCATACGAAGTTGGAAAACAGGGTTTAGAAACATGTGATAATTTGTTTGAAAATGTATTCAGCAGAGTAGAACTTCCTTTCCCAGATAATAAGATTCAGATTTTTTCGGATGGGAATAACGATTACAAAACTACTATTCCTAAGTATTATGCAAAGACTTGTGTTGATTATGGACAGGTTATAAAAATCAGGGAAGGCGGTAAAATGGTTGATAAAATCAAAAAAATCGTATATGGAAGTCCAAACATTGACGAAATTGAGACCACAGATATTGAAAATATGAATGGTATATTCCGTGAAAGAATAGGAAGGTTAGTTAGAAAAACAAAATGTCATTCGAAAATGAAACCTAAACTTGTAAATGCAGTCGAGTTATTTCAATTCTATTGGAATTTTATGGATCGGTTGCCGAAAAGGGGCACACCGGCAATGATTGAGAATTTGACAGATCATCAATGGAGTTGGGAGGAATTTTTTATTTTCCATTAAGTATTCTAAATCAGGACAGTGCCGAAAAATGTAGACACACAACCTAAATTGCCAGATCCCGTACAACAATCTTAAGACCGGATATTGATGGTGAAAATCCGCTGATTAGTGCTTATGAGGATACATTTTATTAGTTTTTAACACAAAGTTTATGTTTGTTGATTTAAAATATATTTGATAGTTACATATAATTATCTATTTGTGGACTATTCAATTGACCGATAACGTTTATGTATAGCTGAATAGTTACTAAAAAATAAGTATTCGTTTAAAGATTTTTTATGCCGAAGCAATCATCTTAAGGCTTCGCATTTCCAAACCAATGGCGTGGACGATGACGTTTTCGCGGCATTTCAAGTTATAATCTAAATATAGAACAACGCAGAATAGCGTTTTTACACACTAATGTTATTGAAATGTTCATAATTATTCGACAGATACATATATGCATATATAATATAAGTTTGGAATCCGCCGCCTGCGGCGGTATTGCTGCGCAGGGTCTTGCAATATGGGTTGTGCACCGGGATTTTGTCAAAACCATCTATACAAACACAAAAATAAATATACCGGGTGAATGAACCAATTAAACAGGGTTTATTCCACATCCGGTTATTATCGTTTTGAGTTTTGTACCTGCGTACCTATCATTGCATCCAATTTCCTGATAAACTCATTCTTTGCAGCTATTGGAATTGTGGCACCTGCAGCAATATCGTGGCCACCACCTCTACCGCCAACTTCAACCGATACTTTAGACATTGCCTCTGATAAGTTTAACCCTTTTCGTATCAGGTCCTGAGTACCGCGCGCAGATACCTTGATGCCGGTATCGGTATCCGCAAATGCAATAATCGGAAGACTGCGATCGCTGGTTATTGATGTACTCATGCCTGCAATTATTCCGACAATGGTCTCCCGTATTTTAGACCCCGCATCGAAATACTGGAGGTTTGTAAGTTTTGTCAGTCCCTGCTCTTTGACGAACATGAGACCGTTTACAAGATTTTTCCTGTGCTCGCCCAGAAGTGTACGTGCTTGTTCGTATGCATCTTCGCGATCGCCCATGCATACCGCAAGCCCGATATCGGCATGGTCATAACGTGCTGTGGCATTTAGCAATGTAGAGTATTCGGATGCATCCCGCATCTCTGTCCCCTCTCCTTCTTTTAACAGCGTATAAACCTCACCGATCAAACGTTCGATCTTGTAAGGTGGAAGTCCCGCACCCAGGCAATACTGCATAAGTGATGATACAACTTTTTGCTTTTCAACCTGCTTAAAATCGATCCATCGTCTCCAGCGTTCATCGCCGCTAAACCTGATACCCTGCTTGTGAAGAAACTCGACACAGGCATCTTCATTTCCAGTAAGCCCGGGAAGGTAAGGATCTGATGCAAATTGTAAGAGCTTAAATAAGGGGCGTGTCTGCTTGCCAAAAAGTGTGAGGTCTTTTTCAAATTTTAGAACATTGCTGCTTGCCCCTTCTTCAAGGATAAGGCGGTTTATACCGGTAAGATATCCCTTTTTCATGTGCTGTAGATCACCCATTGCCCCAACTATCGCAAGGTCGGCAAGGTCGCGGTTGTCACCAAGAGCATTGGCTAATATATATGTAGTTCCCGACCCGCTCAATTCATACGAACCGTTCGCACCGAACAGGTGCGGATTGATATGGTTTTTCATCTCGCCTCTTGGCTGGTGATGGTCTGACACAACAGCGTTGATGCCGTGTGATGTTATGGATTCAAGCATCCCGCTTCCAAGGTCTGTGAATATTATAAGTTCATGATCCTGGTCTGCAAGTTCAGCAATGATCGTATCGTCTAGTTGTTTAACAAAACGCGTGGAATAATCGGTACCCATGCGACCAAGCGCAGTACAGATGATGCCTGCTGCTGTTAGACCATCAGCATCAATGTGGGATACGATATGTATGGAACTGTGGTTTTTAATCTCCCCCGCACACTGTGCTGCACGTTCCTTCATCTGCTGCATTGTTTTTGGCATATCCTGTTCACCTATTCCCTCATAACTATAATTCAACGGCCATCTACAGGCCATCATATAATGATACGTTCCCCGCCTCTCCATTTTGCAGGGTTAATAATATACATTGCACTTTTCCTTTCTATCTCCGGATAATTCCGGATGTCATCTACAGTAATCTTAACTACGCCATCTGCACGATACAGCCTTTCAAGTTCGATCCATGGTATGATATGGGCTTTGCGGGCGCGTCCTACTCCCATCCGCAGTTCCACTGCTAAAAAACCAGTGCGCCCTGACTTTTTCAGGTAATCGGATATGCGTACGATCTGGTGCACTCCATTTTTGTCCACAGTAAAATGCTGGGTGAAATATAAGGCATTTGCACCTTTGTCAACAGAAATACTCTTGCACTCGATCCCTAAGTAATAGTCAGGATGCAGGGAATCCACCAATACGTCCAGAAACTGCGGTGTGAACCTGTGTTGTTTGAGACGGTGTGAGATACCTTTTATGCCGGTTTGCCCAAAATATGCGTTAAATGATTGTACTAGTACTCTTTCAAATTCAGTCATGCGTCGCCCACTGGATATTTTAGTGTCAGATATCCCTGAATGGTATTAAATTTTGCTTTATGGTATTATATTTTCGCCACATCTGTGGTGGCTATTTGACCTGATGGAAAATATAGTTACATCGATTACTAAATTGTATGGCAATAGTAGTTCAGGTAGTTTTGATGCCTGGACAATTCGCCGCAGGCGGTCATCCCACCATCACCGATGATTTTCTCATCTTTTCACATTTATCAAGAAGTTGTAAATTAGATGAGACTTTTTATTATCTTCCGGAATGGTTCGGAAAATCGCGGAGAGCGCAGAGGCACGCAGAGAAATATACGGACCCTCTGCGTCCGCTGCGGTGAATGTTTGTTGCCACGATCCATTCATCCGGAATATATTAAAAAAGTTTCAATTATATACTACGAGAAAAGGAATTATCTTATGGATATTAGACGCCATTTTCGTTGGCAGTGATCTGGGAATACGCCATCTGCGACGTTTGTATTGGTTTTTGTTTAAGGTACAGCAATCTAATTTATGCACCAATCTTACCACATATACACAAATACCAATCTTCTTTCTGGTGGTAATGAAATTTGTAAGGAATGGTCGTAGTATAAGTATAAATATTTTTAAACAGATACATTCTCTTAAACGACAAGTTTATTTGCATACATATGTATACAAATGTAATATGATTGTTTCAAATGCTTCAACTCTAATTCTTCTTGCAAAAGTGGGAATAATCCGCGATTTTCTCAATGAATTTGGAGAAATAACAATTCCTGAAGAAGTAGAAAAGGAAATAACAGTAGGAAATACATTCGATTCGAAAATATTGAAAAAAGCAATTAAAGATAATCATATTACAGTGAAACCAATAAAATCGAATACATCAAATATTTTGAAAGAATTCAGAATGCATGAAGGTGAAGCTGAGGCATTCATTTTGTATAATGAATGCAGCGCGAAAGCGATTTTAACGGATGATGGAGAACTGATCAAGTTATGCAAACTATTTGAGATCCCATTTATCAATGCTTTAGCTATCATTACACACATGTTTGAAAAGGGTATGTTGACACAAACCGAAGCTTGCAAATATTTAGAAAAATTAAATGATTACGGAAGGTATTCCAAAAAAATATATGATTATTTTAAACAGGAGGTGAACTGTCCTTGACAATATCAGTCCGGTATGAACCTGCAAAAGACATTGAGTTCATGACGAAATTGTTTGGCGTAAACAAATCCAAAATGCTGCGCGAATTAATCGACGAAGGCCGAAAAATGAAATCCATCGTACTTTATAAGCAAGGCAAAATAAGTTTAGGACTTGGAGCAAAGATCGCAAAACTTTCTATGTCAGAATATATAGACCTATTAAAAGAATATAAAATTCCAATCAATATTGATATTGATGACGCTAAAAAATCACTTCAATATACAAGAACTATCCTTTAACTTTAAGATTGAAAACTTCATTGACCACTTGATCTGCTTAAAAATGCCTGCCTCTGGCCTCACCCTTGTCGGCACGAAGGACAGGAAAATGGAAATCACAGCAGTATAAGTGGAATCATGATCTTGGTCGTGTTCTGTGCATCCAGTCTGCGCAGTACGCTTTTAAATGTAGATGCAGCATGTTGATCAAGTACTGTGTAAGGTTCATAAAGAAACAGTATGGAGGGTTTGTGTATCAATGCTCTGGCAATGGAAAGTCGCTGCTTCATGCCGCGCGAGAATGTTCCTGCGCGGTCGTTTGGGTGGTACTCAAGTCCGAACTGTTCTGATAGTTCATTAACACGGGCATCGATGCGGTTTTTGTTCGTATCATACATGCGTCCGAAAAAGCGAAGGTTCTCTTCGGCTGTCAATTCACTGTAGAGATATGACTCATGTGAAATCGAACCGATGCGTTTTCTGATCTCCACGGGGTCATCTTTAATGTTAATGAGCATGAAACGTCAGGAAATACATGCATTCCTCATTACAAAAGGAATATACATCTCAACAGGAACTATATCGAACCGGAGTCTTGACTTTCTTTTGCTTTTCAAGCAACTTCATAAAAGTGTGCACGAGAAAATAAAGACATTGATTGAGCGAAAAGGATGCATGATTCTCCACATGGATGGAACTCACAGGGCAGGTGGAAGAGTTGTTTTTGTGCTGCAAGAAGGACTGGATAACATTGTGCTCGATGCGGACCTAATACCCTCCGAAGCTGAAGAGTATGTAAGTCCGCTCCTATCAAGTTTTAAAAAAAAATATGGCTCACCTCTTGTTATAGTTCGAGATATGGCAAAAGGTCTTGCGTTGAGCAGTTCAAAGATTTTTCCAAATAGACCTCAACAGATATGTCTGGTGCATTTCATCAGAAATCTTGAGAGCGGCTTGATAACTGAATATCACAAAGATTTGAAAAGTTGTATTGTTAAACACAAACTTACATCCAAGTTAAAAGCACTTCGAAATAGCGAAACTGAAGAGGATGAGATTAAAAATCTACAAGGCATTTGGGTGCATATAGCGGTTGATTATTTGCTTTATCCGATAGAAAGAGGTATCAAATGGATGAGCCGTCCAATATCATATTTCATCCAATATCGCAGGATTAAGGAGGTTTATGACCTTGCGAAGAGATTAATTTTCTGTAATGCCTCAAATAATTTTATTTACAGGCCGTTGATGGAATTATGTGCCTTATTAAAGTCTATTTTAGAGGATTCTACAGTGGTTCATTATTATAGCATTTTGGAAAAAGTTTTACAATGGATGGATGTGTTGCGTGACAATCTAAGAGTTACCCGCAAAATCAATTTGAAAGATTCTTTGCCGATTGATGTTGACATTAGTGAGATATTGGTTAAGATGAGAAGTGAATTTGTTGATATGCGTTTTGAAAGCCGCAAACTGGGGGAGCAATATCAAAATATTGTTTCTGTTATTAGTGATTCTTTTGAAAGGCATCAGAAAGAGCTGTTTGTTCCGTATCCGATAGTTGATGGAAAAATAATTCCATTCAGACGTCATAATAATGGATTAGAGAGTAGCCATCGCAGAGCAAGAAAGGCTATACGCGAGCGGACTGGTAGGTCGGAAACGAATCGTGAGATGGAGCAGTTTGGGGATTTGTTGGCAATTTTATCGAACTTATGGAATGAGACTTACAATAAAGAAATTATGGGGGATTGGGGAGATCTTGGACATGCTTTGAGTTCGTTTGTGAAAGATCTTCCTATGCTTAGGAATGAATATCGGAAGATTAGAAGGGGGCCAGCTATACCAATTGCTGATACGAAGCGAATGTGTGTTCTAGAAGATTTTATTGAAGTTTTGGAGTCAGCAAATCAATCCAGTGAATTAATCGCTACTCTTCAGTCGATTTTAGGGGTGGAAACAGGTGCGGTCGCAGTTTATTGATATTGATTTGTGAAATCCAAGCCTATCTTGACGCCATGGTACAGGGTCTTCATATACTTAAATAAAATGATTTATTGCTTTGAATCCTGAGATGGTTACCAACCTTCACCCAAATTCCGTAGTGTAAGAGGTTGTGTATAAAGTACGTCCTGTCTAAAAAGTAAAGAGTCGGTGTTATAAAGTCGGGGCATAATTCGATTTTATATACAAAGCCCTCGGGTTCGGGGAACATTTGCAGGATAGCGGCATCCGGACAATTTCCGAAATATTTGATAGCGATGCGCCCTATCGGCCGCGCGGTTTCCAAATTGTCCCACACCACTAATCATACCCCGCAATCCACACAATGAAACTATCACCGCGCCCGCTCAAAGCGCAAAACGCCGGACGCGCTCTGATTGGAACACGCCGATTGCATGCGAATACGCAGAAAATTTCAGACTGGATTTACAAGATGGACAGGATTTGAATGTTGGTTTGTGATATCCTGTCCATTATGTCTGCGTTCCATACCGATTTTGGACACCCTGCACCCCACCTCTGCGTGCTCTGCGGTGAAATTTTGTTCCTAAATCATTAAAATCACTGGATTTTGGTATTGTGACCATTTCCTTAAAACTTATATAACTTAGACCCCCATATCTTTTAGGGGTTTATCATGTCTAACATCATCGAGCAATCAGCTCCAACAAGAATATCTGATGCAAATTTAAACTTAGAACCGCGCGCAAGAGTATATCCAAGCCCGTCCACATGGCGGGACCAGATACTATATTTCCTGCTTCCTGATCGCTTCAGCGATGGTAACGAGGACGAACGACCGCTTTTTGATCGATCTGAACCACAAAAATACAGGGCAAACAAGAGTACATGGAAGGCGGGAAAGTCTTTCAAGGAGGGACACTCAAGGGCATTCAGGGTAAACTGGGCTATCTCAAAGATCTTGGTGTGACAGCCCGCTGGCTCGGGCCGGTCTGGCGCCAGCGCACTGAATTGGAAACGTACCATGGATACACCATCCAGAATTTTCTTGTTTAAGATGTTGGTAACTGTTCAGCCATACTTAAAACCGGATGGCGATAGCGAAAATCCGTTTATTTGTATCTATGGCGGCACATTTATTCGTTTTTAATACTGATCCTATGTCCATCGATTTTGAAGGTGTTTGACAATTGTGTACAATTATCTATTTGTGGACGATCCAATTTACCGATAACGTTTACGTATGGCTGAATAGTTATAGACATTGTATATATAAATCTATATTATCATAATAATAATAATAATAATAATAAAATGAAGAAGAAAAAAAAACACAAAGTCGGTGGAATAAAAAAAGTAAAAAAAATTGTTTTTTAGTATCAACACAACCATTTTTTGATGCTATAGACCAGTAAAAGGGATGATTACTTTTATACAAAACATAATCAGTAAGCCTTTCAAGCTCCTTAATCGATCATGTATGTATCATTGTTCAATTATCTCTTTAATCTTTTTAAGAACCGCAATAGCATCATTGCGTTTAACATCAACTTCATGTTCTTTACAGTATTCAATAAGCACATTCCCCTCATCAGGTGAAAGCACCCCGTCCCTGACTCCATGTTTCACCACTCCGAAATATGTTCTTTCAATATAATGTGTCTTTTTCACAATGATCATTAACAGGTCACGGATGTCACTATCAATAATTCCCCCATCACATGCCGCATTAAATGTTTCCCTTATATTCACCATCGGGTCTGACACGGGTTCAAAAGTATCCGGGTTTGTAGCCACAGCCACCTCGTCATCGGCTTCGATTATACCGTCACGGTACCATTCATAGATCTTGCCAATACCTATCATTCCATAAGTATCTAGTTCGGATGCACGAAGTGCTCCCATACTGCAACCCCCGATAACGATAACTCCACTTTTTAGTGCCTTGGTTATTTCCTTATGGGCGACTGCTGTCTTATCAAAAAAAATGCCATCAATAATTCCTATTACATTATATCCATGTTTCACAGCCTTCCGGATGTCGCATCTGAATACAGGTCGGCTGTATTCCACATCAAGTATCTCTTTTGCATCTTCATGACTGATACTTGTACCTGCAAATACGATGGGACGCAGTGTTTTATTCATTGTGATCTCCGTCTTCTCCACGGTCTGTCTTCTCTGGCGATCTTTTGCCTTTTCATTAATTTCATTCTCTTTCCAACACGTTCACGATCAAGAGTGTAGAGTTCAAACGTTGGGATTATCACACGTACCACAGGCACTTTTACGTTTTCTCTTGAGAGGTTTACTACAATAACATTATCAACCAAATTCTTAAGATTATCAAGCACAACCTTAATGTTGCCTGCCGGGGTTGCCGTCGAGATATCTTTTATTCCTGTAAATGACGTAGTCTCTTTTTCCTCATACCAGAACTTGTTCATCCGTTTCATCTTTTCATATCCAATGTTACGGACAAACTTCTCGCGATCCGTATCCTCACGTGCTCCATGTATCTGAACAAGCCTGGATTGGGCGACTTCGGTAATTGCACGACTGACTGCAATTTCAGGTTTTAGGTGCGAACCCGCACCCATCACAAGCATTGCAGGATCTTTTAATTTAATATCATCAGTCACAGCAACAACTGTTATAATCTCAGTGTCATGCCGGAGCACCCACAGTCGTATTTCCACGCCCACATCTTTAAATTTCCGGATAAGTTCATAATTAATGCCATCGTCCACTGTAAGAATAAGTTCCTTTCCCGTATTTCTGGTAAACTCAGCAATGCTCAAAGCGTCCCTTTCAATCACTTCCAGCAGCCCGTGGAATATTGCCTCTTCAATCACATTTCCTGCTGCAAGACCGTTGGTGTTGCTTCTGAAGAGTTTCGCACACTGTCCTGGCACTTCGTATGGATGGTAAACTGCATTTGAAGGGACAAATATCTCTTCGTTTTTCAGTAAATCCCATCCTCCTGTCCAGTCAACAAGTTTATCCGGTATAAGGGGTTCCGGTAAAAGAAGTAAATGCGGATTAAGTACATTATGATCTGTTTCTGCTTCTTCATGCGATTTTATTATCGTTGGGGCTGAAATATCAATATCGATATTATCATTTGTGCCTGCTCTTTCTGCAAGACACCTTTCAAAACCTTCCATCATTGCAGATATCCTTGCCTGGTCTTCTGTTGCTCCTTTACCTGAATATACAGAAATGGCACCTTTAGCAGCACCAGGTCGTATGGATGAAAATACCGGAATTCCGATCCTGTCAAGATTTGTTATGTCTGCAATACGGGTGACACCGATCATCTTAAGCTGATTCCTGGCGTTTTTGAGGGTTGTATCTCCGTCGTACACTCTCTGGGTGCCATCTATATAGGATAGCGATTCATCAATAATTATGCCGGTCATGGTTAGCAAACGTTCTTGCATATATTATATATCTTACGACAAGCCAGAATGTATGCCCATTATAATAATACTATAAGCGTTGCAATAATTAAGTATATATAGTATATTGCCATTGAAGTTAAATTAGCAGTGATTAACATTGTAATTTGAATAATGCTTATACTGATCCTGCAGCATACTGAATTAACTAACATCGTTTTTGAGAAAATGCGATTGGAGAGACAGAAGGAATTATATTATGAGAAACATAATTATAAATGATGATAAATTTGGAAACAGCAAAAAAACACATGATAATCCCCTACTAATAATTAACGGACACCCCGTTGATACGCTGGATACTGAAGAGATGGATTTATATCGGTTCATGATCGGGGGTTTGCAGGCGAAATAGCCTGCACAATCTATTTCTAATTTAGACCTGTTACAGAGTTGCATGTATGATGTTTATTCTGTTCGTGAAGATTTTCCGGTTTTAAAGGAAGTGACCTATTTAGATAGTGCTGCAACTACACAGACACCTGTGCAGGTAGTTTTGGCCATGGAAGATTATTTCTACAAGTATGCAGGCAATCACGGACGCGGCGCGCACAGGCTTGCACGCCAGACTACCAATCACTATGAGGATGCACGTGAGAATGTTGCTTCATTTTTAAACATCGATTACAAAAAGACGATCTTTACAAAAAACGCTACTGAAAGCATCAACATGGTCTCGCATGGGTTAGAATGGAATGCTGGTGATCATATCATAACAACACTTATCGAGCACCATTCAAATCTCCTTCCCTGGATGCGTTTGCGTGAAAAGGGTGTTGAAGTTACCATTATAACCCCTGATGAATACGGCATGATCGATCCGGATGATATTGAAAATGCCATGACTGACAGGACGCGTCTTGTCGCAGTTAATCATGTTTCCAATGTCTTTGGCTCGATCCAGGACGTTGCAAGGATTGTGAAAATAGCACATAAAGCAAGCGCGCAGGTACTTATCGACGGCGCGCAATCTGCAGGCCACATGCCTCTTGACGTGAGTGCGCTTGACTGCGACTTTTTCGCAACAGCCGGTCATAAAGGCCTTCTTGGTCCACAGGGGACGGGTGTGCTGTACGCAAAAGAACCGGACATGCTTTCACCGTTATTTGTCGGAGGCGGGATGGTGCATGCAGTTACAGTAATGGGTTTTGAAATTGAACCGTCCCCTGCCAGGTTTGAAGCCGGAACGCCGAATATTCCTGGTATTATCGGACTCGGACGCGCAGTGGAGTATGTACGGGAACTCGGCACGGTTGATATCGGGCGTCATGAGACTACACTTGCAAAAGATGCAGCCAGGCGTCTTGTAGAAATTGATGCGGTCGAGGTATATGGACCAGAGGAGCGTGCCGGTGTTGTGTCATTTAATGTGATTGGACTCAATGCACATGATGTTGCTATGATACTGGATGAGACAAAAAAGATATGTGTGCGAAGCGGATACCACTGTGCAATGCCAGGTATCCGTTTCCTTGAGGTCGAAGGTACTGTCAGGGCATCGTTTGGATTGTACAATACACGGGAAGAAGTGGACTTACTCGTGGATTCGGTTTCACAGGTAACATCTCTTGTTACATAACTGTTTATAATGTATTTGCATAGGTGGTTTTGATAAAATCTCGATGCACAACGCTCATATTGCAAGACCCCGCGCAGCAATACCGCCGCAGGCGGCGGATTCCAAACATCACGAAAAAATCATCGCGTATTTACCCAACTATTGAAATCAATTTATCCACTCTTGAATTAAAACCAATATAACCATCACATGCGATGTATTTTCACACGACTGAATGAATGTCATGGGCGTTTTTGCGGTAAATTGAATTTGTAAAAATATGCACACGGAATAAATCCGTAAATTAGCGAAAAGTCATATCTTATGTATGGAATGTGCGCGCTCTCGCGCGTGTGGTAGCATCATTTTCATTTCAAACTCGCTAAACTGCAAATGCCATCATAAAACGATGCAATGGCCTAATTGGAAATAAACCAATCCCAACACATTTGACTGGAATTGACATTCAATAAATAATATGGTTATACTGCTTCAATTGCACAATGTGGGCAGTACTTAATACAGGCATTGCAGTCCACACACAATGATTCATCAACAACAGGCTTTTTTGCTGGATAGTGTATGTCATTGCATTTGTCGGGCATACTTTTGCACCAACACAGGCTGGAGCACCATCATATTTGTTGTAATTGATTATTACAGGTATTTTTCACCACTAACTGCACACATATTTATTAATTGCATATGTACATTTGCATGGTTTTGTCAAATACACACATAACCATTAACTGGAACTACTTTACAAAAATGATTCCATGGCTATTTTTGTATTTGCAAGTATTTCTATTTGGAATGCACTTCAAAAGGTCTGACGCAGAGTACGCAGAGAATGAAAATATAGGTTAATTCGCAGGCCATGAATATTCTCCACGGTTTTATATTCAATTTGATAACAATTTGCATAATATTGGTCTGCATTATTTGGTTTCTAACTATAAATACATAGCAGAGGACAACATCGCCAAAATATCCAAAACTATATCACTACACAAACGCATCAAATACTACGAAAAGGAGTTCCATACATGCGAATCGGAGTATACATCTGCCACTGCGGCTTGAATATCGCAAACGTCATAAACATTACTACCCTGCGTGAGAAAGTTGAAAAACTGGCTGACGTTTCGATCGTTACGGATATCCAGTTCCTGTGTTCCGATTCCGGACAGGAATCGATTATCAATGACATAAAAGAACATGATATCGATCGTGTAGTTATTGCTGCATGCTCACCACGCCTGCATGAGCAGACATTTAAAAGAGTGCTTGAAAAAGCAGGTTTGAACCCACATCTTCTTGAGATTGCTAACATTCGCGAACAGGATTCCTGGGTCCATATGGACAATCCCAGGATGGCTACACAAAAGGCATTCGACCTTGTCAAAATGGGTATTGCCAGGGCAAGGTTACTTGAACCCTTAAAGAGCAAGAAAATAAAAATAAACCGTGATGTTCTTGTGATCGGTGGCGGTGTTGCAGGCATTGAGGCAGCGCTAAACCTTGCAGACAGTGGGTTTCATGTTTATATGGTCGAAAAAGAATCCACAATCGGCGGAAAAATGGCTCTTCTAAACGAGGTATTTCCGACAAACGACTGTTCGATCTGTGTACTGGCACCCAAAATGACAGACGTGCAGAACCATCCGGATATTAACCTTTTTACATTTTCCGAAATAACAAAGATCACAGGCTCAGTTGGCAATTTCCAGATAAATGGAATAAAAAAACCGCGATACGTTTCCGAAGACAAATGCAATGGCTGTGTAGAAGAATGCTCTAGGGTCTGCCCGGTCGAGATATCAAACCCATTCGATTTCGGTCTTGGAAAAGCAAAGGCAATTTACATGCCAATACCACAGGCTGTGCCCCAGATTGTCTGTATCGACAGCGAATACTGTATAGGGTGCGGACTTTGCAAGCAGGCATGTCCTGCCGATGCAATCGATTATGACCAGAAGAATGAGCCGTTCTTACTTACGGTCGGTGCGATAATTGTGGCAACAGGATACCAGTTGTTTGATGCATCCCGCAAGGAAGAATACGGATACGGCATATATCCGGACGTAGTCACGAATATGGAACTTGAACGCATGTTAAATGCCTCTGGTCCCACACGCGGAAAGGTCGTAGTTCCATCAACTGTTGAAGTGCCAAAACGTGTCGCATTTATCCAGTGCGTCGGGTCAAGGGATGCGACAGTCGATAACACATACTGCTCTCGTGTGTGCTGCATGTCTGCAATGAAAAATGCCCAGATGCTAAAAGAGCGATATCCGGATATTGAAATCGTGATACATTACATTGACATCCGTGCGTCAGGCGAGATGTATGAGGAATACTATGAACGGACACAGTCTATGGGTGTAGATTTCATACGAGGCAGGGTTGCAGAAGTATCAAAAGACACTAATGGAAATCTCCTGCTTCGGTTTGAGGACACGCTTGAATGTGAGATACTTGAGAAATCATATGATCTGGTAGTGCTGTCAACCGGTATGGAAGCGAACAGGGATGCTGATAATATATCCAAAATGCTCAACCTTTCCCGCCGACCTGACCGGTTCTTCTCAAGTGCACATCCGAAAATGCGTCCGGTTGATGCACACATAAACGGCACGTTCATTGCAGGATGTGCATCCGGTCCCAAAGAAATACAGGTATCGATCGCACAAGGCGGTGCAGCTGCATCAAGGGTTGTCAGGCTTTTAAACAAAGGTGAACTTGAAACCGATCCGTTAAGTGCACATGTGGATCCTGCTAAATGTATCGGATGCAAACTATGCGTGGATGTATGCAAATTCAGTAAAATACAGATAGTTGACAAAAAGGCTGTTGTGGATGAGATATCATGTCAGGGATGCGGTGTTTGCAGTGCAGCCTGCCCAACAGATGCAATCTGTATGCGAAGTTATACGGATAAACAGATACTTGCACAGGTACAGGCAGCTCTTGAGGTCAAGGATGAGTTTCCGCTTATCATCGCTTTTCTTTGCAATTGGTGCAGTTATGCATGCGCTGACCTTGCCGGTACATCACGTATCCAGTATCCGACAAATATCAGGATAATCCGGACAATGTGCAGCGGGCGGGTTGATCCGAGTTTTGTGCTTTCAGCACTTGAAGCCGGTGCAGATGGTGTACTGATTGCAGGATGCCGACTCGGTGAATGTCACTACCTGCATGGGAATTACAATGCCAGGCACAGGATGGATACCCTTAAAGGAGTACTGGAAGATATCGGGATTAGTCCTAAGCGGCTTAAGGTTGAATGGATCTCAGCAGCAGAAGGTGAGAGATTTGCAAAGAGCATAGAAAGTTTCGTCGATGTTCTGGAAGAACTGGGTCCGATCGGATCTGAAATAACGGAGGATTCCAAATGACCGGAATCATATCATCTGACAGCAGCGAGGATACAATTTCAATCACAACAGATATGGACGTACAGGGGTCGAAATTCATCTACAGCCAGGTCACCGAAAAATCAAAAAAGGTACTGGATTATGATTACAAACGCTGTAATGGATGTGGTATCTGTGTAGGATTATGCCCTACAAAGGCACTTGAACTAGGTCCCATGCATGAGATCGCAACAGGTATGGATGCGCCGCCGGTTATGATGGATCTTGAAAAGTGTACATTTTGCGGTATGTGTGCGAATTTCTGTCCTGTTTATGCATTTAATATGGAATTCGAAGGAGAACTTCCGGATGAATCCAGTTATCCGGTGTATGATTCATACGTAAAATTCAACGATAAGTGTTTGCCTTGTGTATTATGCGAAGCAGCATGTCCGGAAGATGCGATCAAGGTTGAGTTTACATTCAGGAAAAAAGAAGATATTGCTCCTTTTAAAAAAAATGTGCAGGGTGAGATCGCGATCGACCTTGAAAAATGCAATTTTTGCGGTGTGTGTGCAAAGTTTTGTGATGCTTTCATCATGCTTGAACGTGAGCCAACACCAACCGATCTCACACCATTTGAGCAGATACTGGTGGATGTGGATAAGTGTGATTATTGTGTCCTGTGCCAGGACCTGTGTCCGGAAGATGCAATTCAAGTAAAAGGTGAAAGACCTTGCGAAGCGCCGGTGAT
The DNA here is from genome assembly GCA_052361065.1 of Methanosarcinaceae archaeon. Lineage (GTDB taxonomy): Archaea > Halobacteriota > Methanosarcinia > Methanosarcinales > Methanosarcinaceae > Methanovorans. The sequence continues at coordinate 7,654 of JBQVLY010000010.1, read as the reverse complement.
AGAAGGCAATATAAATGTTGATGATGAAAAGTGCACAAGGTGCACATGGTGTGAAACTGTTTGTCCTTATGAGGCAGTTGATGTTAAAAAGCCATTTAAGGGTGAGATAATACTTGTTGGGAACAATATCGAGAAGTGCGATCCACAGGGCTGTCATGGGTGTTTCAATGTGTGCCCTTCACACCTTTGGTATGTCCCGACAGATACAGGCAAAAAGATCGCAATTGAGGAAGGCTACTGCATTTATTGTGGTGCGTGTGTCAATGCATGCCATGTTGATGTTATGCGTGTTTTACGTGAAAAAGTAAACCATACGAATATACCTGATTCACCATGGGCTTCACAGTGGCGGGATGCAATTGAATCCATGGTTACGTTAAAACGGAACAATCCCGATGTATCCCGGGCACTTGAAGTTGAGAAAGAGCCGCCGCATGAGTATATAGAGGTTGAGATGCCTGAAGTTGATGAATCGCTCTTAAATGCTGCAAGGGAACGCATTGGAAAAGCGAAGCCTGTTCTTAAGAATGTAAAAATAAGGCGCATCTGGGAATGCAAATCGCCAGATGAGGTGCGGGATGCGATTCGCAAAAATATATGGAAAAGTGGGAGACACTAATATCAGAGACTGTTGTCCACTCGATTTTTTCATAGTACGATTTCTTGAGATGTGTGAGGCGCATTATCTACGGCGGATTGACTCAGCATAAAAACTACATGTACACGTAATTATTTTGTACTTGTGCAATGTGAAATGCCGAAAAGCATATTTATGGGTTTGATGTAATACGTAATCTAGTTGGATGAAATAACTAAAACAATTTGAGGTGCATTTATTCATTTAAATATAGAACCCATCGGCATTATTAAAAAAGCTGGTAAATATTCAGAAATATTGATATATTCTGATTTTGAGCAAGTTATCAAAAACACGGTATCCAAACTCGGCAAGGGTGTGGAAAATGGCCAAAAATTGCTGATAATTCATAAAAATTGTGACCGGAATGACTGTCATCAGGTACAGGTTACAAAAACAGCACTCGTTGAGCGCGTAGGAAATGTGCTTAAAGTGAGAAAGATCAACGCAAATGATGACTCGGTCATTGATGTGCGGCTTGACAATGATGAACTTATTAATGGTCAATAAGTTATTTTACACATAACGTTCCTTTTCAATAACTATGGGTGTAGATATCGGAGATTTGTTTGAAAAAAAGAATGTTGAATTGTCCGACTTGTCTAATAAAGTGATAGCCATTGACGCATACAATATACTTTACCAGTTCCTGAGTATCATCCGCCAGCGTGACGGGACACCGCTTACGGATTCGCACGGCAATATAACATCCCACCTGTCTGGTATACTGTATCGTATAACAAGTTTGGCTGAGAACGGAATAAAACCTGTTTTTGTGTTTGATGGCAAGCCCCCTGAAATGAAAATGCAGACCATCGGAAAACGCAAAGAGATACGTAAGAATGCACGTGCTAAGTGGGACGAGGCAAAAGAGAAAGGGCTTGTTGAAGAAGCATTCAAGTATGCACAGGCATCTGTGAAGATGAACTCCACTATTATAGACGATGCAAAATATCTTTTGGAGCTTATGGGCATCCCGTATGTTCAGGCACCGTCAGAAGGTGAAGCACAGGCGGCTTACATGGTCAAAAAGGGGGATGCTGACATTGTGAGTTCACAGGACTATGATGCAATGCTCTTTGGTGCACCTGATGTTGTAAGAAATCTTACAATTACAGGAAAAAGAAAAATGCCGCGCAAGAATATCTATGTAGATGTAAAACCGGAAATTATCAATCTGGACAAAAGCCTGCAGGCTCTTGGAGTCAGCAGGTCACAGTTAATCGATATTGCTATTTGTGTAGGTACGGATTTTAATACAGGACTTGCAGGGATTGGCCCGAAAAAAGCGATTAAACTTATCAAGGTACACGAAAATATTAAATCGGCACTGGCTGAAATTAATCAATCGATTGACAATGTTGAGGAAATTGAAGAGCTCTTTATGAATCCACCGGTGACAGATGAATACACTCTTGAATGGAAAAAACCGAATATGGAAAAATTAATAGAATTCCTGTGCAAAGAGCATGATTTTTCAGAAGAGCGTGTTAATAAAGCAGCTGAGCGGCTTGACGCTGCGGCTGGCAGCCGGAAGCAACAGACGCTGGACCAGTGGTATTGATCATACTTTTGTATTTGATCAGCAAGTGCACCGTTGTGCTGTGGAGCAGGTGGTTTAACGAGTCCGGAATAAAAACGTTGCTATCGCACATGCGTAGCGTGTCTATCCTTCACCACATATCCTGCATGCACATCGAAAATCCAATTATTGCGCGTATGTGTGTTTGCACGGATCATCCATACGCATAGGAATTGCGTGTTTTGTGAATGCAGGTGTTAGCAAGCAGTGAAACACGCCGCCTGCGGTGTGATTGTTGCAAGTGGTATGGCAATTCAGGCTGTGCATTGGTATTTTATCGAGACCATCTAAAAAAATACATCCTTTTGAATCAGCGATTCACCTGTCATCTCAACAGGTTTTCCAATATCCAGTAATTCAAGCATGGTAGGTGCAATATCCGAGAGTTTGCCATTTCGAAGTAATATTGGATCAGCACTATCTTTATTTACATAGATGCATTGCACAGGATTACATGTGTGAGCAGTATGCGCCTCTCTGGTAGCATAATCTATCATCTGTTCGACATTGCCATGGTCGGATGTAATTATCGCAAATCCGCCTGCTTTCAACAATACATCGATAGTTTTTCCTACGCATTCATCCACAGTCTCAACCGCCCTTACTGCAGCATCGAGTATACCGGTGTGCCCGACCATATCCATATTAGCATAGTTTAGGATAATAACATCGTATTTACCGGACTTGATTTTTTCAATCACTTTTTCTGTGATTCCATACGCGCTCATTTCCGGTTTGAGATCATACGTGACAACTCTTGGAGATGGAATCAAACACCTATCCTCTCCATTATATGGAGCCTCCATTCCACCGTTAAAGAAAAATGTTACATGTGCATACTTCTCTGTTTCAGCGATCCGAAGTTGTTTTAAGTTATTATTACTGATAACTTCCCCGAGTGTATTTTTAAGTTCTTCGTGTGGATATGCAATGGGCACGTTCAAATTTTCATCGTATTGTGTCATGCAGACAAAATGTACCTTTGGATGCACTTTCCTCTCAAATCCGTCAAAATCATCTTTAACAAAAGCATATGTTAACTGCCGCGCTCGGTCAGGTCGGAAATTGAAAAAAATGACCGAATCATTATCTTTGATGATCGCTGTAGGTTTGCCGTTCTTGTCAACAATGACAGTTGATTTGACGAATTCGTCAGTTTCGTTACGCACATAACTTTCACCTACGGATGTTTCGGCATCTTTTGAATACAAACCGACTCCAAGTGTCAATGCATCATACACTAATTCGATGCGATCCCATCTCCGATCCCTGTCCATAGCATAGTACCTGCCTGAAACGGTCGCAATGTTCCCGACACCAAAATTCCCGCATGTCTTTTCATTTTTTTTGATATCTTCAATGGCACAGGATGGGGGAACATCACGTCCATCCAGAAATGTATGAACATACACCTGCAAAAGACCTTCCCGGGAAGCTAGGTCAATTAGTGCACGCAGATGTTCGACATGACTGTGTACACCACCGCTTGATAGCAAACCCATCAGGTGAAGTGAAGAATTGTGATCTTTTGCATTTTTAATAGCATCCAGAAACGCAGGATTAGTGAAAAACTCACCGTTATCAATTGAACGGTTGATCCTTGTAAGATCCTGATACACCACCCTGCCTGCACCGATATTAAGGTGTCCCACTTCGGAATTACCCATTTGTCCGGCAGGTAATCCCACATTTTCGCCGGATGCTTCAAGAATAGATGTCGGATAGGTTTCAACCAACCTGTCAATGTTTGGTGTGTTCGCAGCTACAAAAGCATTACCATCATTTAATTGCAGGTAACCCCAGCCATCAAGTATCATGAGCAACAGCGGTCGTTTTGGTTGAATCATGCAAAATATAATGGTTTTATCGGTATTAAATACGTTGTTCAGTAATTCCGATTACACGTATTTTCGTATCCACTTCAAAAAGCAGGGTAAAAATGCATATTAGGATTATCTAAATCAAGTGCAAAAGAATCTTTCGATTTACAAAATGTAGTCCATTACCCTTAGATTTGAAACGGATACGTATTTTCGAGTGTGCATGTTTTCACACAGTCAAACGTTGCGACGGCACACAAAATAGCAGCAGAACTGCGAGGTATAATGATTGAGTTATAAAAATGAGTCAAAACACACCATCATTACTCTGCAGATATAACTTCTCATTATAAAGCCTACTACGACGGCTTAATCCTTTGTTGAAAATTGTCAGGTAAATACTCAAAGTAAATTTGGTTTTGATACACGCCATTCTCTGAAAATCTTCCATGCTGCACTTAAAACCTTTCTGTTGGTTACAAACCTGAAAACAGCAAAATAAAGAGAACTTATCCTGAAATGAATGTTGGTGATAATATGAATGTCAAATATCTCGTCTTGGAATTGTGGATATATCGAAAAATGAAAAACACTGCATCTATTAGCGAAAAAACCCTTCAAAACGTACAGAAAACCCGAGAACATACCGGTATCGGCAGGGTCGGAAAAACCGTATGTCAGGTCACATGAGATTTTTCGAAACTTAACTGCTCCAAAAACATCCTGGATAAATCTAATGACTGGTTTTTGTATGGTCCTGAAAATCCGGATCCAACTGGATATTCCAATGCTGCTTATTTTCTTTTTCTTTTTCACTATCTTCGATTTTATTTTTTTATCCTTTTGTTTCACCGGTTTACCATTTCCATTCCTGAACTTATATGACACTCCCATCCACTTGATGGTTATGTGTCGGATGACCACGTTTTTGTTGATCTTTACATCAATGGTCACATCAAATACGGCAAATATCACTAACCCGATAAACAAAAAGAAAATGGCTAATGCTGCATAAATAATAAGCAACATATTTGTTGAAGTTAGACAGGGCAGGGTATATGATTATTCTTCGTCTTTTGTTTCTTCGTCTTTTGTTTCTTCGTCTTTTGTTTCTTCGTCTTTTGTTTCTTCGTCTTTTGTTTCTTCGCTCACTTCTGACTTTCCTTTCTTTTTCACCATTTTGCTCTTGACCGATCGTATCTTATCGATAACTTCCGGCACAGATTCAATAATCTTGCCAAAATCGGTTTTGCCCGAGATTGTGAGCAGGCGTGCTTCGTCTTCAGAAACAACAATGAATGCAATGGGTTCGATCTTCGCACCCGCGCCACCTCCGCCTCCAAAGCCAGTCTCACCTTTGTCGCCTTTTCCTTCTCCGCCGCCGCTTCCAAATCCAAAGGACACTTTTGTAACAGGAATAATTATTTTTCCTGCGGCTTCTACGGGTTCCCCGATAACTGTTTTTGTGGTTACCAATCGTTCAAGTTCGCCTGTGACTTCTTTTATTATATTTTCTACGCTCATATTATTTCACTCCCATAATTTGATGTCGATACTTTATTAGAGTATGTTGAAATAAAAAACTATCCCTTAATAATTTAGATATTTTAAGTTAAATGATTTATGGAGAATCCAATTTCCTGTATTTCTCTATGAAAACAAGATGCAGTGTATTGTTCTTAATGGAGTTTTGTGGGATCAAACATATTAATTGTAATAGTGTCGTGTCAACTATCAAGTATCGGATCATTTTACCGAAACTGAAAAGATCAGGGCATCAGTACACGCTGAATGTGTCGAATTCCACTCTGTCAAACCCACAAACCCACAAACTCAACCATGCAATTTTTATGTTTGTAAATATAATACCGCTCAAAAACCATTTTGTATTCCATATTTATGATGTGGAAACATGTCAAGCTCTCTTACAATCGTGCCGTTTTTTGTATATGTTTGATTCCCCCCTTACTCCCTCTAATCCAGCGACATTGTATTGTTGACACGACAATAAGGCAATCTATTGGTAATCTGTTAAACCCCGCACATATTCATTAATCTCTTCCGATTAATACTGGGATCAAGCGCTTGACTTTTAAAAAGTCAAACGCTGCGATGACACACCCAAAACACTGGCGCGAACGATGACATTTTAACGGCATTTCAACTTATAATCTAGATATTGAATAACGCAGCATAGCGTTTTTACGGTAGTGTCCTAAGTTACATGATCTGATACAGTTTGCCATTATTTAAGTCCGCTAATGGTATAGATTTCAAGTATGATGTCAAAAATATGTGATTTGTCCTGTCGCATGACGATTATTGTGAAAAATCACGATTTGTAGGACACTACCGTTTTTACACACCAATGTTATTAAAAATGTTTAGATTTATTTGACCGAGATATATTTATCATGATGTTTATAATGCGCCGCCTTCGGCGTATTGCTGCGCGGGGTCTTGCAATATGAGCGCTGTGCATCGAGATTTTATCGAAACCATCTATACAAATACCGGTTACCAAGTAATCATAATCCGAATATGCATTTTACACTGCTTTTTGAAGTGGATACCTTAAATTGATGTAGTTGCATGAAAAGTGGATCAATCCACTCCCACAGCACTTATTTTTTCGACCAATCTGGATAAAACCTCTGAGCGCATGCCTTCCACAAATTTTATGCTTCCGACAACAAGATGTCCGCCGCCATTGACACCTGCACCTGCAACTTCATCATGCAGTTCTCGAACCATTTGCGGGATGTTCATTCGCACGTTTTTTGATCGGATCACACAAAAATCGGGACCAAATCCGATTGTGACGACAGGTTTTCCCTCAAACTTCCGACACATGTGGTCATGCACTTCACCCGATGTTTTTCCGGGTGGCGGGAACGTAAATTTGTGTGCATATTTCTCAACATCAAGTACATTTAATATCGCGCCGTTTGGAAGCGGCTGGGATTTAACGTTTGGAAGACATGCATCAAGTTGTCCGGCAATCATTTCGTTCGCCTGCTCGCACAGGAGTTTTACCAACTTTTGATGTGTTGTGGAATCTCCTATGTTCATCAGGTCATCGACAATATTTTTGCCGCTACTGAACTTCAACCAGAACGCTTCAAAATCAAGGGCAAGGGCAATGTCTTTTAATTGTTCAAGCGTATATTTATCTGACACGAGATCGATATACCTGCGCGCTTCATCCGCTTCGGAACGATCCCCGACTGCTGATATTGCAGGCAGGTGCTTAATTTCATCAACCACACAAGGATTAATCATTCGTGCGACCTCGGTACACAGCATACCTGTAGTCACTCCGAAATCCCCGCCTACGTGCGCGGGATTAACATGCGCGCGAAGGTACTGGTCAACCATTTTATCCGGATGGTGATGGTCAATGACGACCATGTCGATGTCATAGACCTGTGCCTGTTTCATAGCAGGCGTATCTTCTTCGGTCGAACCATTATCAACAAGTATTACAAATGGCATTTTCTGTCCGTGTCTTGCAGCATCGTCAAGTGCAAATGATAAGTCACGGGTTATGTCCGTCATTTCATAGAACGGCGCTTTTGATGGTGCCCGCCTGTAATAATGATATTCTGCATCTGC
>JBQVLY010000009.1:0-24204 GCA_052361065.1 Methanosarcinaceae archaeon | reverse complement strand
GTTTTTGTTGAGTCGTTCCTCTAATGATTTGATTTGTTCTTCAAGTTTTGTAATTGTTGCAGCTTGTTGCATTATTAGCTTAATAACTGCATCCGGACCAGCTTCATAAATTGCAAGAATTTCATCACGTTCCATGTCAATCCCCTCTGATTAATGGATATATTTGGTTGTTTCGAATTATTAATTTACGATGAGGTCATTGTATATTGAATTTTCGGTTTTGGTGTTTTTTGAAAAATAAACGGTTTATAGGGTGGCTGAATAGTTACAAAACTCTTAACAAATAAACAATGAAATCCATTTCATCCCTGTAAATATTATTCACACAAACCAGGCTATAAGCCCCGGATCTTTACTTGACACCATTGCTGGTGATGGTGAATTTACATGTTTCGCCCTCAGGGCGTGAGCGGTGTTTCCAAATTTTTGCATATCTGGTACCGGGCATATTTTCCGCGCGTTCAAGCTGGATTATGGTTTTTGAAATGTGTTCTATTCCGCTCCCACCGATTGGCCTGAATGTTCCTGAACCAATGTCGGTGTATACCTGATTGGTAATTACTACCACCATATTGTGCTTGCGTGCAAGACTGTGCAACAATCCTATCTGGTTTAAAAGTTCGCGACGGGTTCTGATGCTTGATTCTTCATCGTCCAGTTCAAACCTGTAGTATGAGGTCGCAGAGTCTACTATCACGAGCCCGATATTCTCGCCTGCAAATTTTTCAATCTCTTTTACAGCCGCATATTGCTCTTCAAAACTGTGGGGTTCAAAAATAATGATTTGCTGCGCTATCTCTTTTGCATTCTCGCCTGCGATTTGTCGGAATCTGTCAGGTGAGAGGCTTTCAGTATCTATAAAAATAACTTTTTTGCCGTGTTTTACACATTCAATTGCAAGCTGAATGCAGACATTGGTTTTTCCGCTGCCCGCTTCCCCGAATATTTGGGTAACAACCCCTGTTTCAAATCCACCACCAAGAAGTTCGTCAAGCGGCTGGCATCCGGATAAAAGTTGTGAGTTTATATTGTACACCCCATGCTTTGAAGTTACCTGCTATAATGGAGATTAAGATATACATCTTTTGGCAATTTTAGAATCAATATTAAGAACAGAACGTGCTTGTTGGAAGTTTACTGCTAAACAGATCGCAGGGGAGCGATAAGTACATGTAAACAAAGTTAAGATCAAAAAATTACATCACAGCCTTGTCGGCAGTGATACAATCCAAAAAAAAGAATTATTTCTTAAATTCCGTATACCCGCATTTGCCACAGGTAAGTCGGTCCTTGTGATTTGCTAAAAAAACACCATCACCACATCTTGGACAGGATTGCAGGAGTTTTTCGATCGAATCGCCGGAAACTTTATAGTAGTTTTTTACTGCCATTGTCACACCTGCTCTTCTGTAATTTCAACATTAGCCTCAGTTTCGACTTCTGCGGCCGGTGCCTCCCCAGTTTCAGTATCCTCGGACACTTCAGCCTCAGGTTTGGCTGAAACTTCATTTCGCTTGACCATGTGTTTGCGCTCGATCTGCACCATGCGTGTTGCATCCTCGTAGATCTTTGCATATCCTGTGAGTTCCTGCATTCCATACTCATTATCCAATTTCTGGATGATTGTAAGGTCAAGAGATGCATCCAACATAGCTAACAGTTGGTTTCTTACATCATTTCTTGAAGGTGTTGCACCCTCGTATTTGACTTTAAAATTAATTTCCCGCCTATCTAAAAGCGCATTATTCTTATCTTCAGTAACAGTAATATCCATCTAATTTCCTCCGAATACCATCGAATTGACCTTTATGTGCACATTCTTCAATTATTTGATCCAATAAACTACGTATTTCATCTTTCTTAGATTCTGTGATCCTGACAAGCACCACGCCTTCATTTGGCTGGCCATATAGAACCACCGAATCTGTCGGGGCCATTAAGATCGCAGGCAATGCCGCCAGATCTTCTTCGCCGCGGACAAATATCCTTATATGTTGACTTGACCTGACCGCATCACAAATTGCATCGATCAGGTCTCCGGTAATAACACCCGGCGGATTGTCAACCGATATCGTTGTAAATGCTGCATGTTTTGTACCTAGCATGACACAATCTGATGCCGGTTCTCTTTTTGTACGATCATCAACAACACAAACATCAGGCACGATGCCTGATTTAAGCAAGTAGAATGTTGTAACATCACCCACAGATATAAGTTTTGTGGGACTGCCCAGGTCAGGTGCTATCTTTTGGATCGTATCTTTTCCGGTACCCTCATAAAGAACACCAAAAGGCTTACGCAAAACCGGACGAAGTTTTGCAGGCAGTACCAGTGCTTCTTGTGCACCCAATTTATCGCACCTTCAATGCATACTTATCCGGCATATCAACGCTCATCTTCTTAGCAATTACGGAACGTTCTGTGTCAATAATGATAACCATGCCGCTCCAATCTGAACTCATATTACTGGAACCACACACAGGACATGTCTGACCTACAACGATCCGATGACATTCCCGGCAAACCTGTTCGCTCATAAATTTACCCTCCGGCAAAAATTATACATTACTCATTATTTTCTGATTTTGGCTTGCGATCTTCCTCAAGCCACTCCAATTTTCCAAGAGCATTCTGGCGCATGGTCAACCCGATCTTGCTTTCTCTTGGATCACGTTCATTAATGCCCACTGCAACAATACGTGTACGTATTCTGTCACCCTCAGCAAGTACCCGACCTCCGGCTTTGCTGACAAGCCTTCCGTTTTTTCCATCATATGACATAAAATCATCTGTTATCTGACTGACATGCAAAAGTCCATCCATGGCTCCGATACTAATAAATGCACCGAATTCCACGGTCTCAACAACCAATCCTTCTACAACTTCTTGAAGTACCGGGGTAAACACAATTGCCTCAAAAGTCGCATCATAATACACAGCACCATCCCCGACAAGAATATGCCCTTCACCCACCTCATCAAGTTCAGTGATCGCAACAATAGCACCCAGTGTTTTATCGATACGTCCCTCTAGTTTATTTTTTAATGCATCTTTTACACTTCTATTAACATCCTCACCCAACAGGTTTGGAGCAATTCGGATCGTGTCAGCAAGTTTCATCTTCTTGTACATCTACATATCTCCCGTAAGATCAAAATCATAAGTTGTTGTCAAGTTTAAGTTTAAATTTTGGTTTAAATTCAAATTCTATTCGTGATTTGAGTATAAGCATATAACATAAGTTTAGATCTAATATGAAGTTTAAGTTTCATCTGAAATTCTAATTAATTATGTTGTTGTTTCTAATCTATTTTTCTGACGCAAATACACAACCGTAATATTCTTTTCACGTAATCTGTTTTTCAACTTGGAATCATTGGTCAATACCGCTGCACCGGAATCCCACGCAAGTTCTGCAATAACATCATCTGCAAAACCAGTAATATCCACAACCTTGCAACGATCTGCCAGTGAACGTGCGACCTTTGCCGCCATCCTGTCCTTCCCCTTTGATCTATAAACAAGAGTGTTGAGTTCATCAAGCACAGCTTTTGGAAGCACAAACTCGTTAAACCCAAGACGCTGCAGTTCATCAAATATATCGACATTGAACTGGACGGGTATCATCAGCGCGTTAGTATCGATAATAACCTTCAATCTTTGATTACTCCTACTCCGATAAGACGCCATCTTGAACCGACACGCCTGCTAATCGCTACCATTGAGCCATTTTGTGCACACACGGGTCGCTTAAGTTTAACTTCAGCAACATTCACATCTGCCCTTGCACTTGTAACAACACCAACCGTCGTTGCAGTACCCACATTTAGCATCAAAGGCTCACTGGTCTTGATATTACCGATCTCCAGTTCATCTGTAGCTCCGACCACACGTTCAAGCAAGTGGAGATTCATAGTGAACATATCACGAGTTGGTGGCAATGTGCCAGGCTTACCTGCGACCTGTCCTGTTAATGTATCGCTCTTTGTCAATGTCGGATCAAGAGTTGTTCCGACTGCTAATAAGCCGCCAGGTGTTGCCTCTTCGACTTCGCTCTCTCCTGCGATGATCTTCGATATTTTAGTAAGTATGGGTTCCCATCTTGTAGCACCTTCGCTTTCAACTTTCCGCCCGGGGCGGATTTCAAGTTTATCACCCGGATGCATAGAACCTTCAGTAAGAGTTCCACCAATAACTCCACCTGCAATCTTATTCACAGGTGATCCTGGTTTATTGATATCAAAAGATCTTGCAATAAGCATATGAGGCAGTTTATCAACTTTGTGTACAGGTGTTGGAATAACTTTATCCATGACTTCGATCAATACATCGATATTGATGTTCTGCTGTGCAGATACCGGAACGATCGGTGCATTCTCAGCTACCGTACCTTTGACAAATTCTTTGATCTGGTGATAGTGCTCGATTAATTTATCCCTTTTCACAAGGTCAACTTTGTTTTGCACGATCACGATATTCTTGATCCCGATGATGTTTAGCGCCATCAGGTGTTCCTTAGTCTGCGGCTGCGGGCATTTTTCATTTGCTGCGATAACAAGTACCGCACCATCCATGATCGCTGCACCCGATAGCATGGTTGCCATCAGTGTCTCGTGACCAGGTGCATCCACAAAGGATATTGTTCTGGAATCTTCTGTTTTTGCTCCGCAGTGTTCACATTTTTTTGCGACTGTATAACACTGTGGCTCAGGGCAGGTGGGACATTTCCTGAATGTCGTATCCGCATACCCTAACCTGATTGATATGCCACGCTTCATCTCTTCACTGTGTGTATCTGTCCATATCCCGGACAATGCACTTACAAGCGTAGTCTTTCCATGATCGACATGACCTACCATACCGATATTAACACAAGGTTGACTCAATTTTGGATTTCCCTCCCTATTTGGGCAAAAATATTATGAAATGAATGTGGAACTATTAACTAAAATAATCTGTTTTAAGGTTTGTGGTATCATGTTATTTATGGTATATAAGTGATTTCAAGCTTCATTCAATATACTACAGTATTTACTAATAAACTGCTGGATTTCAACACACATTCTTTTATTTTTTTGTGAATACCTTCTTGTTATGCAGACGTGACACTTATTTGTATGTTTCAATCTTCCACATTTCCATAAATAACTATAGATGTTTGTACCAAACATTCATGCTTTCAAAATTTCCAGAGATGTTTGTATTGTTTATCAGTGTGCCGCCATACTCATATCCGGACTTTGTAAATGCAATGTTCATTCCATAGGAACCCGCTCTGGCAATCGTATAAGCAGTTTTCATATTCTTCTTTTGCATTTCATATTCCATTTTCTGCAAAAGATATAATGAAAGTGAATTACCTTGGTATTCCGGTAATGTGGCAAAGTCGGTCATTTCAACATTTTGTGATTCAATGTCAATTTCTGAAGATGCGAGTGCAACAATATTCACGCCATTCCAGATACAAAAATATATCAGGTTTTCATCCATTGTCTTCTCAATGTAGCGTGGATCATGTATTGGAAATGGATATGTCTCAAAGACTTTTTTGTAGACATTCGCAATTTCAAGGGCATCAGATCTTCCACAGATCGTATATTCAAACCCATGCGGAAGTTCCACGGTCACACCATTGCCGGATTTTGATTCGGCGGTTTCCAGAACCTTTTTATTTAATCCTGTTTCATCGATAAAAAGTCTTGATTTGCAGTAATATTTGACCATAAAATGAGCCTCTTCCGAGTTCCTGTAAAACCTTGTGATGGATGCTTCACAAATGTAACCGTCATTGAGAAAGTCGTCTTTGGCATATGCCGGGATCTTAGCAATGACCTTGCAATATCCTTTATCTGTAGCCAGTGTATCTAATTTTCCTATTATCGAAGGAAAATCTGATCTTGAAAGTTTCATTAAGTATATGCGGTCATTGTAATTCCCATGTTGTAGTACAGAACTGCCAATTTTTGTTACAATATCACTCATTGCGTCTGTCCAACCTTTCTGTATTTTCCGGAACAAGGCTTCTTGTTTCATCAAAATCACAAAGTAATTTCGCAATACCTACAGATTGATACTCTTCTGCCTCATCAAGTTTTAACTGCAGATGACACTCATCACAATTTCTGTCACAAAAGATCGGTTCATACGAATCCGGTTCCTTGTAAGTGGTAATCACACCTTCGTAATTTCTCAGGATAACTTTGTTAGTTGACCATGAAACCAGATAATTCGGCATTACAGGAATTTTGCCCCCACCACCCGGAGCATCAATCACATACGTTGGAATTGCAAAACCACTTGTATGCCCGATCAGGTTTTCCATGATCTCAATGCCTTTTCCTATTGGAGTTCTGAAATGTGTCAATCCTTCTGAGAGATCACATTGATACAGGTAATAAGGTCTGACTCTATTTTGAACAAGTTTGTGTATGAGTTTTTTCATGATCCTGTGACAGTCATTCACACCTGCCAACAGGACAGTTTGATTCCCCAGCGGAATTCCAGCATCAGCAAGTTTCCTTAAAGCATTTTTTGAAGAAGCAGTTATTTCCCTTGGGTGGTTGAAGTGCGTATTGATCCACAAAGGATGATGTTTTTTCAATACTTCTATCAGTTCATCTGTTATGCGGTATGGCAACACAACAGGCATCCTTGTGCCGATGCGTATCACTTCTACGTGCGAGATATCTCCCAATTCAGTAAGGATCCAGTCTAGATACTCATCAGGCAGCATGAACGGATCTCCGCCAGAAAGCAGGACATCACGCACAGCAGGATTGCTTTTGATATATTCAATCCCTTTGATCACTTCTTCTTTTTCAGGAATGGAATCAACATCGCCTACTTTTCTTTTTCTGGTACAGTGCCTGCAGTACATTGAACAGACATTGCTAATGTGGAATAACACCCTATCAGGATAGCGGTGAGTAATTCCCGGTGTAGGGCTATCCTTATCTTCTGATAAAGGGTCTTTCATGTCGTGTTTATTGATAATTAGTTCTGATGGTGAAGGAAAAGATTGTTTAAAGATCGGATCATTCATGTAGTCGCTGGAGTCAATGAGTGACAAATAATAAGGGGTTATGGAAAGCGGGAACTTTGCAAGAGTTTCTTCAAGTTCTTTTCTTTTAGCTGAATTAAATTCTATGGCAAGCAGACTCTCAAACGCCGAGATGTCACGTATTGAGTATTTTATCTGCCATTTCCAATTCTTCCAATTTGAGATTGCTGCATCCGAACTGATTTTTTCTGCGATTTTCTTTTGCTTTTTGGTATAGATTTTCATAATATGCCTCGATTTTTATCGCCATGGCATGCATGTATGAGAGTGTCAACAGAACACACAATCGCCAAAAATAATTCAAATGTTTGAAAACAAAGGTTGTTTGGAATAAACAACATTTAAAGAAAAACGAAATGTATCTGAGATTCCATCAAAATGAACTTTTAGCTAAGCATTTTGTGCATTAGTTAGTGCATTTCACATCCCATCACAATTGTTGCATTCGCATATTAGCGAATTATCAACGATTGTAAACAGTAGAAAAATCGTATATATAGATGTTGGGTCATTTTTTTGTGAATACAACACATAAAATAGTTTGATACTTGACCTAAATATATAACATCAAGTAACTGTCGCGCCCTAAAGGGCGCACAGCCATACAATTCTTAGAACAATTAATAATCAAGTAACGATCTGATCCAACTGTCCCATCTCAACAGCCCGCCTGACTTCAAGCGCAACACGCCGACCCGTGCTCATTGGTTTGCGCCATAGGGTATTGCCGTACGGATGTCCCACAGACATGTGAACATTGGTTCCGCCGCCGACTCTTGGTGCAACATCGTAGATATAGAAGTTCAGGTCCTTATCAACGCATGTCTGGAGACAGAATGGTCCGATCACACCCGGGTCATAGTGTTCCTTTGAGGCTTCAACGTACTGTTCTGACAGTTTGAACACTTCCTCCAGCAATGATTCACGGAGCGTTGCGGAATTGTGACCGCAAACAGTATATTCTGGTGTGAGCTGGTGCTCGGCAAGATTTACCTGCTGCGGTGCAGGCAGGCGGACATGCCCGTCAAGGCTGGTTTCGAATCTCCAGTCAATTCCAAGTATCTCAAGTTTGTTCATTTCGGTCTCGATCGGGGAATAGAACATATCAAAATTAAACACAGGACCAATAATGTATCGCTCGATCCTTGCCTCTGCAAGTCCTTTTTTTGTGATGACACCCTGACGGAGCAGTGCTTCGGATTTCTCTACATATTCCGCATAGTTACCGGCTGTAAAGAATCCTCGCTCAAGTGTTTTAACCGCATGAGGCAGTTTCACCATCACAAGTTCATCGATATCCTGTGGATCATTGATACGCTCCGGAAACGGCAGTCTGGCTTTTTCAAGTATCCAGTAATAGTCGCGTTCCATCCCGCGCTCTTCGCTTCGCAGCATGTTCCGGCTTCCGACAAGCGGTACTGCGAAATCGTTCTCGATCTCATCAATGCCGCAATATGATGTGAATGAACGGTTCGGAATTAACAATATGTTGTCATCTACCATCCTTTTCTGGTTCTCCGGGCGGAGCACTTCATTGAACTTATTGTATACAACAGTCTCATCTACGATCCCGCGCAAGAGATTTCCTGACGCATCCCTCTGTGACCTGAAATAATCAGTATATGTCTTTTCACGCCCTGTCTGGCATATCGCAAATGTATTGAATCCCTCTTCTATCGCACCGTCACATACATCCAGAGCGGAATGGGATGCAACCATACCGATCTTCAATTTATCAGTGTCGTAATCGTCAACGATGTCCTGAATTTTTTTTCTGTCGATCATTTTTTGTCCTCATTCGTGTATTTTTGGTGTAATGGATTTTGGTGTTAATAAAGGATTTGGATTTTGAATTTGGATAGAATTGTAAGGCGGTTAATTAGATTGATCTCACGTTTAACAAAATAGAAGCTAAAAAAAGACCATAATCAGCATCGTGCGTGTTAAATCGATTTTATTTTACACTCATATTTGTAGGTACAACTTCTTCTACATCAAAAGTTGGTTTCTTGTAGTATAGTCGAGTAGCCAAGGGTCGTTGCCGACCCCCAGCCCTCTAAGAACGGAGCGTGCGACTTTCGCCGCACTCCGCTCAAGCATTTCACAACCCGTATTCCGGGCGGCGGTATGCGAAGTATGAAAGTCTTGTTTGAGTCGCTTAACAAGATTTATTTTTCCTTCGCGTGTTGCCTTTGCAATCCGGGTCTGTAGCCTGTTAACATTGGACCTTATTTTCTTCCAATCTGTGGAATTCCATTGACGGGTAAGGTCTTTGTCTGTACGCTTCTCGCTTGTTTGCGTCTTTGAATTTCGTACATTCACGGTATACCTCCGGTGGAATACAAATTTGGACAAAGATCAAGTGTACAAAATTGATACAGAATTGAATTCTACATGTTTTAAAATGTCATTTATCATTCTATGCAAGCTGTTTTTGACAAATGCCTCTGTCATGAAAAACAAGTTGTTGACGTTGTTCAAATCAATTTTTTAGTTTGACTGGAATGTTTTTGTTGACTGCAAAAATAGTGTTATTAAACTGGAAATAAATTTAAAAGAAGCGGAATTAATGAGGAAACTTTATAAAGGTCTTTGTGCACTATATATGTTGAATGTTCATAATATGAGGCGAGCTGTGCGGTTTAAGTTGTAAATTGGTGGGTGGTAAAGTTTAAGATGGCAGTGATTTTCAAATTGTCCGAAACTCATGTTATAGAATTAATAATGATGGGATTATCTTTTGTATTTTTCGTCATCTATGCAATTATTGTTGTAGCAATTTTTGGCTTCTTGATTGGGATGTTTATCGACTGCCTGCAAAGACCAAGGGAAAAGTTTCCCTGTAGTGGCGAATATGATAAACTGATATGGTGCCTTGCCATATTCTTTGTGAATTTTGTTGGTGCTGTGATGTATTACTTCCTTGTTTACAGGAAGGTGGATTGGAGGACAGCCAATGAACGTTAAAGATTCTGATAAATCCAAACAATTGTACATGGCACACCTGATGCATCCGGTTCAATCTATTTACCTGTTTTTGACACAGTTTCAATTGTCATGGATTTGTGCACATTGATGAAATTGTTAGTCTACGCCCCAGGTGTATCCCAATGGAGTCATGATGCAACCGTTTCGTTTATCGTGGGAAGGGGAAGAAACAATCGTCAAATGGAAATTAAGGTCAAAAGTAATGAAAATGCTGCATAATGCTGGAATTAATGGAAAAAGAATGCAGAAAAAAATCATAAACAAAGTAAATCATGCTTTTCCAATAAAAATTGGAAAACATTTTCCAGTTAGACGATGTGCGTTTTCAATAACTTTTGCTAAAAATCTATATATGTCTTACCGATGATGTCATTGATATACGAGAAAATCCTCGCTTGCGCTCGGATTAACCCGGACTATATAATTCTATAAATTATATACTAAAATGAAATGGCAGTGATAAAATGGATGAAGAATCTGAAGAACGTCTATTAAAAATCCTTTCCAATCCTATAAGGGCAACTATTGTCAGGAACCTGTACAAAGATAAACTGTCTTTTACACATCTTATGCAAATTACCGAATGTAAAACCGGACAATTGAGTTTTCATTTAAAAAAACTGGATTATTTAGTAGAACAAGACGAATTAAAAAGATACAAACTCTCCGATAAAGGAATTGAGGACGTAGAAACTATTCTCCCACATTTATCAAAAGTGGAGCATAACGTTTCTGAAAAAGAGAACGAAGTGGGCTTTGCTTTAAAACTATTCGTAGAGTCGCTGGTACATCTAATAAGTTGTTGTATTTTTTCAGTAAAATCTTTTTTAACCCGTTCATACAAATACCTTGTTGAGATTTGTTCAAGGGGATCTGGATATCTTAAAAATCGAATTGCTAAATCCAGTTCGCATTTCGGTATAATTAAAATTTTCTGGCAGCGTGCAACTGACAATATGAGATTGTTCAGTAAGAGGTTGAGTAAGATGACAAATGAAACTGTAAAGTCTTTAAAATCGCTGGTTATTGTGATTGTGAAATCAACGAAACGCTCGATGAATCCCATGTTTAGCTATTCTCTAATAGTGATCGGACTTATGTTATTCGTACCAGCGGCATTTCTGTCTATTAACCCCCAATTCGATTCCTTATCGAATTCTGGAACTCAAGTTAACAGGCCTTATATATCTATTGATCAAATGGATCAGGCCAACCAATTATACGAAAAGGAATTATTCCCTGGCCAGCAGCACTATCAAAGCGGTGGCTATAATTCTACTTTGCATGATTATAATAATTATATAAACAAATTTGGCTATCCCATCACACCCGAGACCATAGATACATGGCGAAATGAAAAAGCTAAAAGAAGGATACAGTATATTGAAGATAGTATATTTGCAGCACTGAGCATTTCTTCAGTTATGATGCTTATAGGGGTTTTGCTGGCTTATAAAAAGAAAATGTTATTGAATAGAGTTCTTTTATCGACTGTAACCGCATCTATATTATTACTTCTGGCTTCGGTTATTGTATTGATTAACATGCATGCCGGGATTCTTGCAAATTTCAATCAAAATAATATAGCAATAAGTTCTGTTACACATCTGACAAAAAATTTCATTGAATTGTTATTATTGATTACGTTTTCATCTTCAGGTTTGTTGGTGTACCTGAAAACGATGAAAATGAAGCAATTATCACAATTTGATGCTTAATGGAAATCACTGAGTTTGACCCATACCAAGATGTTTAATTGAAGGTGATTGACTCAAAATGAGTACAACATGAGTGATAAATACAATTAAGTGCACTGCTGCTGGCAATGTTACTGGCAGTAGTGCTGCTTTTTTGTCCGTGGGAATGAAGATAATTGGATAAAATACGATTAAAAACCAAATGAAATGTGTGGAAAATAAGTAAAGAGGTAACATGAAACAAATAAACAAGTATCTCATATTCTTTGCCATAGGCATAATCTCCTTTTACCTGAGCGGCTATATTTTAAGAGGTATACATCCACCCCAGTCGGTCTATTTGATGCTGCTGGTCTACTTGATACTATTTGGCATTGGAATACTGGTATCTAAAGAACGATCGCGTGGTTTTGTGGTAAAGGCGTTTGCCATATCCTTTGCAGCATTATTCCTGATCTCTACCGTTTTCTTCGCATGGGGTGCGTACAGCCATATTAATTCCAAAGCGATAGATGCCGAACGATTGCAGACAGTTCCCGATGAGTTTGCTGTTGTGACGGAAGAAGAATTGAACGAATATCCTGCACTCAAAGAAGCGATAACAAGCCAGAGTATCGTAAAAATGCGTCCTGATGAATGGCGGCGGACGATAGATTATATTACTGAAAAGGGCTCACATACTATCAAAGTTGGCAATGAATATTATCTAATCGGGTTCATGACGGCGTAATGGTGAGGTGATTGAGTCATTTTTACCACAAGTGAGGTGCTAAGACAGAAGCGTGAAATCTGAAAGGGACATTGATCCTTTGAGCATGGGCAAAAGCTGCATGCACTTGGGTAGGCGCTTTTAGGTTTACGGCGCATGAGGAATGATAAACGGTGAAAAAGGTGATGTATATGAGAATTAAAATTTATTTTGCAATAGCTTTCGTTTTTATGACGATGGCAGCGGATGCTGTTGAAGCGAAAACAATCACGGTGAGCGACAGCGGTGCAGTAGATTATAAATCGATACAGGAAGCTGTAAACCATACAAGTGAAGGAGATACCATCCTTGTATACAGTGGCACATATATAGAAAATGTAGAGATATATAAGAAATTAACCATAGTCTCACAATCTGGAAATATTGATACAATTGTACTGGCCGCCGATTTGAATGATCATGTCTTTCATGTGACTGCAAACAACGTAACTGTCAGTGGCTTTAATTTGTCAGGCGCAAATAATACTATTAAAAATAGTGAAACTTCTGGTATCCATCTCGATGGGGTTCATGATTGCATCATTACTGACAATAAATTATCTAACAACACCGTAGGTGTCTTTCTGGAGGAATCCAGCAACAACACGCTGAGCAATAACACTGCATCGAACAACTTTATTGGCATTTTTCTGGGGGAATCCAGCAACAACACACTAAGCAGTAACACTGCCTCTAACAATCGCGATGGCATCCTTATGTTTGCAGGCAATAACAACACGTTTAACGATAACAATGTTTCGAACAATTACTGTTGTATCCTTTTGGACTATTACAGCAATAACAACATGTTTAGCAATAACAGTGCTTCAAATGGCGAAAGTGGCATTTACATTAGCCATTCCAGCAACAACACGCTGATCGCTAACACTGTAAATTCGAACAATAAATCTGGCATCTATCTTGATCGATCCAAGAACAACACAGTAAGCGATAACAATGTTCTGAATAATTCTGAACACGGGATTTACCTAACTGAATTTTCTAGCAACAATGTGCTAAACAGTAACAATGCTTCGAATAATAATCATGGTATTATGTTGTATTATTACAGCGACAACAACGCGCTGATCACTAACATTGCAAATTCGAACAATAATCACGGCATTTATCTGAATGAATCCAGTAACAATATGCTGGAGGGCAACATTGCAAACTCAAACAGTGGTCATGGTATCTATCTTAAGTCTTCTATCAACAATACACTTAAGAATAACACTGCAAGATCAAACAAATTTTATGGTATTTTTCTTGATCCTTCCAAAAATAAAACGGTGAATACCGACATTATAACCGCGGACTTCAAATACTGCAAGTTCCTTGGGGATTCCAGCAACAACAACACAATAAGTGATAGTCACCTAACCGATAATGAGGTAGGCATCGTAGCAAATTACTCTGAAAACCAGATATATGATAATTCTATTAACGATAGGAGTGCACCTCAGGTACCATTTATTGTTCCTGTATTAACACTTATTACACTGGGAATGGCATCTATCTTCCTGAAAAGAAAATCATAATGAGGTCTGTCACACCAGAAATCCAGTATCCGCACTTGGGTTGGGATGATTAGCGAATCTATTATTTGTTCTGCCCGCACACGTATTTATCTGAAATGCCGGGGGATAAGAAGTGATATTCATGGATTTTGGTATTGCACCACGAATTGAAACGATGTACATGCTGCAATAAATGCAGAATAAGTGCGCTGTAACCGGATGAAACTTCTAATTGAATACTGGAAAACACTAATCCGGTAGATCGTACTCCGGTAATAACTGCAAATCGATTCGTAGTTTAAGTAAATCTTAATAGAAATCAAATCCTTTACAGTAATTGAACTAAAAATAAAAATATTTGTCAAAAAAAAGAAGGTGGAAGTAACATGAACAATAGAACAAGATGGATAACCGTATTCCTGCTTGCAGGACTTGTGGTTTCGGCGGGGCTCGCCTCGGCAGGATTCTGGGGATCGGATGCATCTATAGTACAGCAGAAGAATGTGATTACCGTATCAGGACACGGCACTGTTGACACACCTCCCGATGAGGCTGTACTCAGGCTTGCGGTACTGACACAGGCAGAGGATGCAAAAAATGCAAGCGATGAGAATGTAAAAAAGATGGACGCAGTGCTTGTTGCACTCGACGGGATCGGAATATCAGAGGATGATGCAGTGACGTCTGGTTATCGAGTATGGCCACAATACAACTGGAGGGACGATGATCGACAACTTACTGGTTTTCAGGTGCGTAATTCACTGACCATAACGGTCAGGGATATTGAAAAGATCGGAGATGTGATCGATGTCGCGCTTCAGGCAGGAGTAAATGAGATCAATGATGTGACATTCACGGTGAGCGATGAGCAGCAGACCGAACTCAGGGACGAGGCTATCGCAAATGCTGTAAAGAAAGCAAAGGCTGATGCAGTGTCTGTGGCACATGCGATGGATGTGCAGATCGTGGGTCCTGTTGAGATCTCAACAACCGGATCGCAGCTTTCGCCGTACAGAATGCACATGGGCTACGAGACCAGTTACCAGATGGAAGTCCCTGTGGCAGATGATATGGGTGCAGGTCCGCAGATCCAGCCGGGAGACGTGACGGTTTCGGCACAGGTGACTGTGGTGTATGAGTTCAAGTGAATCAAGTGACCCTAATGGAGTGGTCATGAATAAATGGAAAAATTGTGCGATACTTGGAAGCGTTTTTGGGATTGCAGGTTCGTACATTCCTTTCCTATGGTGGTATGGGGGGGGAAAGTTGTGAGTATTATCCCACCAACTCCGACCTTGTATTCTTTTGGGTTTTATTGCTGCTTGTTCTTGTCAGCAATTTTGGGCGCACTAATCGGGGCCTCGACTGGATATTTAATTAATAGATACAGAAGATGCCTATGACGGGAGGTATTCCTTAAAAACTTGTCTGTATTACACCGATTACCATTCCAAACAGCATCAGGATGCTAAGATATCCCGAACAGCACATGTGCCACATATCTTACGGCACCCTGAAGTGAGAAAGTCTTCAGGGTAATCTCTTCCTGTTGTAAATTCAAACCTAAATCTACTGACATGAAATTCGAATCAACATCTTTAAAATTCGAAATCTATTTATGCTATAATGTTTAATATATCTAACATAAAGTTAGAAATAGAGAACCAACTTTATGTATTATGTACAACAACCACAACGTAACTTGACCACGTACAATAAAAACAACAAAAAGAGATGAAATACAGATGAAGAAACAAATAACAGCAGTTCTGGTGGTTCTTGCAATCGTGTTGATTGCAGGATGCACCGACCAGATGTCTGCAGAACAGATCGCTGCAAAGATGACAGCGCAGCAGGAGAGCATAGATGACTTTTCAGCCACAATGGTCATGACGTCATCATTTGGCGGCGAAAACGAAACCTCTCGGATAAATATTATGAATAAAATGCCGGACAAAACCCGCTCCGAAATAATCGAGCCAGCCGAACTTGCAGGCACGGTAATGGTCAGGAATGGTAACATGATGTGGACATACGACCCTGCCAAAAATCAGGTAACTAAGACGACACTTCCGGAGAATGATGCCTTTGAAATGGATTATACAAAAATTATCAAGGATCTTATGGATGAGAACGATATATATTTCAAAGGCACTGAGAAACTTGATGGCCGCAGCACGTATGTGATCGAGGCAACGCCCAAAGATGAATCTAATCGTAAAATCTTTTCTAAGACATGTGTGTGGGTCGATTGCGAAAACTGGATGCTACTCGGGGTGGAGATGTACGATCAGGACGGCAATCCCATGGTAAAAATTCAATATGAGGGTGTAACGTTTAACACCGGTATTCAGGACAGTGTGTTTATATTCGAGATTCCGGAAGGCGCTGAGGTCGTGGAGACATCACTTGAAGAGGGGATGCCTGAGAAGATGACGCTTGAAGAAGCAAGGGCCAATGTCAGTTTCGATGTGAAAACCCCTTCATATTTGCCTGATGGATACGAATTCAGCCATACGATGGTGTTTGGCGGTGAGCAGAAAACGGTATCGTTACTATACATAAACGGACAGGAGCGATTGTATCTCACAGAATGGCTCAGTGATGATATGGAACAACCCGAATCGAAGATGGGTGAGCCAGAGATGGTGAGCATCAACGGTGCTGACGGAGAGTTTACGTCCATGTTCGGTATGAACACGCTTAAGTTGAGTGTTGATGACATCAGTTATTCGCTGTCTGGCACACTTGCGAAAGAGGAGCTAATAAAAGTAGCGGAGTCAATGACCTGACTCCGTTATTTTTATTTATGCGGGAAAGGTGGTGTGGGATGAAAATTAAAAACAAGAAAGATGCATTGGTTAGAGGAGCACTGATAGCAGGGATAATGTTGATTCTTGTTGGAATTATTGAGTGCATCTATAGTGATAGCAGTGTAATCTGTTTTCTCATGAGTGATTTTGTTTTGTTTGGTCTCCTTTCAATAGCTTATGGAATATATGCAGCAAATATATCGGAGAAAGAACTTCTTCCTGATGAGAGGACTAAAACAAACAGTAACAAAGCAGGATTCCATACATTCTGGATTATTTTAAGTTCTGTTGGACTAATGTTTTTGGCAGATGTAAAAGGCTTGTATTATCTTGAAGTTATAGATGTACTCACTGTAATCATTGTCATAGGTCTATTTTCATATTTTAGTCTGGATTTTTATTACAACAAAATAGGAATACGTCATCTGATAAGATATAGCAAAAAAGACAAGTTTTTTCATTATTGTTTATTTATATTTGGTTTCTCCTGTCTCGTAGGACTAATTGTCATAGTTTCTCTTCCATCAATAATTCCGGAGAATATTAAAAATATGGGATTTGTAGATGATTCAAGTATATTAAAATCTGATCACAATTTCACAGGAGATGGGATTAATTTCACAAAATACAGGGATATTGATTCAGCAAAACACCAGCGACTCCCGTTATAACTTTAAACGCATACAAGAGAATGCTTATTTTTTTGATATTTCGTGATAATTTTATGATATAACGTACTTTTAATTGCTACATCATAACACAAATCGATAGTGAGCAACGGTGTAGTTTCAGATAGATTCAACATAAACAAAATCAAAGAGCGGGAATTGCTGTATTCCTGTTAGCATTTTATCAGTTTTTAAAAAATTGTCAGATGGTTGCATAAATCAGAAAGTATATAGTGTCAAATCCTGAATATATCGGTTTGTCCCTATTATACACTTCATTCTCAACATTTAATAGGATTTGATACTCAATCCATATATTAGTACCTAAAGACAAAAGTTGCTTAATCGCATGTCCCTTATTTTAGAGTTCAATGTATTCTTTATTATAAGTTAAACAGAGTTTATGGGTTACGCATACACAATTTACAAAATGTGACTACCCTATTTTCAAAGGTTTTCCGTGCCCTTCCAAAAATTTGCCACGCCCTTGCTTGCCAATAATTTCCCCGTCCCACACAATCTCACCGCGAGAGATTGTAATTTGTGGAAATATACCGTCAATACCTTCGTAAGGTGTCCACCCAGCCTTGCTGTGCAGCAAATCCCCATTAATCGGGCGCATATCGCATGGGTTTACGATTATCAGGTCGGCATCAAACCCTTCTTCAAAGCTGCCTTTTAGCAGACGATCAAAACCAAATATACGTGCCGGATTTTTGCTTGTAACATAAATCATGCGATTAAGTGGAAGCAAATTCTTCTTCACAGCAGCAAGCATGAGTGGCATAAGGGTTTCTACACCCGGCACACCCGATGGTGCACTCTTTATATCTACATCTTTCTCAAATTCAAGATGGGGTGCATGGTCGGATGCCACCATATCGATCAGCCCATCATTCACTGAGTTTACAAGCGCCTTAATACTCATGCGATTTCGAAGCGGCGGGTTCATTTTGCCATACGAACCCAGCCGTGCCCAGTCTTTATTTGTCAGGAATAGGTGATGCGGTGCAACCTCGCATGTAATGCCGGATTGTCTTTTTTGCTCGCGCGCAATGAATTTTTCTTGCCTGATAACACCAAGAGCCTCACGCGTGCTTATATGGCAAAAATGGGCGCGCGTATTGTGTAATGTGATCAATTCAACCGCTTTTTGTACCGCAAACGCCTCACAGGCATTCGGGCGCTCTTTGGAATGTGATTCAGGGGACATGTCATTTTTCAGCAATTTTGCCCTTTCAAGTCGGATTGTCTCATCCTCCGCATGGATACAGGCAATAGCATCGAGTTGCTTTATAGTAGCGAGCGCTTTATCCAGTGTTTCATCATCGATATCAAGTTCGCCTGTGGATTTTGCCATGAATATCTCGCCAAACGCTGTCACTCCAAGTTCCCACAACTGAGGAAGCTTGGTAAGATTTCCAGTAACCCCGCCATTAATTCCAAAATCTATAATGGATTTCCGTCTTGCAGCCTTGTGTTTTTCCTTGAATGAACTTTTATCAACGGTTGGTGGTATTGTATTTGGTTGATCAATGACAGTAGTAATCCCCCCCGCAGCCGCAGAGCAAGAGCCTGAATACCAGTTCTCTTTATGTGTGAGTCCGGGGTCCCTGAAATGCACATGCACGTCAATGCCCGCAGGAAGAGTGAGCGCGCCACCTGCATCGATTATATGGTCAATGCTTGATACATGGATGTCTTTTGCGATCTTTGCAATCTTCCCGTCCTCAATCGTAATCTCGGCAGGCTGGAGATAGTTGTTGAAAAATACTTTCGTGTTTTTAATCAGGATGTCTGGCATGGGTATCTATTGATTAATGTGGGTTTGTGCTTATAAACATAGGGGAAACCGGACTGAAATTGTGTGTTCTTTAAATTTAACTTGACTTTGCCACATTACCTTTACTCATATAAATATCATTGGGCAATTCTGTTACAAATATATAAATATTCAAATGATTTATTATTTATATCCCTTTTTTGGGTTTTGGATCCTAAAATGAAACAATCCGGAAACAAGGAGATTGTCGGTGGATCGAATAAGAGAGGTTCAAGTACATTGAGATGTGCATTGGGCTGGGCCGTACAGGAAACTAAAAGAAATAATCCTGTAATAGGTTCATCTTTTCAGAAAAATCCGGGTGAAGGGAAGCACTACAATAATGCAGGATGTGCTACAGCTAAGAAACTTATTAGAATTATCCAGTCAGTTGAGAGTAATAAAGTGCCGTTTCAGATACCACCCCACTGCACATCCTTATAGCCTAACACAACATACCACCCAATATGGCAAGTTACAAGAAAATATCAAAGGATGTAATAAAAAAAGCCGATATCCTTCTTGAAGTAATAGATGCCCGGTTTCCCGACGAAACACGAAACAGCGAAGTTGAGCGTGATATAGCGCGTGCAAAGAAACCGTTTATAATTGTACTCAACAAATGCGATCTTGTATCAAAACAAACCCTTGAGAAAGCAAAATCCCGCCTGTCAAAAATTGCACCCACAGTCTTTGTGTCCAGCAAGGACAGGTCCGGAACAACGATCTTAAGACATAAAATCCTTGAAACCGCCAACAAGAAAGGAGGCGAAATACTGGTTGGATCCCTTGGCTATCCCAATACAGGCAAATCATCAGTGATCAATGCCGTGACCGGTAGGCACAGAGCTGGCACATCCTCAATATCAGGCCACACAAAAGGAGTGCAGCATATTAATGCAGGTTCGCGTATCAAATTTATTGATACACCCGGGGTGATTCCTTTTGGCGAGAACGATGAGCATATGCAGGGCCTGCTTGCAGTGAAGGATGCAACACACCTGCAAGACCCCATCGGCGTGGCCATGACAATAATAGAGAAAATATACGCTGAAAATAATACAATTCTGGATTCTTTCTACAATATTACAATAGAGAAACAGAATTCCTATGAGGTGCTTGAACTCATTGGCAGACAGAATAACTTTCTGATGAAAAAGGCTGAGGTGGATGAAACAAGAACGGCAGTCAAGATAATCAATGACTGGCAAAAAGGGCTGCTTATGATTTAGAGTCTGTCTGAAAGATCCCACCTGAAACGATGCTTTAATTGAACAACATAACATGCATGGCGCTGCTCTTTGCAAACAGTGTGTACATATTATGGTAAATGTCTGAGTACGCCGGTTAACAATACCGACATTCTCTGTCACTTATTATGACTTGGTACCTGCTCCCTTCCCAATTCAAAAGCCCTAATATTAATATCCACTGTTTTTGGCGGAACCATTTCTTTTATACAATCGATCAATAAGTCCTTACCCACTGGCAAATATTTAGATGCTGCACCAACCATAACAACATTCATTGTCTGGGGATGTCCTGCCTCTGTTGCAAGTTCAGATGCATTGAATGCTATCAATTTATGAGTAGACTTGAGAACTTCTATAATTACAGATACATCTGGATAATCATTCCCGCCTGACGTCACTGTTACAGGCCAAACAGGTTTTGTGTTGACAATGACCACACCATTGCCGGAAAGAAGATCAATATACCGCAATGCTTCTATCGGTTCAAGTGCAAGAAGTACATCAGCACCATGCAGCGGGATCATTGAACCCAATTCGCACCCCAGCCTGATATGATTTACAACCGAACCGCCTCGCTGAGCCATTCCGTGGGTTTCTGCAGCACGAATAGAAATACCTTTCAAAACCGCAGCCTTTCCTATAATATCAGATGCAAGAATTGCACCCTGTCCACCAACACCGGAAATTACAAGTTCCAGTTTTTCCGTATCAGTAATCATTGTTCTACCACCGAAATTGAACCGAATTTACATACATGAACACATACCCCACATCCAGTGCAAAGAGCAGTGATCTTTGCATGTTTGCTTTTAGTATCAAACTCAATCGCAGGACAACCGAATTTGACACATTGTTTGCAACCGGTACATTTCCCAACATCGATCATATACGGTTTGAGCCTGATACCCGCACGTCTTGCATCAATTACACATGCCTGCTCCGCAATTACGACAGATGTACCAACGTACTCCTTTGCACGCTTGAACACTTCCTTTGTTGCTTTGTAATCATAGGCATCAACAACCTCTACGAACTTCGCACCAAGACCCTGGCAAAGTTTTTTTATTGATATGTCAACTGTCGTATCTCCGGTTGCAGTTTTACCCATACCCGGATTCGGCTGGTGACCTGTCATAGCAGTTATACGATTATCAAGTATAGTTACAGTAATATTCGCTTTATTATAAACCGCATTCATAAGTCCGTTCATTCCGGTATGAAAAAAAGTAGAATCCCCGATCGAACAACAGATCGGACGTGGCTCCCCCGCATGATAAATCCCGGATGCAAGCGTAATACTGGAACCCATACAAAGAGTGGTTTCCACAGTACCACTCTGGACACCAAGAGTGTAGCACCCAATGTCGCTCGGATACACTGCATCATTACCGAATACTTTCTTCATTGCATAGTATACAGCCCTGTGTGAGCATCCAGGACACATAGCAGGCGGACGGAGCGGAAGTTCAATGTCTGCAATATTTACCAAATCTCCCACATCCACCATCGAAGCTGCCATATTTGGTTTTTCCGTAATTCCAAAGGCATTTACTATTGCATACTCACAGAGTTCAACATTCAATTCACCAATCCTTGGAACAAAATCGCCGGTTTTTCCGACTATCCTGGCATCAGATCCGATCTCATTTGCGATTATCTTGACCCTGTCCTCAACAACAGGTTCCAGTTCTTCTATTACAAGAACAGTTTCCGCATGTTCAAGCATTTTCTTTATCAGACCTTTGGGAACAGGGTAGGTAACGATCTTCAAGAATGATGCATCAAGCCCGATATTCAAAATAGCTTCTTTCGCGTATACAGAAGCAATTCCGGATGCGATAACCCCTATCTTTGATTGAGGGTCATTATTTATTGTAAGTTCATTCCAAGGAGATTTTTCAAGTTCACTTGCAATACTATCCTGGATATTAAGAAGATGAAGATGCCGGACACGTGCATTTTTTGGAAGCATCACCCACCTGTCCACTAATTTCTCAAAACGTGCCATAGGTCTGTTTTCAACCACTTCACCCGGCTTTACATCGGATTTTCCATGTGATATTCGGGTTGTAGTTCGGAATATTATGGGAATACCGAACTTCTCGGATAGTTCAAAAGCATAAGGGATTATGTCCTTTGCTTCCTGTATAGTGGACGGGTCCAGACATGGAACAAGCGAAAAATCAGCATACTTTCTGGAATCCTGCTCGTTCTGGGATGAATGGCATGACGGGTCGTCTGCAACGATTATGACCATGCCTCCCTTTACACCAGTGTATGCAAGTGTCATCAGAGGATCGGCTGCAACATTAAGTCCTACATGCTTCATGATGACTACAGAACGCACGCCAGTCCATGCAGCGCCTGCTGCTACTTCCATTGCAACTTTTTCATTAACTGACCATTCAACATAAAAGTTCCTATCGTCCATTCTTGAAAGCGTGTCAATGATCTCGGATGAGGGGGTGCCGGGATATCCTGAAATAACCTGTGCGCCTCCTTCTACAATTCCCTGCGCTATCGCGACGTTGCCAAGCATATACTCACGTGTGCTCATATTCTACCTCCTTATTTTGATTCCAGAATATATTTAAAAGTCTCATAAATCGGGCGCCTCAGAACTCATAGGGCTCATCACGATTCAGAACCACTTCTCATCACAGGCACATCGTATCCTGTTATCTTCAATCCTGCATATCTGCTAAAATCCCGGCAGCCGCATTCTTTGGTGAATCCGCCTGGTAGATGCTCCGCCCGACAATTACCCAATCGGCTCCCGCTTTTATTACATCTGCGGCACTTCCGCCCTGTGCACCTACACCAGGCGAGATTATGGATAGTTCACTGCTAATTATGCTTCGTATCTCCTTTACACGATTCGGGCGCGTTGCAGGTGCCACAACACCGGACGCACCTGCATCAAGTGCCATTTTTGCAATTAATCCTGCAACCGGGCGGAAGAACTCGACACCACCGGGGTGACTCATTTCTGTGACTACGTAAATATCTTTTCCATTTCCACTCTCGCGTGCGGTTTCCACACACGCATCAAGGCTGTCATGCCCCGTGAAACCATGGACAATAATGGCATCCGCGCCGGCTTTAAATGTCTGCTCGCATATCAGGCGGTCGGTATTAGGAATGTCGGCAACCTTAAAATCTGCGATTACCGGCGCGTATTGTGAAAGGTCGTTGAAAATACCAAGTCCGGTTGCAAGGACAAGCGGATAGCCAACTTTAATTGCATCTACATATTCATGTACGTCCCGGGCGATCCTGTGTGCGCTTTCTCTGTCTGTAACATCAAGTGCCAGTATTAGTCGGGTATTTTTGTTCATTTTATATCCCATTGAAATTTGTTGTTTATATCCATAAATTCCTGCATGTAGGATAAGTGCACTCCCATTTATAATGGGTGTTTGAACCCTATTGTATCAATAAATCGTTGGATTAACCTATTAAGGTTTCCAGCATGATAAGCATCGGGTATTTTTAATTTTGGTTGGTTTTATTTTATTTTATTATATTATATTATATTTATTTAGCCATTGCACAGTTTTATTGTGGCATTTGCGGTTTAACGAGTTTGAAATGAAAATGGTGCTACCACATGCGCGAGAGCGCGGCACATTCC
>JBQVLY010000008.1:0-24554 GCA_052361065.1 Methanosarcinaceae archaeon | reverse complement strand
GTTAAGGTCAGATTGGGGCACCAGGTAAAGATTTGGCACCTGAATTTAACGGGAAAGTCCCAGAGAACACTAGAAATGACAGGGTTCAAGGACATGCTGAAGGAAATGATTGAGGTCGATTTTAAGTTAGAGAGGGGAATTTGAAAACTGTTCAGATCTATACATAAGAAAGAGCTTTTCGCTAATGTCCGGATTTATTCTGTGTGCATATTTTTACAAATTCAATTTGCTATGAAATATTTCTTTACAATCCACAGTTTACAATAGCTTACCCCTACATATCCATCGAACGCTACGAAGGCGACTTCACTTCTCCCACAATATTGATGCCATGAAAATCCGGACATGAAATCCCCGCAAGGTTTAATTATGAGCATCACATTTTAGGGAACTCAATAGATAATATAGTTCACAACATTTCAGTTCATAATTTAAAAATAAAGTTATTCAAATTATTTAACGAGGATTAATAATGGGCAAAACCGGAAGTACTGAATGGGTAAAGATCAAAGGACGAAAAGGCAGAACGATCAAGGTCGAAAAAAAGGCAGCGAATAAGGCACATTCAGGACCGATGCAAAGATATACATCTGCAGGTAGTAAAAGGCGATTCATGAAACGTTCGTCAAAAGCAATCGTAAAGTGAGTGTACACTTTCCCTTTTTTCGTAGTATATAGTTTATAATTTAGTGTGTGGCAATTCAGGTATTGCGCGGATTATCTTGTTGCACATAATGTATAACTTTTTGTACTCCACGTAAATGCGACCGCAGGTAGCATTTTCTTGTTACGATATATAATTGGATTTTTTGACATGTTATTGTCTTGAATAATAGGATACTTTTTTAATTGTTATTTTGATCATTAACGTGACTGACACTTGTTACATGGCGCAACGGTTATATAGAACTACAAACATTTAAAATGACCTAAGACCTGTATTCACAGGTTTCATATAATCTATTATTTGACCGGAGGTTAAAACATATGGCAGGACAAATGGCTGGACAGCCAATTTTTATTTTAAGAGACGGAAGCCAAAGAACAAAAGGCAGAGAAGCACAGAGCAACAACATCATGGCTGCAAAAGCCGTTGCAGAAGCTGTAAGGACCACACTCGGTCCAAAAGGAATGGACAAAATGCTTGTTGACGGTATGGGTGATGTAGTAATTACTAATGACGGTGCAACAATTTTAAGAGAAATGGACATTGAACACCCTGCAGCAAAAATGATCGTCGAAGTCGCAAAGACACAGGACAGTGAGGTCGGAGACGGTACAACAACCGCAGCTGTAGTTGCCGGCGAACTCCTTAAAAAAGCGGAAGAACTCATCGATCAGGATGTACACCCTACACTGATCGCATCAGGATACAGGATGGCATCCGAAAAAGCAGGCGAAATATTAGATACCATTGCAAAAAATGTTACTATTGATGACCGGGAACTTCTTATCAATATTGCAGGGACTGCAATGACCGGAAAAGGTGCAGAGGCATCAAAGGAGGTGCTTTCAAACATTGCAGTATCAGCGGTTACCAGTATTGTCGATAAGGGCGATGTAAATACAGTTGAGATGGATAATATCAAAGTAGAGAAAAAGACCGGTGCCAGTATTGAAAAGTCTGAACTGATCGAAGGCATGATCATCGATAAAGAGCGTGTACATACAAACATGCCAAACAAGATCAAGAATGCAAAAATCGCATTACTAACCTCTGCTATCGAACTTAAAGAGACAGAAGTTGATGCTGAAATATCAATTACATCACCTGACCAATTGCAGTCCTTCCTTGACCAGGAAGAAAAAATGTTGAAAGATCTTGTTAACAAAGTTGTGGACAGCGGTGCAAATGTGGTGTTCTGCCAGAAGGGTATTGACGATATGGCACAGCACTTCCTTGCAAAAGCAGGTGTATTTGCTATCAGGCGTGTAAAGAAAAGCGACATGGAAAAACTCGCAAGAGCAACAGGTGGAACCCTTATCACAAACTTTGACGAGATTGCAGACAGTGACCTTGGCATTGCAAAACTTGTTGAGGAGCGAAAGGTCGGCGGCGATAATATGACATTCATAACAGGCTGCGACAATCCAAAAGCAGTCTCTATCCTGCTTCGCGGTGGTACCGAGCATGTTATTGATAGTATTGAACGTGCACTCAACGATGCACTGCGCGTCGTGGGCGTTGCAATAGAGGACGAGAAACTTGTTGCAGGCGGCGGCTCACCTGAAGTTGAAGTTGCATTAAGACTTCAGGAATATGCAGCAACCTTGAGCGGCAGGGAGCAATTGGCAGTTAAGGCATTTGCAGAAGCACTTGAGGTAATCCCAAGAACACTTGCAGAGAATGCAGGTCTTGATCCCATCGATATGTTAATGGATCTTCGTGCACAGCACGAGAAAGGTGTGAAGACAGCAGGTCTTAATGTTTACACCGGTGAGGTCATTGACATGTGGGAAGCAGGAGTTGTCGAACCTTTAAGAGTCAAGACACAGGCGATAAACGCAGCATCCGAGTTAGCGGTAATGATCCTGAGGATCGATGATATTATCGCATCAACCAGTGCACCGGAAATGCCTCCGGAAGCAATGGGCGGCATGGGCGGCGGTATGGGTGGAATGCCTCCAATGATGTAATCACGGCAAAAATTATAATTTGACATGCGCAGTATTTACTGCGCCACTTTACTTTTTTTGTGACCTTTATTTCCCGATTGACTTTGCTAAACCGGGTATATCAATCATAATTTAACAGGATACTATAAAAATTATTCAAGACACTTTAGTATGTCTTGTGTTTCATATCTTGGCTTTATTATACGTGTGCGCCCGCGCATACCCTTACCTGAGAAATTGGCATCAACGAACTGGATCGTGTTTAGTTTGTTCACCATATCATAAAAACGTGTATAACCAAGTTTTGTCATCTCATGGAACGATCTGTAAAGTTCTCCTGTATGTACATTCTTACCTTTTGCGACCAAACGGAGCAGCGTCCTTTCATCGGGTGTAAGTGACTTGATGCTTCGACAAAGATGCATCAATCTCGATGCTTCATAAGCCTTCTCAACATCTTCTATAGTTATTATTCGGCTTGCACGACGTTCGGCATTCAATCCTGAACGCTTAAGCAGATTTACACCCACACGCAAATCTCCTGTCCGGTCAACATAATCAACAATCTTATCTCGTACTTCATCAGAAACAACGTTCTGGAAAAATGCATGCTTGATCCTGTTTGAAATGATATCCTGCAATTCACCGTAATTATATCTTGGACAATCAATTTCCTCTGGTAAGAATACAGAACTTACTTTCGGATCAAACAGGTAAATCTTTCCGGTGTCACTGACAATGGTGATAACTCCGATCTTTGCTCCTGATAATTGCTCGTGTGCGCGAAGAAGGGAATACAGAATTTCATCAGCATGTCCTTCATAGAACAAGTAATTAATATCATCAAGTGCAACGACCAGAATCTTACCGGATTCTACTAAAAACTCTGTGACCTTTTCAAATAACTTGCGAAATGAAACACCTGATGATGGAGGAGATACATCGAACAGTTTTTTGTATATTCTGGAGATCACTGCAAAACGTGTCGAATCCATCTGGCAATTGACCTTAACGAATATAATATTATTTGTGTGTCTCCCCATATCCTCAAACACTTTTAATACGGCAGTGGTTTTTCCGGTGCCTGGGGGACCTGTTAATAGACAATTTATAGGCCGCATTCCACGCATTGCCGGGCGCATGCTGTACATAAGCGCCTGCAATTGAGTACCACGATGTGCAAAATACTCAGGAATATGGTCAGGTTCAAGCACTTCATCATTTTTAAAAATGGTCTCATCCCAGAGAAGCATGTCCTTATTCACTAAAGTATCTCCTTGATATCAGTATGGTTTATCCATTAAACTTCATTTATTAACCTATATATCGCATAATACAGACTATCCATACCTCTCAAAACCGCTTTAATCGTATTTAAATTAAATCAATTTCTTTGTTTCGGAATAAAATAACTGATTATTCCTTTACGATTGTGGCATATGCTTTTCAATCCCATATTTTAGAACATATAGCCCTGTCAATCTGTTTTTTGATAGTATATGATTCATAGAATTATGTAGTCCGGGTTAATCCTAGCGCAAGCGAGTATTTTCTCGTGGTAGCTAATTCAAAGAATTGTATCGTGTGATTTGATCCGACCGTATATATGATCTTTCCGGAAAAATATTATAAAATCACTGATATATTGTATGAACTGCACACTAACATGATCATTATTTCATGCTACAATAGGCATTATAACATTACCAATATTCGAACTATACTTCTTCCGTGTCAGATAAACACAGTTTTTCGATACTTTCAAATGTCCTGTCGAAATCCGGATACAGTTCAGAATTATCCATCAATTCACTATATGCTTCATGTCTTGGACTTACGATCATGATATGTGCAGGCGGATGGATCTTCTTCAATCTGCTTATTGCCGCACCTGCATGATTTTCCAGTTCCACCAGTGCTGCTGAATTGCAAGTGTCCCTCAACGGGACTCCCATAACACTGGTAAGAATAGAATCTGCATAATTCGGTTCTATCCGTTTTGGCTGGCATGAAAATCGCATATGTCCATACTGTTCCAAATCATGTAAAGCTATTTTCACTTTGTCCGCGTCATCAGCACGAACCACTGCAAATGATTTCATTTTTTCCTCCACTACCGCTGGTGGTAGCCCCCCTTTCTCAATTACAAATAACACCTTACACTATATGAATCTTTTTGCTTGATTTTATAGTCTCTTACATTTTTGTTCTGGCTTTTGAACTATAACAAACCGCATATCCATTCCCTCCTGCGAAATTGAGTACCTGGCTACCCCACAGGTAGCAGATAACGTAAATGAACACATATTTCACATGCTGCAAGATTGATAAATGCAAGCGCATGTGCACATCTTTTGTGCTTCATCAGCGCTCCCTGCAGTTATATATATACTGTGAACATTATAGCAACACATTCATAATGACATTGATTTTCTTCTATTTATTATTGATAACACGATTTATATTACTCGACCGGAGAATTCATTTGAACAACACAACCATTGCATTAACAATCTTTTTTTTGTACTGGGTAATAGTATCAATACTTGAAAGGCGCGGCATACTTGAAAAATATAACATCAGTACATACGGTCCCGTACTTATGATACGAACCACGCGTGGGCAGAACCTTCTTAATGCACTTGCCCGACCAAAAAAGTTTTGGCGATTATTCGCAAATATTGGCATCCCACTCATGTTTGTGGGTATGGCTGCGATGT
Organism: Methanosarcinaceae archaeon; assembly: GCA_052361065.1. Classification (GTDB taxonomy): domain Archaea; phylum Halobacteriota; class Methanosarcinia; order Methanosarcinales; family Methanosarcinaceae; genus Methanovorans. The sequence continues at coordinate 19,218 of JBQVLY010000008.1, read as the reverse complement.
TTTTGTTAATAATACTCTCTGACATGGTCCTGATCTCGTCCTTTTTGGATAACACAATGCCAGAACCCGGGAAATTCCATGAACCACAGAACATACTCTTAATTCCGGGTGTCAATGACTTTATCCCGTTCACATGGGGAATCATTGCATTGATCGTTACGCTTGTTGTCCATGAATACTCACATGCCATTCTATGCAGAGTGGAAGATATTCGTGTAAAATCAATGGGACTATTGTTTGCTCTTGTACCTATTGGAGGATTTGCCGAACCTGACGAAGAAGAACTGTTCGGGGTCAGCAAAAAAAAAGATGAATATGGAGAAATACAAACCGTCATTGATCCGGATAAAGTTGCAACCCGCAACCAACGTGCACGTATACTGGCAGCAGGTGTTATGTCAAACTTTGTAGTGGCATTTATAGCATTCCTGTTATTCTTTGGTCCTGTTCTTGGAGCGATTGAACCTATGAGTGACACAATGGTTGTCAATGTCACATCAGGTTCATCTGCATTCGATGCCGGATTGCGGGAAGGAATGGTGATCACACAGATCGATAATACATCTGTTCAAAATGCACATGACGTTATTTTGTACACCAGCACAATCGAACCGAATTCCATTGTAAAAGTACATGCTGCAAAAGACATGGTTAGTTCAGTCTATGAAATAAGAACAGGTGAAAATATAGAAGAAGACATAATAGGTGTTCGTGTAAGAGGCATTGTTGAAGGATCACCTGCCGAGGATACAGGGTTTGAAATTGGGATGCACATGGTGAAAATTGACAATACATCTATGCACTCTGCTGAAGATTTCATTTTTTTCATGAATTCCACTCAGGCAGGCCAGACAATTTATATTGAGGTCCTGCCGGCAAACCAAACACTTGAGCAGGGTTCAACGGTCGATTTTGCTGTCGAACTTGCCCAATACCCGGATAAAACAGGCGAAAAAGGTTTCCTGGGTATATTTTATGGTTCAGACGGTATAAAAAGTACATCTCTTGGTATAGCAGTCAGTGAGTTTCCTGCAAATACATATCTTCGCCTGCTCAAAAGTATACCCTCAAGACTGGATGAGGTCAGCGGATGGATAATCATATTCGGACTTCCGATCACTGGTTTTGCAGGTGAAGGATTCCCGGGATTCAGTGGTACATTTGCACAGTTTTACCAATCCGTCGGATGGGCTGAACCGCTTGGGATAGGTATTTTCTGGATAGCAAATACACTTTTGTGGATCGGATGGTTGAATTTCTATGTAGGACTTTTTAATTGCCTGCCAGCCGTGCCACTTGACGGCGGACATGTATTCAGGGATTACACTCAATCATTTTTACATCGCATCACAAATGATGAAACAAAAGCACAAAGGTTATCCGATTCGATTGCAGCAACGTTTTCGCTGATGGTACTTGCATCATTCTTATTAATGATATTCGGACCTACATTTGCAAAAATATTATAAGTATTACATAATCCGAATATATCATAAATGACAGTCTCACATCACACCATGTATACTACTCCGCAAGTAAAATTTATAATCATTTTGTGATAGAACCGATGTAGCAAAGTAAACCGGTAAATAAAAGTTACAAAAAACTGATGCGGGTTAGTATATATTTATAAAATGATCGATAATACGATATCGTATACCATATTATAATAGGAATGATGCCATGAAATTTCCAAAACTTGGAAGCCGCAATTCAATTATAGTATATATTGCAACGGTGGTTATTTTAACGATTATTTATGGCTTTATATTCATTTACCTGGCAACTGCGGAACACCAGCTAGAACATGCCAATCCTATAACTGGTATTTATTGGGTCATAAGCAGTATGACTACAGTAGGATATGGGGATGTAATCTTAACTTCAAATGCTGGCATGATGTTTTCCGTACTTGTCCAGATATCCGGAGTGTTCATGATATTCGGTCTTATGTTTCCACTTGTGATTACTCCCTGGCTTGAGAGAACGATCAGGATAAATATACCCACACAGGCACCGGAAGGCATGACCGAACATATTATTATATGTGGATACAATCGGCTTGTTGAGACACTGATCGATGAACTTAAAGATCATGGCATTTCTTTTATCATTGTTGAAGATGAGGAACACTTAATACATGAATTAATGGAAAAGAACATACCCTGCGTATTTGGTTCGGCAAGTGATGAGCAAGTCCTTGAAAATTCAAATATAAATACAGCGAGGGGTGTCATTGTAAACAAGTCAGATGAGGAAAATGCAAACATCGTGTTGACAGCACGCGAGCTTACTGATGTGAATGTTATTGCAATAATTGAAGATGCATCCAAAGCAAAATATCTGAAATATGCAGGAGCAAGCAAAGTTGTTTCCCCCAAATCCCTGATAGGTCGTTTTATTGGCAAAAAAGCGTTAGATCCCTTTGTGAACAGGCTGACTGGTACAACCGAGTTTTTCGAAGGGGTTAGCATTGTAGAATTTCCGATATACCCGAAGAGTTCATTGTTAGGAATGACCTTAGGAAATGCTGCGATACGCGAGCGAACCGGTGCAAATATTGTGGGAATATGGAAAGGCGGCAGTTTGTCCTTTGATCCACATACCGAATATATTATAAAAGACAATTCTGTATTTCTTGCAGTAGGCACCACGGAACAACTATCAAAATTGAAGAATTTAACACGGTGAATACTGACATACAGGATTATAAATGGTGGATAAAATTATGGAAAATGGACACCTGATCGTACTCGGATATGGGGATGTCGGTAAGCAGATAGTAGAAGTACTTAAGGACAGTGATGTTCGTTTTGTGGTTGTTGACATGAGTGAACATGTACTTGAGAGCGTCAATTTTGAGTATGTGATAGGTAATGGTGCCGATGAAGAGGTTCTAAAAGAAGCAGGAGTGGAAACTGCATCAACAGTGATAATTACATTAAACAGTGATACCGATGTAATATTTGCAACACTTATCTCTCGCGGCCTAAACCCTGAGTCCACCATATTTGCAAGGGCAAATTCGATGAAATCGATCGACAAGATATACAAAGCAGGAGCGGATTATGTGGCATCCATGTCAATTGTAGCAGGTCAAATGCTTGCTAAAATTACTGCAACATGCATGGATTGTGTGTGTGCAGACATTGATGAGGGTATCGTGCTTTATGAGGGCATCGAAATTGAAAAACATCATGTGCATAAAGGGTCAGACCTTATTGGTAAATCTGTGGCAGAATTGGACATAAGGCACACAGTGGAATGTACAATTATCGGGATTAAACGTGATAGCAGAGTCATTACTGACATTGTTCCTTCAATAGTTATCAAAACAGGGGACATTATGGCTGTAGTGGGGACCAGGGAAAATATTTTTGCATTTAAAAAGCAGTATATCAAATAATTGGTAGTATCCCATAAATCGTGGCTTTATCTTGATTTTCAAAGATAATTGAAAACCGCCATATTTTTTTAATAACCCGCATTCTTATGTCTTTCAAAGTCAGGTAAATGTGTATGCACCCATCACATGTGGTATATTTCTAACAAAAAGGGAAAACTTAAATAGTTTAGTGTTAGATATAGTTAACACTCATATAGAGTAGCTTAAATAAGGGAAAGATTGATAATGGAAAAATCGAATCGGATACACTTGATATTGAGTGCAATTTTTGCAATTTTTGCTGTTGCCCTATATTCATATAGTGATATGGTAGGAGGAAATATGATGGCTGCTGCTGCAATGGGATTTTCTGTAAATTACATTATGCAAAAAACAATTTTAAAAGGTAAAACTAAAAAAGACGAAATGGTCAAGAGAATTTCAGGAATGTTTTTGACAAAAAAGGGTGGTCTTGAATGAAATTCAGGAGAGATGGACGAATTTTAACATTTATGAGCGCCAGTTTAGGAGTTATTCTGGTTGGAATACTTATATTGAAATTTATTCAATCGATTGCTATTATCGGAATGATTTTAATTTTGTGTGGTTTGATGGGACTTGTAGTTGGTTTGCGGATATCTTCAAAACCAGTTGACGATTTCCTAGAAGATGAGCGAAGTGTGAGGATTAAGGAAAAGGCAGGGTACAGTGCTTGTGGAATGATGACATATGTGTTTGCAATAATAATGTTTCTTAAGATCTTGAAGATATTCCCATCGTTGACCCCATCCAACGATTTTTGTGATGGAGTCTTTGTGATGTGGGTTGTCGGATTGTACGCTTTCCTGATCCTTAAATGGTACTATAATAAGACGGGTGAGTTAAGCTGAGAACTAGAATTAAGGAATTAAGGGCAAGGTTCGACCTGACCCAAAAGGATCTTGCCGAAAAAGTGGGTGTAAGGAGAGAGACCATTGTTTTTTTGGAGAAGGGAAAATATAATCCGTCATTGAAACTTGCATATGACATAGCTAAAGTGTTCGAATCAAAGATAGAAGAGATTTTTTTCTTTGATGATTAAGTATAGTATCAAATGGAAGAAAACGGTTTTTTTGTTTAATTTTTAACAATTCGTTTAAATATACTCAAAAATCATCAGATGTGTTAAACACCAAAAGATAAATTACAACTACAACTATACTTATTTATATAACCAATTTACATCAGGCATAAAAGCATGGCACCAGAGGTAATAATATGTTAAAAGTCCTTACAAATCCGGACAGCTTCTTTAAAATGAAGATGAATGAAGACATCAGTTTCAAAACACCCATGGCAATTCTTTTTGTTATTGGGATTATTGGAGCCATAAACGCAGTATTAATGACGCAAAAAATTATGGCTGATCTTCCAAGTGATGCGGCACAGTTCACGTCATATATTATTATAGCTGGCGCAGCAGGAGCGTTTATAGTCGTTTTTGTTATGTGGGTGATATACGCTCTGGTATTTCATGTAATATCGATGATCTTTAAGGGAGAAGGCGAATTTAAACGTGTACTTGAGTTTGTCGGATATGGTTTTATTCCTTCGATCGCAAGCAGTATCATTGGACTGGTCGTAATGACAATAGTCCTCCCAACAATCGAAATATCCCTGGATAACCCGGAACTTATAGAGCAGTCTATATTGTCAAATCCGATAATACAGGCATCAACTATAATAGGTATCATTTTTACGCTATGGAGTGCCAATATATGGATATTCGGACTCATGCATTCCCGCAAACTGTCAACTAAAAATGCAATTCTCACAGTTGGTATTCCTATTGGACTGTACATTATATCTGTATTATACAACTTATTTGGTTGATCATCTTGACAACGAATTATATATCACACATAACAGTTGCAGTTTTACTGCTGCTGGCAATTTTCGCAATTCCTGCATCAGGAGATACTGACGTAAGACCGACTGTTGCCCTGAACTATCAGGTTGAACCAGCCGTTCTTATGCCCGGGGATTCGGGTACGGTCACAATATCGCTCAATAACATGGCAACCGGTGAGATATATGTCCGTGAGGACGAAAAGACGTTTGATATGAATGCATATATCTTGAGTGCAACCCTCGGGGGAAATCCCAACATCGACATACTGGATAGCGTTTATACGAATATTGGACTTATAGGACCCGGGGATACATTGCAATTGACTTTTAACATCAAGGCAAAAGAAGGCATACAGAACAGCGTGCATTTCTTAAACTTCGAACTTGTTGGCGGGAGCGATATGTATGACCTGAATTATAAGATACCTGTCAAAGTCGATGACAGGGATCTCAAACTCATTGTGTCAAACCTACCATCGACCGTGATAAATGAAATTGCCACTATCACTCTTGATATCGTGAACATACGAGCGAATGATGTGACCTCTGTCATTGCAAAACCTGTCGGGGATGGTGTGGTTTTCACACCTTCCGAGGTATTTGTCGGAACCATCACAGCAGGGAATAAATCGACTGCAACATTTACTCTTGACACAATGGCTTCCAGTCAGGGAGTTAAGAATGTGTCATTTTCAGCATCATATTTTAATGGCGATAACCTGCACCAATCTGCAGGGGTGAGCACCACGACAAATGTTGTTGAGAAGTCATCTCTTCTCCTGACAGCAATTGAAATCAAGGATATCGGGACTAAATGTACTATTACAGGGGATATCAATAATGTAGGAACAACTGATGCTAAGAACGTCATGCTATCGATAGTCGAATGCGATGATATCGAACCTGTACAGCCGTATGCTAACTATTTCATAGGCACTCTTGAGGCAGATGATTTCAGCAGTTTTGAACTGTCGGCACGTGTATCATCCGGTAATATAACCAGTGTTCCTGTTGTCATAGAATTCAGGAATACGGATAATGCATATATTTCGATCACCGAATCGATTGATCTGGGAAGCAATCCTATTACCGGTTCCAGTAGCAGTAATGATATGTCGCCTGTTGTTATAGGTGCTATTGTAATATCTGCAATTGCAATTATCGGTATCATCGGCTATTCATGGAAAAAGCGCAAGGAAAGTGAGTGATTTGATATCGTGGTGTTGTTATGTCGGATTTTATTGTTGAATTGCAGAATGTTACCAAGAAATATATTCTTGGTTCAAATGAGATATATGCACTCAATAAAGTAGACCTGTCGATAAATAAAGGTGATTTTGCAACCATTATGGGCCCGTCAGGTTCGGGGAAATCCACACTTCTTAATATGATTGGATGTCTTGACCTGCCTACTGAGGGTACTGTTAAAATTAACGGTATTGATATCTCTACCCTGGATGATGATAAACTAACAGCGATACGCAGGAACAATATCGGGTTCATTTTCCAGCAGTTCAATTTGATACAGGCATTGACAGCGATCGAGAATGTGGAGATGCCGATGATATTTAACAATGCACCGGCCGATGTACGAAGAGAAAAGGCACTTTTAATGTTTAAGCGTGCAAATCTTGAAGCCGAATATGCAGACCATAAACCAAACGAATTGTCAGGTGGACAACAACAAAGAGTGGCTATTGCACGTGCTCTTGCAAATAATCCCCCCATCATCCTTGCGGATGAACCTACTGGTAATCTTGATACTAAAACCGGCAAAAGCGTGATGGACCTGCTAAGTGATCTCAATGCGAAGGGTACAACTATTATCGTGGTGACACATGACCAAAAACTTGCGGAATATTCGAATGTGAATATCAGGCTCAGGGACGGTGAGGTGTGCAATGGGTCTGATTAAAGGTCTTAAGAGCAATATGTACATTGAACTTGCCAGGCGGAACCTTACGAGGCATACTGTCCGCACGGTTTTGGCAGCTATCGGGATAATTATCGGTGTGATCGCAATTTCATCAATGGGAATCCTTGGGAATAGTTTGAAGTTGTCAGTGTCCGAATCACTTGGGGATGTGGGAAATGAGCTTATTGTATATCCGGCGTATGGCGAGTCTATTATTACGGAAAAACAGCTGGACCAATTGAAAAAGGTGAGTAATGTTGAGTATGTAATTCCGGTACTTGCAAGTACCGGAAAAGTTGAATATAAAGGCGAAGCCACATATGGAAATATTTACGGCATCAATAAAAATGATGCTTTGCAGTTGGTAGAGGTAGAAGAAGGAAAGATATTCAGGGCAGGTTCTTCTGATTGTGTGGTTGGTACAAGTCTTGTAAAGCATTTTGATATAAACATCGGGGGCAAGGTTACATTGAAGGATTCACAATTTCGTGTGGTCGGGATACTTAAGGAGGCAGGATTCGGTTTCGGGATTAGTCCGGACCAGGCTGTGTTTATTTCACCGCAGGCGTATGAGAAAATATACGATGAAAGGGAAGATGGATACAACAATGTTATCATGAAGGTCAAGACCGTAGATGATATTGAGATCGTAAAAACCGCGATCGAAGAAAGGCTCAATAAAAGGGAGGAGGTTGTACATGTACTTGCAACGAATTCGATATTGGATAGCATTGACGATATTTTTAATTCTATTTCGCTATTTCTTATGGGAATCGGTTCTATTTCGCTTCTTGTCGCAGGCGTCAGCATCTTAAATGTGATGCTCATGTCCACAATGGAGCGAACCAAGGAGATAGGTATTATGAAAGCCGTCGGAGCCTCTCGTAAGGATGTGTTAAAAATGTTCATGCTGGAGGCGCTATTCTTAGGCATCGCAGCCAGTCTTGTCGGGGGGGTCTTAAGTTTAGGCGGCGGGTTTGTTGTTAATATTTTGATATTAAAGGAGAGTTCCTACTTTTTCGCGCCTTCTAACTTTTTGTATATCATTGCAGGCGTGTTGTTTGGGATTGTTACAAGTCTTGTTGGTGGGATGTATCCGGCGTGGAAGGCTGCGAATATGCGGCCGCTGGATGCGCTGCGGTATGAGTGAAGTGTGGGGGTGTTGGTGTATGTTGTTAATTACCCCGGATTTCACTATTGCTCAAATCTTGGACCTTTAATAGTTTGCAGGAAAATAGGGTTTTTTTAATTGCTGGATTCTTAAAAAAATGTGTTTTGTCAATAGAACATTTCTTCTTGTTTATTCGGGAAAATGGATCGTGGCCGAGAAAATAATCCCTGCGGTCGAATTAACTCGGACTACATAATCCCATAGATAAGATACTATTAAAAAATTCACCGCAAAGGGCAAAGAGGTTCACAAATTACCATATTTTCTGTGTACACTGCGACAGAATGAAACAAATAAAAAAGTTCAAAAATTATGCTATGCTGGTTTGCCGGAACAAAAGATATGAGTTCCCGTGGGATCTGATGATGAGTATGTGTCTGATGAACTGGAAAAGATGGGTATTGCTTTGACAGTGCCTATCAATTTGTATCTAATGGGCGGGCGGCTGGCAAGTGAACCACATTGAAAGGAGTCATTATATCCTGATAAATGACCAGAGTGATATTCACCTGTCGATTCCTGTACATAAAAATAAAACACTTGGTGTATGTTTATTGAATAAGTTAATAAGTAAGGCGGGAATGACCAACGAAGAATATATGGAATATTTTTATGGCAAATGAGATGTTAGAGATATGAATGAATTGGTGATCCGATTTGCATATTTATTATATTGATCGATATTGGATTTTGTTATGCAGGTGTTACAAAGGAGTGATATTTCATGAGGGATAAGGTTGCTATTGCGGATAAGGCGCAAAGGTTGGTCGATATGACGGCTGGTTTTTGTGATGAGTATTTAGATGAGGAATATGAACATTTGTGCGATAAACTTATTAAAAAGATGGGGCGCAAACGAAATGTGCCATACCTTTCAGGGAATATGGAGATATGGGCGGCGGCGATCGTCTATGCTTTGGGCCAGATGAATTTTCTTTTTGACAAGAGTACCACCCCTTTTGCAAGTGCCGATGATATTTGCAATTATTTCGGCACTTCCAAGAGCACTACTTCACAAAAGTCCAAGCTCATACGTGATATGTTCAAGATGAGATATTTTGACGATGAGTTCAGCACATCTTCTGTACTGAAGAATAGTCCTTATTCTAATTTTGTGATGATGGATGATTTAGTTGTTTCCATTGATGACCTCCCGCCGGAGTTGCAGGACCTGTTGCAGCGTAAGTGATGCTGTGTTTGGTTGGCGGTGTTTTTGGCATTCGGCCTGGATATACGAAAAGATATGTACAAATGAACCAAGGATTTGGGTGAGGGTGTGTTGTCAAGGCGGTGTTTTTATAATTGATCCGTATCCCCTCATTTCCGCTTAAAGAACAACCAGTTCCCATTCGTCTTTTACTCCTCCAATCCTGCTCTGATGAGCGCATACCTGCCCTGCATTTTGCTGCCGGATAGTTCGAAGAGTGTCGTGTCGTCCTCCCTGATCTCTTCAACCACAAGTCCACTCCGACCCTGTGTAAGTTGTAAACCAGTCATATTAGTAAACTATTTATATATTACTTTACTATTTTGATAGTAATGGACTTCAAATTAACATTTTCTGAACTTCAGGCAATATCACATCTTGATGATTCCCCTACTATTGGTGAGCTTGCCAGTCGTGTTGGTGTTACTAAAGGATACATTTCAAGGTTAGTAGCATCATTGGCTAAAAAAGGGTTTGTGGACATCTCAACCAATGGTATCTCAAAGAATGTGAGACTATCAAACAATCCGCATGCTGTAAAACTTAAGAACATCCTGCATAAACGAAGTTATATGCCTCTTTCCGAACTCTTACAGGGATCGGGCATACAGGTCATGGCGGTATTATCGACTGGAGAAGCTGACTTTGCGCGCCTGCTGGATGAGAGTGGGTTATCGGAAGCAACACTGCGTCGTTATATTAAAAAGTTCAAAAATTATGCTATGCTGGTTTGCCGGAATAAAAAATATGAGTTCCCGCGTGATCTAATGGATATCAGGGACTTCGTGAGAGATTATTGTTCTTACTTTGGTGTTTGCAAACTACGTGAAATATCACCACAGGGACGATTTGTTGCATCTCATGGTTTTGATTTTCTTTTTACTTCAGACAATGAGATCGTGCTAGAAAATTCTCACTCCGGTCGAATTAACTCGTACTATATGTATACAAAACCTATACTACAAAAAAAGGTCAGACTGACCGGACTAAGCGCAATGTCGGGTACGATCCCGCTTATGTTGGTTGAGAATCATTATTTATATTCATCAAGAACACTCTCAAATGAGGAGATTACGGTTCATGCAATTGTTGCTGATCCACACAGTAAAAGAAACCTGACCTATGTTATCTTGTTTATTCTAAAAACAAAACTCGACAAGAGCCGATTTATTACAATTTCCGATCAGTATGGTATGAATGATGTTTCAAGAAGCATATTGGATATGTTGGATACATGGAGACAGCCTGAAGATGCTTTCATGCCTTCACTATCGTATATTAAACAAAAGGCTGCGGAGTACAATATTACATGGCAAGAATAGGATTTGATGATGAGTATGTGTCAGGTGAACTGGAAAAGGTAGGCAATGCGTTGACAATGCCGATCAATTTGTATCTGATAGGCGGCGCTGCTATGATAAAATACGGATTAAAGGCAGCTACTAAAGATATCGATGTTCTGTTCTCAACCCAAAAGGAGGCTGTGGAATTGGTTAATGCTCTTGAGAGAGTTGAATACCACCAGATACAGGGTGTCAGGCTTACGCCGGAATATAAGATGATGTCTGCGACCCGGATACTTGAAAACCGTGACGGGTTCAGATGGGATGTTTTTCATGAATATGTTTGTAAAAAACGGCACAATTCCAAAATCTAGTAATTTTTCACTTTTTTCTCCAAACATACCCACTTAATAGCTAAATACTGTTTTCCAATCGTTAATTTTTATGAAAACTTGATCTTCAATACTCAAACGTCTTAAAACCAGTTTTTTTCAGCGTAGAAACAAAAAAATTGCAGCCAACATGGCATCTAATTACATAAAAATAGATGGCTACGGCTCAACCCCTATAAAAAGTACCAATCCGAAATATATCAACTAATTGCAAAAGGTCTGAACAATCCGAAGAGTTCTAACAGTGTTGGTTTTATACCTTCGAACATCCCCGCTCTTTTCATAGCAGCAAGTTTCATCTGATAAAGAATGCCTCTCTCGGTTCGGAATTGTTTTTTCCGGTGTGTTTTAAGACTCGTTGAATAAAAGTTCTCAATGGCGTTATTCGTAGCCGGAGCACCCTCAAAATCGTGAAATGCTGTAAGATTCATCCAGTATTTTTTAATCATTTTCAATCGATACTGTATATTTTCATCAAACGAATCGATTTCATCCATCAGTGAAGATTCCCGTTGAAAATTGACCCCTTTTTCCCACCAATTTTGACCCACCCCCTATATAACCACCCTACTTTTAATAGTTACTATTTCCCCCCAGTTCCATCTTGGCCCTGCAGTGGTTCGTGCCCCTTCAGCCTATAACTCTTCCCAGTAATGTAAAAGACATGTGAATGATGTAACAGTCTATCTAAAATAGCAGTTGCAATAATATTATCCTTAAAAAGTGAACCCCATTCTTCAAATGGTCGATTTGTATTCAATATTATTGAACCACGCTCATATCTTCTTGACACCAATTGGAAAAACAGGGCGGCACTATCTTTTGTCAGATCCATATATCCCAATTCATCCACCACTAAAAGATCGATCCGTCCTAATTTGGATAACTCCCGACCAAGATTACCCATTAATTTTGCTTTTGCCAGATCATCTACAAGTTCCTGGGCAGTATAGAACATAACCCGTTTTCTTCTCTCACAAGCCTTAATCGCCAAGCCAATAGACAAATGCGATTTGCCAATACCAGGTGGCCCTACAAAAATTATGTTGATCGCTTTATCAAGATATTCCAACGTGCTAAGGTTCCGTATCAATTTCTCATTCAGTTGCGGCTGACAGGTAAAATCATATCCATCAATTGTTTTTATACAAGGGAAACCAGATCGACGTATTCTCTGGTTAACTGATCGTTCCACCATCCCATGATATTCTTTTTCAATCAGATTGGACAGATATTCTGTATAATCGAGCTTTTTTTCCGCTGCTATTTTAGCTTCTTCTTTATAGATCTCAGGGATATGCTTTAGTTTCAACTCTTCAAAATAGTGTTCAAGTTCATCCATTCATATCATCTCCTGATCGCTCTACAAAGTTTTCAGTACGATATGAATCCAAACTACGAATTACACCAGGTGGACTCAAGATCGACAGATCATTTACCTGATCCAATTTGGGAATGAAAACAGGTTCTGAATTTTGATGTAACAGGTCAACAAACAGATCACCACGGTAAACGTTGTATTGATCACATAATTTGATCACATTCTTGATATCCTTCTTGCTGAAGTGTTTGGCTGCTTCAACGATTATTGTAAGATGTCGTGATGGATTGATCCGTTTCTGAGCTTTGAGATTCTTTAAAAAATCGTCTTGGCCCGGGACAATTGTTAAGAATTGTTGTGACAAGAAGTTCCATGTACCTTTGGTCCCCCTGTATCCTTGAAAATGCTCCTTGCTCATGAAGATCTTGCCTTTTTCAGTTCTTTCCAGGGTATGTTTTGCCATCAGTTTGTTCGATTGGGAATATACTTCTAAATATCTGCCTTGACTAATTCGTATCCAGACATCTCTACCTGCAAAGATATGAGGTACACTGTACCGGTTTCCATCAACTGATATTAGACAATCAGAACTAACTTTGCGGAATTCTTCCGAAATACCAATAAATCTATTATTGGGTAATGAAGAAAGCACTGCTATTTCAGAGGGATTGAACAATTCAATGGGTGTTTTTTTTGTTGTTGTATGGATACGCTGATTTACTTGCTTTTCGAAGTCTAAGAGTTTCAAAGAGAAGTCTTCAAAGGATTCAAACTTATTGTCTGCAATAAAATGGGTTTCTAGGTATGAAAATGGGTTTTCAACTTTTCCTTTTGACCAGGGATGACGAACTTCGGATCGTGATGGTTTGAAACCATAATGGCTGGCAAATTGAAGATATTCTGGATTCCACTCCTTCTTCTTTGCATTGTATAATGTTGCATGATTATCAGTTTGAATCCTATCAGGAACCCCTCCAATTCTGCTCAAACCCTCTTCTAATGCTTCAAACACAGATGATCGAGATTGGGACAGGGAATGCATGTATGTTCTATATCGACTGCATCCCAATATAAAACAGAACACCTGGATCTTGATCGGTTTGTCTTCAATTATTACGGTGTATGGCGACCAATCGAATTGTCCTTGTTCTCCGGGCTTTGTTTCATATCGCATATAAGCTCGTGTAAATACTGTCTTATACTGTTGAATGTACCTATAAAACGCAGAACTTGAAACTTTGCAGCCCTTGGAGCGGAGATCATTAAGAACACGGCTTCCTTTCAGTTTTTTGATGAAGTATTGTTCAATGATATATTCCTGAAATGGTTTTAGTTCCGGATTTGTATACTCTTTTCTTTTGTACGCCGGTGGATTATTTGATCGTAGCGCATTTTTTACTGTGTTTCTCGATAAATCGAGTTGCTTTGCAATTGCTCTTGTTCCCATGTTGGGATTTCGCTTCTTTATGTTTCTTATTGTTATCCAATCTTCCATTGAGATCACCCATATACCTCCTGCAATAAAACAGGAGGATTTTAGTATATAGGGTGGGTCAATTTTCAATGGGAAAAGTGGGTCAATTTTAGGTGGGAATTTTCAAATATGGCTTTCGTATTTCAGTAACGCACTTTTCGCACGTATTTCATAAAAGATAAGTCTTAATATTTTGATCTTCAGACAATTGTAATTAACCACAGAGAACACAGGGATCGTATCGGATTTTACTCTCTGTGACATCCGTGCCGTCTGTGGTTTATTGCTGATCACTTATTAAAAATTGCTATTGTTTGGTTTATTGTTACAGCACACAATTAGTACTGAAAATAAACTTTACTTCTTTCGTAATCTATTATAAACCGCTTCCCCACTCAACTCGCGGATAGCATCCGAAGCTATCCACTTCGCACTTCTTGAATCTGTCTCCCGCATCTCCTTTGCGGTTTCAATCGCTTTTACATTCAGGGCAAGGTTTCTCTTCCCAATCTGTCTCAGTGCCCAGTTGACAGCCTTCTTGACAAAATTCCTCTCATCACATGCTTCCCGCACCATTATCGGGAAGAATTGCTCAAACCGACTGTCATCAGCTCTTTTATCACTTACAGCCAGCCGCGCCATAAGTACGAACCCGGCTCGTTTTACGAACTCCTCGTCCCTAAAACTCCACTCAATCGCCTTTTGATACGCGAAATCGCTTTTCTCGAACAGGTTCATACAGCACTGATCACATATTTCCCAATAATCAAAATCAAGTACCCACTGTTCCATCTGCTCTTGTGTAACCATATCCGGCTCATCAATCATGCTCGCAAGGATCATAGTCTCACGAATACCGGATTCCCAGAATTGTTGTGCAAGGACGTGGTTTTTTCCAGTTTCCTTTGCGATTTTTCGCAGGTTTGGTATTGACACGCCGAATGCTTTTTCCGGGGTGATACCATATTTTGCCATTCCTTCTACAGCATCCGGGTTGGACACACATTTCAATTTTTTGATGATATTTTTGAAATTTGTATTTGTATTAGTATTTGTATTAATACTCATAGTTCATCCTGTGGCATTAAATCAGATCAAATCAAGTTAAATTGAGTTAAATAAAGAAGAAAAATAAACACAAAATGAAAAAAAGAAGGGGATTATCACAACTGCATATATATTGCAGTGTCCCCCAGATCTTCCTCAATCCTGAGTAACTGGTTGTATTTTGCAGTGCGCTCACTTCGCGCAGGTGCACCAGTCTTGATCAGGTCAGCACCGATTGCAACAGAAATGTCAGCAATTGTATCATCCTCGGTTTCTGCCGAGCGATGGCTCACTACAACATTGTAGCCATTTCTTGATGCCATATTTGCTGCATCGAATGCTTCGGAAATAGTACCTATCTGGTTTACTTTCAAAAGCAGGGCATTCGCCGCATTCATCTCAATACCCTTACTGAGTCTTTCAACATTAGTCACAAACAGGTCATCACCTATGATGATCGTATCCCATAGTTCACTGGTAAGTGCTGCAAAATCCTCAAATGACTCTTCATGGAATGGGTCTTCAATAAGTATGATAGGATAGGTATCCACAAGTTCAATGTAATAATCTATAAGCTCACCCGGAGTCAACATTTTACCATCGATCGAATAATGTGTACCATCAAAAAACTCAGAAGCTGCCGCATCCATACCAATACTTACTTCAGTTTCTAAATATCCTGCCTCATCAATAGCACATACAAGAGCATCAAGTGCATCGCTCGTCATGGTAAGCGGAGGTGCGTAACCGCCTTCATATCCTACATTGGTCGAAGATGCCCCGTATTTCGCCTCAAGAACCTTTCCAAGTGCATGATATGTTTCCGTACCCATTTGTAGTGCTTTTGAAAATGTATCAGCACCCTTTGGCTGGATCATGAATTCCTGGATCGAAAGGCCATTTCCGGCATGTTGTCCGCCGTTTAGTACATTCATTGTAGGAACTGGCAATGTGAACGCGTTAGATCCTCCGAAATAACGGTACAGTGGCACGTTAAGTGAATCGGCTGCCGCCTTTGCGACAGACATCGATACACCAAGAATGGCGTTGGCGCCAAGACTTGCTTTATTATCCGTGCCATCTAATTTGATCATCAAATTATCTATTTCCCGTTGGCTTCGCACATCCATGCCGAGAATTTCAGATTCAATAGCCTTATTTATATTTTCAACAGCATCCAATACGCCTTTGCCATTGTATCGCTCTTCCCTGTCACGAAGTTCAAGCGCCTCATTTGTGCCTGTGGATGCACCGGATGGTACACTTGCCCTTCCAAACCCTTTATCTGTATACACATCGACTTCAACGGTGGGATTCCCTCTGGAATCCAATATCTCTCGTGCGTGTACTTTTTTGATTTTGTACCTTTTATCATTTCCAATGTACATTCTACATCACCTTCTAATAATTGTAACATATAAAGTATACTGCAAACGTATATATCCTTACCGTTTGTCATGGCCTTGGGACAAAAAATGCCATCGCATAGCTAATACCTGAGCCATTGATCAGTATTAACCACTTGCGACTTATTCAGCTGTTATCCCTGTTATATCGTCAATATTGAAATCAAAAACTGTTGCCCTTTCTTTTTCGTCATATATCTCCAATTTACGGCTGTCATTTATATCCCCAACAACAACAGCAGTAATTCCAACATCCTTAAATATCCTGATGCATTCATCAGCATCATCAGGTTTTGCAGTAAGAACATATCCGGTAGCAGGGTACACTTTCAGCCACTGCCCAAAATCAATGCCATCTGGCACAGGTATTTTTGTAAGATCAACAGATGCCCCGATTTTACTGGTCTCGCACAACATTCCAAGAGTTCCAATAGTGCCGGGGTTGGAGATATCTTTTCCTGCAGTAGCGATCTTTCGCTCTCCGATAGTCTGCATCACAAGAAATCTTTCACGTACTATTTTTGGCTCCTTGAATGACGTCGTATCCCAGCTATATGGTGAATTCGGACCGATCTTTCCATCCATATCATAAGCAACAATAACTATATCACCCGAATTTGCAGTATCGCTCCTGATAAGGCAATCCTTCTTTGCAATTCCGATAATCGCAACAGATAATGAATTGTACGGTGTATCAGGATGCATGTGTCCGCCAACCATTGGGACACCGAACTTCTTTATGCCGTCCGTAATTCCCTTGAGCATTTCCCTGCATGCTGCTTTGTTGTTGGATGACATAACATTAACCATCGCAAGTGGACGCCCGCCCATTGCAGAGATGTCATTTATGTTTACAACAACAGAACTGTAACCTGCCCACCATGGGCTTGCACGCAATAATTTCCCCCAGATGCCGTCTGCTGCGAACAGGAGAACATCATCACTGTCAATATCAATAACTGCGGCATCGTCACCAAAATCGACGATCGTACCGCCATATTCACTGCGCACGGTCTCGAACATTTTGACAATATCCGCAATTGGTCTTTTGCGGGTCACTCCTTCAAAATCCCTGATGCTTTGTACAAGTTTATTCAGATCCATTTTCATTCCACCTATAATTTATTATGGATCTCCTATTAGAGCATGGATGAACACTATACGGGATTGATATGTTTTACAGAGTGTCGATTTCCATTATCACAGTGCATTCTGTAAATTCCATTCTTTAATTCGGGTAATACAATTCCGGGTTTGATGAAATATCCTGAATTATTAAAATTGCCCAAACAATGTTCAAGAGAACCATTTTTATTTATAATTGCGATTGAAGTTCCAGTTATCCTTATCTGACAATATTAGTAGTTACCATTAACTATGTCTTTATCTGTATCAATTTTCTTCGTTTATCGCTCACTTGTGACAGGTCCTCACCAATTAGGCCATAGGCATCAGCCCTGCATTGGCGGCAGTGTTTCATCTGAGTGACATAAGGCTCACATTCCTTCTGAATCTCAGAACGCTCCTGTGCTGTTGGTGGTGTGAGGTGTGCAAATGCTCCCTGATTGATAAGCGGCATTACGTTCATAATGTAAACACCCATTTCTTTCATCTTCTTTGCAATATCAATAATATGGTCATCATTTATTGTAGGTATTAGCACTGTATTGATCTTCACAGCAAGACCTGCGTCAACTGCCGCTTTTATGCCTTCCATCTGGTTCTTATGCATAATCATTGCAGCCTCAATGCCTTTATACACTTTACCATCATATACAATGTGTGAGTATATTTTTTCCATGATTTTCGGATCAACAGCATTTACCGTGACCGTTAAAGTGGATAATCCAAGACGTATAAGTTCGGGTAGTTTCTGCGGCAGATAAAGACCATTCGTACTCATGCAGAGGGTCAGATCCGGAAATTCCTCTCCTATCAGTTTAAATGTCTCAAAAGTTTCGTCATTGGCAAGAGGATCGCCCGGACCTGCTATTCCAATTACTTTTATGAATGGGTGTTCTTTGATAATATCCCGTGTTTTTTCAAGTGCTTCTTGTGGTGTCAGCACTTTACTGGTAACACCCGGGCGGCTTTCATTCACACAGTCAAAATCGCGCACACAGAAATTACACTGGACATTACAAGCCGGTGCCACAGGAAGATGTATCCTGCCAAATTTGTGTTGTGCATTCTTATCATAACATGGATGTTCTGCAATTATACGTTTAAATTCACTGTCTTTTGTATCGGATTCAGTACAGTACTCATTGATATTTTTTTCATCAGGCAACATTTTCCCTCCGTAGCATAAACCATAAACTTATCTTTAATTTAATTGGTCAAACATTAATATATGTTTTGGAATACTGTGCTATATATCCCATTTAAGAAGTTCAGATATATTTGAAATCGAAATCTTATCCTATTACCGCTTATAAAAGACTCTCCGAGCAGGGAGCCACAAAGTGTGGACTGATGTAGGAGTGAAATTGGTGTGAAAAGCACTTTTGTACTCATGGATGACGGGAAAGTTGTGTATGATTTTTTGTAATCTTGCTGCTCTTTTTCTTTCAAAGGTATCATATACTGAACTTATATAGGTGATTTGTTTGTTGCGAATACTTTCACTTCACTTGATGAATGTTTATTTAACACCGATTTTCGTCAAGTGTTTATGCCTCATAATTGAACCATGTCCAAGATACCCAAAAGCGAAGTTTTTTGTTG
>JBQVLY010000007.1:0-24779 GCA_052361065.1 Methanosarcinaceae archaeon | reverse complement strand
CCCTAATTAACCATGGACGTTAGATTATAGTTGGATTTCAGGATTTTTATGTAACGTAAATGGAACATAATCTAGAGCTATATATTCTGAAAAACGGTAGTGGACTATACTTTTTGATGTAAAAGTAGTAGTTTCTTTGTGGAATATAAACGGCTGGCGAAAATCGGTGTTAAATTATAAAATTTAATCTCGTCTTATTCCCCAATCAACATCTCCAAATATGAAAGCCGTATCGAATCCCCCTCACCAATCCCCAATTTCTCCAAAAACCCAAATACGCGCGCCCTGTGGACATCCACGTCCGACTCCACCATCGTCTCAACCTCAATGAACTCGCCAAGTCCATCTACCGAATCAAGACATATTGTAAGGTTTTCGAACTTAAAAACTGCGCGCGTTTTCTTAACCACTCCCGATTCCACAAAACCGAGGAAAAGCAGGATATTGCGCATGTTCCCTGCATCCACCTCCGTTTCAAACTCCTCGCGTGTCTTGGATACACGGTCAAGTTTCTTGCCTTTGTAAGTAAGAACCGCGCGCTCGTCCACAATTCGTATCCTGAGTGCTTCGTCAGTAACTGAAAAATCACGGTGTGGAGCATTATAATACGTATCGCAATGATGTTCCACACCAGTTGCATGCGCCCCGAATTTTAAGAGCAGTTCCCTTATATGCTCATGTTCGACGCGTGCTTTTACTTCAATTTCTATCATCAGACCATATCATCTATTCGTGCAAAATACTCATATCATACCGGTATGAACTTTGTACCATAATATATCATACCCCTACTGCCGCTTTCACCAAGTTTCCTAAAAACAGGCTTGACTCTCATTCCAATTTTAATATCCCCGGGTTCGACCACGATCTGGCTTGTAAGTCTTGGTCCCTCGTCCAGTTTAACAATCGCAAGTACATACGGGGTCTGGTGCTCAAATCCTTCGGCTGCTGTATGAATAATAGTATAGGTCACAATTTCCCCGTTTCCACTAAACTTATATGATTCAAGTTTGCCATCACGCCTGCATGTAGGACACATATTCCGCGGTGGATAATAATACTCGCCGCATTCCTTACAATACGTACCAATCAGGTTGTACCTGTGAACTTGCTTTCTCCAGAATCTTGCAACTGACACAAGTATCACCTATTCCTCGAAAAAATATGTATCACGGCCGTTGCACCGGACCCACCCACATTATGAGTCATTCCTATCTCGGCCCCGTCAATCTGCCGTTTGCCTACCTCACCGCGCAACTGTTGGGTGATCTCCACAGCCTGTTTAATGCCTGTCGCACCGACCGGATGACCGCATGCCTTCAATCCGCCGGATGTGTTCACAGGGATTCGTCCGCCGATTGCGGTCTCTCCTTCTGCTGTCACCTTACCGCCCTCGCCTTTTTTTGCAAATCCAAGATCTTCGATAGCACATATCTCTGCAATCGTAAAGCAGTCATGTACCTCAATAAGATCAATATCTTCAGGTGTAACCCTTGCCATCTTGTACGCTTTTTTCGCTGCAGCCACGGTGGCATCCAGTGTAGTAATATCACGACGGTCATGCAATGCGATGGTATCGCTTGCCTGTGCACTCGCTTTTATATAAATTGGAGTGTCCGTATATTCGTGTGCAATTTCCGCAGGTGCTAAAACAAGGGCGGAAGCCCCGTCACTTATTGGGGAACAATCAAAAATGTGCAACGGGTCAGCCACCATTATGGAATTCAAAACCGTATCCACATTGATCCTGTTCTTATACTGCGCGATAGGGTTCATCGAACCGTTAAAATGATTCTTAACAGCAACCTCTGCGAGTTGTTCGCTGGTAGTTCCATACCTGTGAATGTGCAAACGCGCAATCAGTGCATACAATCCAGGGAACGTTGCACCCATGATACCTTCCCATTCACGATCAGCCGCCGCAGTCAGGGCACTTGATGCACTTGATGCAGATAGATCTGTCATTTTTTCAACACCTGCCGCAACAACAATATCCTCATGTCCTGATGCGATCGCTAAAATGCCCTGGCGAAGTGCTAATCCTCCGGAAGCACATGCAGCCTCAACACGAATTGCAGGCACATGAAGGTTTCTTGCAAGCCCTGAATAATCCGCGATTAACGCACCCACATGTTCCTGGTCAACGAACTGTCCGCCACTCATATTCCCAACATACATACTGTTGATGTCCTCTCCTGAAACACCTGCATCTTTAAGCGCTCCTATACCTGCTTCTACAAAAATGTCCCTGAATGAGTGTTCCCACATCTCACCAATATTCGTGCTTTTTACTCCAATAATCGCTACATCTCTCATGATTAACACCTTATACGAGCCTTATATTAGTTTTATCTTACCTTTATGTTTGGCGTACATTGCATAGTCCATGTATATCGGATTCTTTAACAGGTCTTCAACAGTCGGCGCACTATTTCGTATATCATCTATACGATCTGTTACCATAATACTGAAAGCATCACCACCTGCACCGGACCCAAAGGCAGTGGCAAATATCCTATCCCCGGGTTTTGCCTGGTCAAGTGTCGCTGCAATACCCATCATGCATGAGCCTGAATAGGTGTTTCCAAGTCTTGACACAACCAGTCCCGGTTTAACCTGTTCTTTATTGAACCCTAACATTTTTGCAACGCGTAACGGAAATTTTCCATTTGGCTGGTGGAATACCGCATAATCATAATCGGAAGGTTTTGTATCAATCATTTCCATAAGCCCGTTCGCAGCACCTTTCACATGTTTGAAATAACCAGGTTCACCTGTGAAACGACCGGCGTGTTCAGGATATGACATGCCTTCACGTCTCCAGAAATCAGGAATATCCGTTGTAAATGAATATGTGTTTTCAATAACAGCCACAAGTTCTGATTTTTTCTTACCGATAAGATATGCAACTCCACCAGCAGCAGCAGTATATTCAAGAGCATCACCCGGTGCTCCTTGTGCTACGTCTGCACCTATTGCAAGACCAAGATCTATCATATCCGATCCAACAAGACCCATACATGCCTGAATCGCAGCAGTGCCCGCTTTGCATGCAAACTCAAAATCCGCTGCAGTCATTACAGGGGTAGATCCGATTGCCTCGGCAACGATTGTACTTGTAGGCTTAACAGCATAGGGGTGACTCTCTGACCCAGTGTACACAGCCCCAATACGCTGTGCATCAATATCACTTCGCATAATTGCAGACCTTGCAGCTTCTACTGCTATTGTCGCTGTATCCTCATCAAGATCAGGTACTGATTTTTCATTAACCATCAAACCTGCAATGAGAATATCTGCATTATCACCCCAAACACGGGCTATGTCTTCGACCTTTATCCTGTATCTTGGAATATATGCGCCGTATGATACAATACCAACACTCATTTTCTCACCTTATTAAACTAATAAATTATATTATTTACACGGTTTTGTTAAACTGAACTGTACTTATTATATTTTTTCAGGGTTTCTACCATTTTATCAAGGTCCATTGTGGTCGCAAGAAGTGGGATCCTGTCTATCTCTGCCATCTTTTTAGCCATAGGATCAACTTCACTTCCACGAAGTCCGTGAATTACAACAACACCCGGTTTTAGGTTTGTGACACGAATTGCAACCATAGGGGATTTGCCGGTGGAAACTTTTGTAAAGATCATTGCACGTTCCGTGCTCCAGCCATAGAGGTTTTGGAACTCATGTGATGAGAGTTCAATAATCGCTTTTTTACTGTCTATTACTGTAAAACCGTACAGTGGTTTTTCGATTCCCTTATGTACTATATCAGCCTCGATCAAAGTTGCCAGTTTTGCAACCTGTATCGGATACGTGTATTCGCATGTGGTGTATACGGCCTTTGATGTAGCCTTAGTATAAAGTATACCTTCGTACGCGTGTATTTTCTGGCCACCGCGCTCTGAATCGATATTAAGCAAAGCTCCAACGATTTTACTTACAATCATTGTGCCCGGAGATTTTCTTCTACCGCTTTCGTAGTCGCTAATTACAGATGGCGACACACTCAGGTAACTGGAGAGATCGGTCTGTGCAATCTCAAAGTTTAACCTCCATTTTTTCAATGCTTCGCCAGGTTTTTCGGATAGTGTAATCTCACCTGCCATTTTTTCGGATAATTGCTGGCGAATACTGTCATGTGATTCATTACCTGTCATGATACACTTTACATATGTGAGATTTACATATAAATTTAACGAATGCGAGTTCGTCCATTGCCGAAATATGTTTATGTTTTAGTTTTTGCTTGATATTAATTATTTGTATTTGTTCGTACACATTATTATTGCAAAAGCAACAAAAATATATCTGTCGCTTGCAACACAAGTAGGCTGAAAGGGATAACAAATAATTTGTTCGGGATTATGTTCCCTTAGTTAAACCTGTTAATTTCTCACTCTTTTGGAAATATAATTATTACATTTTGCACACATAATTCAAACGTTGTGACGGCACACAAAACCGCAGCAGATATGCGGAGCATAGTGATTAAGATCAATCCACATCAAATTCTATCCCTTCAGTTAATTCAAGCATCAGGTCCCTGTACAGCAGTTTTTCTATCGTTTTTGTCACATAACTTCTCTGCTGATGTTTTTGTATATCCTCATGCATCCTGAGATCCGAATCGACTTGTACCCTTAACAATGAAAAGCGGAACGCTTGCTCATCATCGATCTTAATAGAGTAAAACGTTTCCAGAAGATAAGGAAGTTTATATGGCTCGTCAAGGACTTCGCACAGAATCAGTAACTCATTTGGAATATCCACAAGTTCTGTTTTATCACCTATTTTTCCGGTAATAAGTCCAAGTATCTCCAATGAATACTTTTTTTGTTCTATCGTAATATTTCCGTTTATGAAAATCTCTCCACAAATATTATACTTTTCATATATATCTCACTTTAACATGCCTTTCACAATAGCATCAACCGCTTCGCTATTTTTAAGTCCTCGCGCCATTAATGTGTCAACCTGCTTCCTGTCAACACTTCCAATTGCAGCTTCATGGGTAACTTTTGCCAGTGGATTGTCAACCATTACGATCGGAATTGCCTTTGCAATCGCATTGCCCTGCACAACCTCAACACAATCCACATGCCCGCGCGCATAAGGTGCATGTCCTTCTGTAACTCCTGTAAACTCCGCAAAAGCATTATCAGAAATTGCGACCCTGCTCTTAATGACACTCCTTGCATTTTCACCGTTCAATATCACTTTTTCTTTGATATGTATCCTATCTTCACCCTTGCCATATACTTTTGCATTGAGTTCACAAACAGTATTTTTCCCAGCATCAACTTCATAATCAAAATCAAGCAAACCAACTCTACCTGTAACTAGAGTAAAACCTGTATAATACCGCCCGCCTTCTTCAATCTTGATCTTTGCTTTTGGTATCACTTCCACGCCACCATTATCCCCATGGAAATGCGTTTCATTGTATGTCAGGGATGCATTCCTGTGTATGAGTATCCTGCCATCCATTTTGTGTATCACATGCTCGGCGTTTGGAAATGTGCAATGCGCAATAATTTCAACAGATGCGCCCTCTTCTGCAATCATCGTAACATTGATCTGCTGAAGTCCTTCCTTTGGCAAAACCCCAAAGCAAATATGAACCGGATTTGGTATCGCATATCCTTTTTTGATAGTAAGTACAATATCAACACCGGATTTAGTAGATATTTTTTCAAGAACAACACCTTCGGTCTGGTTTGCGCTCAATATCTTGTTTCCGCTTACAACAAGACTTGAAACATCTTTCATTTTAAGGACCGAGGAATCACCTCCGGAGTGCTCATATGCGTCTTCCATTTCTGCAAATTCCTTTGCTGTATCCAATTGAATAATGTCCATAAGATCACTCCTCTTTGATAGCATACGTTTCCACGTCACACGGCTTGCATTTGTCCTTGAAAAAATCACTTATCCCGGCAGGACTGCCAGTCTTTACTATAATGCCGTCACACATCAGTGAAGCCTTATCTGATGCTGCCGCAATCTCTTCCCTGTGAGTGATCACCAGCACGGATGAACCGTTCGTCTTCAAATCCTGTATCAGTGCAATAACCTCTTTTAATGAAACCGCATCTATTCCCGAATCCGGCTCGTCAAGAATTACGAGTTTAGTTTTCATTGTAAATATGGATGCCAGTTCAATGCGTTTGCGTTCACCACCACTCAATGCTTCACTAACCTCGCGATATAAGTATTTTTCAGGTGAAAGATTTACCATGTCAAGTGCATGGCGAATCGTGTTTTCCGACAGTTTGCCGTCGCCTCCTGCGCCAATTAAAAGATAATCATATACTGTCAAACCTTCAAAACGCGCTGGCTCCTGCCAGGCAAGAGTAATTCCGTGCTTTGCACGCTGTGTAATAGTAAATTTTGTAATATCTTTTTCATTAAAATAAACACTGCCTTCTTGTGGACAATATCCACTAATCCCCATCAAAAGATAAGCAAGTGTACTCTTTCCGGCACCGTTTGGTCCGATCACACTGTGTATCTCACGTTCTCCAATTTCAAGATTCACACCGCGTAGAAGTTCCTTACCATCAAGTTTGAGTTTAACGTCTTTTACTGATAAGATATTAATACCTCCTGGAATTATTATCGATCATTTCAACAAATGCTCACATCGTTTTATGTCATCTACCATATTTATGTTCAACGCAAGTTTTGGAATTTCAAGTATGAGATTGAAATTTTCCTACTCTTGCTGTATATTATTTCCATCCAGTATATTTATACCAGTAGGATCGATCAGGTTCCCATTCCTGTTAAATACTGTATCCGGCTTTATACCAAGACTCCTGCAAATAGAGATCGGGACATGCACTAACACCACAGACCTGCTACATTTTTCATAATGAAGCTCCCCACAGCAGAGCTGTGGGGTATCATTATGTCTCAGGCTATTGAGGTTGCATTGACCATATCTTATCCCAACCGCAGCAGAGCTAGGGGTATTATAATATAATTATTTTGTCATTCCTAAGTACGGATGACGATGGCGAAATTATACTTATTCATGTCAACGGCAATACATTTGTCAATTTTTGGCACTGAGTTACAGTCTATCTATTTCAATGTTACTTGATAATTGCATGCAGTTATCCATTTGATGACTATTCAGTCTAAAGATAACGTTTGTGTGTTGCTGAATAGTTACGTTCGTTTTTAACCCATGTTCTCCAGTATCACACCAAAATTCACAGTTTTCATCCATAAATAACCTCTTTTAACGTCCACTCCTATCGATTTTCACCAAGATAGTACTTCCTTAACTTTTTCAGATGTAGAACAGAATTCCAAGCCGTGAACTTTATATAATAGTTGTAATCTGTAGGACAGATTATACATCTACGGGCACACCCAAAAAAAAGAATGAGATCTACAACTACTACTCAATTGCAGAATCATTTCGAGAACTGGAGAGATGTGAAATTGGAAAGTTGCGTCTGTAGAGGGATAAATCTCGGATACTGAAACTTACAGCCATTACGAATGTGCAAAAAAACATTCTGGATGCATTCAATTGCAAATATTTGGGAATAAACAAGCATTTGAAATCGATAGGAGTCAAGAAGGTGTGGAACAGAATTGAAAATTGTGTAGTCCACTGATGGCGGTTTTATTTCATGCTGACGAAGATGGGTTATAGAATGGCTGAATAGTTACCAAATATTAATCAAACGGTTTCGATTTCACCACTTTTTCGAAAGTCTCATGTATGCAAATCCGTGTCATTAATTCATACTCACACAATAATTTATGGGGATATCCCTAATTAGATTCGACTCTCATTCCCCCCATACATTGACCCTTTTTTCTAACCGATGTATTGACCCCTTCCATATAATAATTATCATAAATTGCCTGTGTTTATTGGTTCTCACATTCCCATATAATAATTTCGTAATAATTTGACTGATTTATTCACACAATATATTTATATCTGCAGAACATGCACGTGCCATGGAAAATAATTACAATCCCAGATCCAAGTGCTGGAGAAAGGAATCATGTGAGGGTCTACTTGAAACATTAGCAATCGACGATATTGACATAAAGATCATTCAGGTATTGAGTGAGAACGCGAGGATGAGTAATGTTGATATCGCAAACAAGATTAACGTAAGCGAGGGGACTGTCAGGCGAAGAATTGCCGAGATGATTGAAAATGAGATAATCGAAGGTTTTATCTTACTTCTTGATTGCAAAGAAGCAGAAAAATGCGTCAAGGCATTTATAAGCATGGAAGTTGACGATCTGAACCTGCAGTTTGTTTCAGATGAATTGCTAAAGGATCATGATCGAATAATTGCCCTGTATCGCACAAACACACGATTAAATCTATTATGCGAGGTCATGTTCAGGTCTGTTATAGAATTACAGGAGTTTATCGACACATGTCATAAAATAGAAGGGGTTATAGATTCGGATGTGAAGGTAGTAATAGGATCGTACAAAAAGTGCCTGTGGACCGGGATATGAGTTTCTAACGATATATTGTGAATATTTACGAATTCTTATGTGAAAACCATATTAATCACTATACTTTACAACTCTGCTGCTATTGGATATATCGCAACATTTGGATCGTATAAGAAAATATTCGATTTAACTGAAGTAAAAAAATTAAAAAATACAACACAACGGAACCTATAAGATTCTTCACATATATCGTATTCAACATAATATAAAATTTGAGAATTATATATCCTCGGAAACTGATACCTGATATCCATAAAATAATATAAATATCCAGCCATCCTTGAGACCGGACGCCGATGGCGATAATCCTCGAATTTGTGTCTATGACGCTATATTTTTCTATTTTTAATATTGAATCAATGCACAATATCCAGTCACAAAAAAAGAAAAAGATTGGATGGATATGCCATCCATTAATCTCTAAATCGACTCAGTTCCGCTTTCGTAAAAAATGTGTGAAAGCCATAAGACCAAAAACTGCTGGGAATGCCAAAAAACCGGGTGTTGCATTTGTATCAGCGCCCTCACTCTTTTCATCCCCTACATGAATATCTGCCGGTAAGTTAGCAAGATTCAGGCTCTCACCAGGTTTTGTTGCACTGGTCAGGTTTCCGGATGCGTCCTTTTCAACTTCGTACCCAAGTGCCTCAAAGTCGATCATGTGATCTTTATGGCAGTCATCGCATGTCAATGCCTCACTTGCAGGTGAAACCCCGTGGAAGAGCCCCATATACCGTTTGGCGTTCACGTACTGGATCGGGTCATAAATCTTGCCAGTTGCATCAAAGATTGCCTGAGTCATATTATCGGTCCTTTTAACACTCAGGACTCCAAAAGGCAGCATGTATGTGCCATCCCATGGCTGTCTGCCCAGATGGATCCTTGCCGAGTAGATCTTTGACTCGGGATCATTGATGTCACCTACAGGTTTTGCCATTATCACGAATCCATCGCTATCGGGTACAGCCGGGTCTGTTATGTCAAGTATTTCTGACCACCTGTTCCACCAGACATGGATCGGCGCAGGACCCTGCTCACGGACAACCGTCTCATGATACAAATCCCTTTCACCAAGATGCCTGTCTCCCCAGTCGCGTGATATCTCGACGGTCTGCACTTTGCCATAGGATGTTATGTGGCAGGCTGTGCAGTATATCCGGTCTGTGTGCTCATTGTACATGGACCCTGCGTTATGTGGCTCTTTACCGTGACAAGTGGAATTTTCGCATGTGACTAAAATATCGGTATCATCGATCCGCATGTCCATGCCCCTGCCTGATACATGATGATCTTCAAAAACGTGACAGTCCTGACAGGCCATGCCATAACTCATATGGACATCGAGGTCTCTTGAGACCTCTGGTGCAGCCATCGCAAGTTCAAGGTCGCCCCGTTTATTATTGTCACTGCCACCTGCTATTGCATGGCAGCGCAGGCACATCTCACGTGTTGGCTTTCCGACATCACGAGCTGCTGCTGTTGCATTGATAGATGGATCAGGACCTGTTGCGGTCTTTTTGTAGTTCGGTGCGTGACAGATCAGGCAATCAATCATACTTACTGTGAAATCATGCTCGCTGCAGCCATATCCGGTGTGACAAATGCCGCAAAAGTTCTCATTCGATTTGGTGCCCACACAAAACTCGTTTACACCAATAAGTTTACCAGTCATTTCACCTTCTTTTCCGACAACGTGTGTTGCCTTGCCCATCCATGTATTATGAATCGAGGTTACAAAGCCATCACCTTGTGTCTGATGACACATAAGACAGGTCTCTGCTCCGTTGTACTCACTGATAAATGTGTGTGATACTTCATTTGCCGCCACAGCCGTTGCGGTTGACGCAATCAGTATACAGAAAATCAGAATAACAGAAAACCTCGCCGCTGCGATGTGGCACAGGGATGGAAAGGTTGCGTTTTGTTTATTCATTTTAAATTACTCCTTAACATTGTGTAGATTTTATGGCTTTATTGATCATATCCAGTACTTCCGAATAGCCCTACTTCCGAATAGTTTTTTATATTGTACTTTCATAAAACCCAACAAACTGAATATTTATATAATGTTAAGTATTTTCCCTAATGATACCAAATACTGTAGGGAACAATTCGATGGATTTTTCAAAGATTAAGTAAGCTATTATATTGGCTCTAGCGATTAGACCATTAAGCGAAACAAGTATAATAAAGTTACTAAAAAGAGGGCCTTGGGATAAAATACCGTCTCATACCGATTGTTTTTCGTAATTATTTTATCAAAAAACGTCACACCCCACCGAATTCAAAAATAATATTATCACAGGGCCTAAAAAGTGCAAAGTACAACCTTAAAGATACCTTGACCGTTTCACTTCACACAGTTACCTTTATCAGCAATTCATCAGGATCCAAGCTATGACCTTAAACTAAATAATTCCGATAAAAAGATATTATCATTGGATGTAATCGACATCAACGAATCGACAAAAAGTTATAAAGTGCTCATACAGTCAAACATTGCGACGGCACACCCAATAGCAACAGATATGCGAAGTTTTTTTGCGGGGTCTTATTCTCATTCTACAAGCTGCTGGTATTTTCGTCCGTTGCTTTTAATGGTTCTTCTAAAGAACATAGTTACTATATACTAACTGTGGTTGATGTCATTTATGGCCTGTTAAATACGATAGCAGTGAGTCAAATGGATGTGTTTTTCCAGAGGGTTACCCCCTAATTATTAAAACAGCCGGATCATGGTAGAAATAACCGGATTTTGTAACTGTACTGTTATATAAGGATTATACAAATGCGAAAAGAATTATTGCACCTTGCCCGATAAATCCAGAAAATATAGGGATTACAAGGTTATCATCAATCTTATTAGCCACCGTTTCAACAACGGTTGCTGTAAGTGCCATAATCAGGGCAATAAGCCAGTTGCCAAGAAAAACATACCCTATGCAAAAGTCTACTATAAATTCTGTCGTGCATCCTTCCAGTGACTTATTGTTGTAAATACGCCTCCTGCCAAATGCCTTTCCAATTAGTGCTGCACTCATGTCCCCGAAGGTTGTCATTAAAATTGCAGCACAGGCAACAATTTCGCTGAAAACAGAGATGGAAATAATTGCACCAATGGTGAAAAACACATGACCTGCAAGTTGTGATTCCTCTTTATCCCGAAACAAGAAATTTAAGAACGGTATTTTCATACCATGTTCAAGCCTGAAATGTTCGATAGCAAGAATAATTACAAGATATGTGATCAGAAAAGTCAGTACCAGCTGTTTGTCTGTATAATAATAGATTAAAACAATTAGAACTGAAGTTAAATGAACAGTTTTTCGCAAAATCTCATCCACAAGTCCTGTTGGTGACATTGTAATACAATTGGGCTTACATAATATATAAAAAAGTGTATTGTACCAGTACTTCCGAACTATGGCGTCATTCTGGCATCTGTGTCAATAAAGTTAGACAGCCACATGCCAATATCCGCATCGGTCACGTCATTAAACTCATCCTCAACAAGTGCAACAAAATCCCGAAGGATCTCAGGTCTTTTCACATCAGATTTAACTAAAGGATGTTGTGGAAACTTTCTTATCAATTGCTTTGCTTCCTGAAGTTCTTCATCTGTAACATTTTGTAATTCCCTTACAAAATCATCCACATCACCCAAAACAGTCTTAACATAATCTTCATTTTCAAGATTGGATAAAACAGCAAGAAGAGCCCCATATTTTGTCATTTCTTTCGTCGTCTTACTTCTTCCGGTACGCCTTCGAATATGCATTCTACTCCATCGATGATTCAACTCCTCAAGTGCATTATGTCTGACCACATCCAAAATCTCCCCTTCACGATTCACAACTTTCACAAACAATTCATTCATGTGACTTTGACAATTTTCATATATTTTATCCGATACCTTTTCCAAATCTCCGCCAACCTTTCTGCCCTCCGCCCTAATTTTCTTCATTGCCTCAACTGTATCTCTCTTGAGTTTAGCAGCATCCGTCGGCCTATTATTCTGTTCCTTCCCGCTAAATTCCCGACTCACCCGCAACACGCATCGAATTTCTTCAAACCATTTCCAAATATGTTCAACCGTAGTGAAATATGATTTCACATCCTTGTCATCCACCAATTTTTTCAAATACGCATCAAACTTCAAAACCACACTAACTCCAAAGTTATGTCTGGCATTCCACATCACAATCTTTCGAGCCATGCTCGTAATCTCCATCACACGATTCATTACCTCTAAATACGGCAGCACAAACGGATAATCAGACCGGCATTCTCTTGGATAAACGATGTATTCCATTGCAAGCATGATCCAATAGTGTTCTGCGGCCACAATTTTATTTGTGGACGTAGTCCCCTCGAAACATTTCTTATTTAGCGATTTAAACTTAGAAAGAATATTAGCATTCACAACTTTATTTCGTAATGTTTTATATCGCTGCTTGAACAAAATATCTCCAAGATTTCGAACATAATGGCAATGACATATCTGATGTGGCACATTGGGGAAAACTTCAGAGGCCGCCTCAGAGATTTCCTTTGACATGTCTCTAATAATGACAAGAGGCGATCCATAAGTGTCTTTTATATGTTGAAGAAATGGTTTGATATAGTGTCTACTTTCAGATGGAATAATCCAGCTGTCTATTGTAATTCCTGTTATTCCCTCTTTAGCTGTGAAAGTAATTTCGTCCCCTGCTTCAGCACTTCCATCCAGATGAAGGATAAATCCTTTATTTATATCGAATAGTTCTTTCATCTGAGAACGATGCTTTTTGTGAACAATATAGAATCGAAGAAGAAATTCTTCCGACAATTTGGATATTTCACCGGTCGATATTTGGATTCCTCTTGCTCCAAGAAGTAACTGGATCTCTTCTCGTTGATAGTTAAAAAACCACCGAAGATATCCTATTGCCGTCATTACTTTTGTGTCAAAAGTTCTCCGCGGCAAACAGATTTTATTCAGAAATGAGACGTTTTCGTTGTTGATTAAGCCGTGTGTTTTGCAATATTTTTTGTGAATGTTTATTTTTCGTTCGCCTGAAAGGGTTTTTATTTTCCGCGTATAGGTTGTTTGTACGTGTGGTTTGTTTTCGCATTTTAGGCATTGTGTTGGGTTTTTGATTTTGAGTTCTTTTTGTAAAACAGGGAGATGGAGTACGTTTTTTTTTCAAAATCGTAGTGAATACCTAATCGATTAAGGTCTTCTTTTTTCACTGGCTGACCCATATTTTCTAACATATCAAATAGATCATTCGGGGTGAGTGAACCTTGCATTAATCGCAAAGAAAGGTATGAAAAATGAGTTGGTTCAATTGGTATATTTGTTGGGTGTTCGGGGTCGGTGCCCAATGATCGGATGTGTTTTTGAACACATTTCCCATCAATCCATTGATTCTCAACTTCTGCATAGTATATTTTTCCACGTTGCTTTATTTTTCTGATGAATGTCATATCTAGTGTAATGTTACACTAGGATATTACACTATCGGTTTTGAGTTATAGTGTGATGCATAATATGAAAAAAAGGAAAGATGATGGCGAATTTATGATATTTTATGTGGAGACATATGGCAAAAAGGGGTGTTATTTTCAGACGCTGGATTGACGCCATAGGTATAATTCTATAGTTATATGCCAGATATTTATTTCACGAGTGTGAAAATGAAAATACTCCCCTTACCCTGCGTACTCTCAACACGTATTGACCCACCCTGACCTTCAATGATACCTTTTGTTATTGCAAGTCCGAGTCCACTTCCTCCTACTTTTCTGGTAGAAGTACTATCAATCTGGTAAAATTTATCGAAAATCCTATCAAGAAGATCAGGTGCAATACCAATACCGTTATCCTTTATTCGCACCTCTATAAAATTATCGGATTCAATAGATGATATTACAATGTTTCCGCCCTGTGGTGCGAATTTCATGGCATTGTTCAGCAGATTTACAAACACCTGAATAAGTTTGTCCTTATCGGTTTTAATGGATGGCAGATCTTGTGGAAAATTAACATCAATGCTAATGCCTTTTTCCTTTGATAAGCTATCAACATTTTTGATAGACCAGTTGACGACCTCATATAAATTTGTAATTTCCAGATTGAATTTGATCCTGCCAGACTCAATGCGGGAAATATCCAGAAGATCACTTACCATTCTTGTCTGGCGGTCAATGTTCCTGATTATCAGATCAAGCATTTCCAACCTCACAGAAGAATCACAATTATCATCTTTTAAAAATTCAGCCGAGGTTTTCATGGCTGTCAGGGGTGTCCTGAGTTCATGTGATACAATAGAGACAAATTCTGACTTCAATTTATCATGTTCTTTTAGTTTTATATTTGCACTTTGAAGCAATTCATTTGACTGTTTGATCTCGTGGGTTTTGCTTATAACCTCTTTCTCAAGTGTTTTATTCCATTTCATAAGCAACAGGATTGTCCACACACTTCCGGCTAATATCAATATGCCGGACATCCCTATAAATGCACCTTGTTTAATATAGACTGAATGTATCAGGGAATTAATATCAGAAACAGGACTTGTCAGACCGACTGACCACTTTTGGTTATGCCATCCAATTGATGAATAAGTAATAATTATTTCTTCCCTGGTGCCATTTTCAAATATTTTGAAATGTTTGCAGCTGCCTTCCGTGCCATTTATTTGTTTCCGGATAATACTTTTATGCAGCAAGTTGGATTCATTTAACAAATAAAGATCATTTTCACCAATTTGAAGTCCGGGGGAACTATCATATAGCAGCATTCCGTATTTGTCAATCAGGTATACATGACCTTGGGATGCATAGTTTTTCAAAAAACGGTCGGTGACATCGGAAACTTTGATTATTGAAAGTATAGTTCCTTTGAATTCACCTTCATGAAATACAGGAACCCAGATAAAAGAACCAAGTTCTTCCTCAAACATCTGCACCCCACCAGTGATGTATGTTTCTTTATCTTTTTGTACCTTTTCAAAAGCCGAAGACTGGTTGTTTTCATAAAGGTTGTAACCAAGCGGTAAATTCTCTTCAGGATAGCCCGCAACTACTGTGCCACTTTCATTGATAAACTGAATAGCATAAAACCCGCTGGATTTTTCATAAATTGTTTTAAAGTGGGATGCAAAATTATCAGGTGGCACCTGTGATTCCTGTTTTGCCATTATTTCTATCAGCAGCACTTTTTCATTCAGGAATACCTCGATTCCCCTGGAGATTTGTTTGTTGAGCAGTAGCTGCTGGCTGGTAAATTGCTGTTCAACAATATCTTTGACCTCGCTGTTCGACCGGATACCAAGAAATAGGACAATGCTTATTAAAAGAATGGCTGCCACTGCTACTATTATATATGGTTTCCATCGATTTTGCTTTGCAAGCATATGTATTTGAACGCGAATGCCTCCTGTCAACAAACTTTTGATCTAGTGGGGCACAACATTATGGATATTCAGGTATCGCCTCTCCTGAGTACCATTTTTATTCTGGCCTTTAATTCATTTAAGTTGAAAGGTTTTGTGACGTAATCATCTGCCCCGATTTCAATACCTTCGATTTTGTCATTGATATCACCTTTTGCAGTTAGCATTATTATTGGAATATGCTTATACTTTGAATCCGATTTTAACCGCTTGCAAACCTCAATTCCATCGATTTCCGGCATCATAAGGTCAAGTAGAACAATATCAGGTTTTTCGGCTTTGACCTTTTCAATTGCATTTAGCCCGTTGGATGCTTCAACAACATGATAGTTATCGGCTTCCAATGCTCTTTTTAGTGCGATCAATGCATCGAGTTCATCATCAACGATCAGGATCTTTTGTCTTGTATCCGAAATTTTTCCGAGCATGTCTTTGATTATATGTTCTGGAAGCGATAGTATCCGGCCAATTTCTTTATTCGTGATATCAGGTTGTTGCTCGATCAGTTCGAGAATCTCTTTATCTATTTGTGGTTTCATAATTATCACTTCAGGTATTTACTATTTTTAGATAGTACACTTATATTATTAAATCTTTTCTAAATATGCGAATGTTATGGAATTTATCGTTTTAATTTGCAAAATAAAAGAAATGTTTATAACCAATAACTTCATATTTACAACGATTGATATGGATGCACTTGAAAAAGTATTTGGCAAAACTGCACAGATGATTGTTCTTAAGAACCTAATGGACCACCCGGATGATTTTACGTATCTTTCAGGCATTGCAGAAGATACGGGGTTATCCCATTCCAGTGTCGCAAGAGTCATTGCGCCTCTGGTTGATGCAAACCTTGTTACTGAAAAACCTCTTGGAAAACAAATTCGCACATTCAGGATTAATTTGGAAAACAATACAACATTATTTGTTATGGATTTCTATATAAAACTCAATGAAATGTTTGAATAAGAGTATCCAATTCAAATCTAATGGTAAACTTGAAAAATACAACCGGATCAAATTATAGATCACAGAGTGTCATTGCTTTTTTTCTCTGTGCTCTCCATGTTTTTCAGAATAATTCTAAAATTTTATAAAAAGTCTCTTAATTTATACCGTTTGGTTTTTAAATATAATTGAGACATCAGATATTCTCGTTCTGATACCTGCCTGAATACCCTTCTTCAACCTCGGTGTTCAGGTTATAGAACAGCAACTGCAGCACGCGTGCATTCTTTTCCACATTAAATCCAGCGGGATTGTGCACGACAAGCATACATTCACTGCGGCCGCGGTATCCTGCATCCCAGACGGCTGTCTCAAGGGTCACACCGCACCGGAGTAGGCTAGACCTTGGTTTTGCGATGGCAGCCAGATTTGTGGGTATGTTTACGATCTCATTTAAGAGTATCTTATAGGATCCACGAGGTAGAGTGATCCGTCCTTCGCTGTTGAATTCAATAATTTCGCTTTCAGGAATCACACGTCTGGAATTGTCGTAATCAACTGTTCCTGTACCGTTGAGTTTTTCGACTTGTTTTAAAGTCATTTCGACACCGTTTGGTTGTATCTGGAGATTGGAGTCGATCATGTTTTCTACGAGTGGGGGCGTTGCGGAGATTAATTTGGTAAGTTCATTTCTGGATAA
Organism: Methanosarcinaceae archaeon; assembly: GCA_052361065.1. GTDB lineage: Archaea > Halobacteriota > Methanosarcinia > Methanosarcinales > Methanosarcinaceae > Methanovorans. The sequence continues at coordinate 7,172 of JBQVLY010000007.1, read as the reverse complement.
TAGGGTCATATATTAGGTAATATTGGTGGTGGATATTAATATTTTGCGAAAAAGTGGCTGCTGTTTAAAATAATTTAAATTATTAATAAGTAGTAGTAAAAAATAAATTATAAAACCTGTTATTGACACAACATATACGGAACATATTAATTGTCTCAATAATTTACTATTGGGCCAAATATAAAACAAGTATTTGTGTCGATATTGAATACCTTTAAAAGATATGCCGTAAATAGTTGCATTCAATGACTGATATTATTATTGTTCGATATGGTGAGCTGGCTCTGAAAAGCACAGGTGTTCGGAACTGGTATGAAAAAAAGCTTGTTCAAAACATAGCAGCAATGCTTGATTTGAGAAATATAAAATATTCACAGATCAAACGTGAATGGGGACGTATTTTTGTACATACCATTGACTCTGATGCAGCCAGAGTTGTTGCAGATGTTTTTGGAGTGGTGTCAACTTCACCTGCCATTGTAAGTGATGCTACTATTGGAGATGCAGCGAAAGTGTGCGCGGACATTGGAGTGGACATTATTAAGGATGGTGAGTCATTTGCAATTCGTGCACGTCGGACCGGTAATCACAGTTTTTCATCCCGTGACATTGGAACCAAATGTGGAGATACTGTTTGGGAACGCTTGGAATCGACTGGTCAAAATCCATCTGTGAACCTGACAGATCCTGACAAAGAGATATTTGTTGAGATGCGACAGACCAGAGCCTATATTTTCACGGAAATATTCAAAGGCGTTGGCGGACTGCCACTTGGTACTCAGGGTAAAATGGTCGCATTGGTTTCAGGAGGCATTGATTCCCCTGTTTCTGCATGGCTTATGATGAAGCGCGGGGTTGAGATAATTCCAGTTTATTGTAACAACGAGCCATTCTCTGACATAACCACACGCAAAAGGGCAATGGATTGCATCAAGGTTCTTGCCGATTGGGCACCTGGGTACACACTGAAGGTGTATGATGTTCCGCATGGAGATAACTTGACAGCATTTTTAACTAACTGCAAATCTAGGAATACATGTCTGCTGTGCCGCCGTACAATGTACCGCGAGGCATTCGAGATCATGACAAAAGAAGATGCAAACGGCATAATCACGGGGGCATCACTGGGTCAGGTCGCATCCCAGACGTCTGCAAATATGTATGCAGAAATACACGGGCTCGGGATTCCTTTATATCATCCATTGATAGGACTTGACAAGACAGAGATAATTGACATCGCCAACCGTATCGGCACATTTAATGTATCCATAAAACCTGTGAAATGCTGCACTGCAGTACCGGATTATCCGGAAGTGAAAGCAAAGTGCGATGCACTTGTTCTCGAAGAGCAAAATATAGATATTGAAGAACTTGTGGCTGATTCTGTTTCCAAAGCAAAGGTAATAAGGATCAATAGTTAATCGAAAAATTCGGTCATGCCCGAGATTTTATGATCTGCATACTTGAACATTATAATTTATTTCCATGTCCACGTATGTTCTGTAATTCATTATACCATACACGGTATCCTCTCGATATTTTGTATTACTTTGCGAGTTTTAATTGTCAATTTTAAAAATCCCATTTATGGCGGTTTAAAAATCCGGTAGTGTCCCTTAGTTACTAAATATGCACTCTGAACGTTAATAATTCTTTCAATGTCCAAATATGATCTACAATTTTATGAGCCATAGCTGGTGTCCTTTGCACCATTTTTTGTTCCCACAATTGATCATTAATCGTAGTGATTTATGTGGCTTAACAAAATTATACCATGCCTGAAAGAAGTCTATTGCTCTTGAATGCATCAGGGCACTTTTACTACAATTCATACCCTTACGTATAAATCTCGCGAGAGAGTTTCGAATAGTAAGATTGAGTCGTTCTATATATGCTGTGTTAATACAGCCACCTGAATCCCCCTCAAAAATCCTTAATATTTCTTCGGTATCTCCAAAAACAACGCGCCGACGCATATCATCAACATGTCCACTCGTAATTTTTTTGCATACCTGAGCATACATCAAATCATCAGGTGGCACCAAAACAGGAAGTGGTTTTCTTCCAATACCACAATAGGGTGGCTGTTCCAAACTCCCGTAGATATTTAGAAGTGCCGCTTTAAAGGGATCCCAATCATCTGAGGTAAACAGCGGGATTGGAGTGGTATTTGATCGTTTACTTTCTAACCTAACTTCCGCTTTTTTAAGCGCATAAACCAAGTACCTCCAGAATATCATTCTGCTTTTTCGTAATTTCACTGACAATAACATCTTCATTTGCCAGTTGTATCTTTTTGATCTTCTCAAGCTCAAGAAGTAATTTTTCCACAGTATAATTTTTTAACAATCCGCTTTCCCTCATCTGGTTAATCAATCTAATCCTTACGATCAAGCTCAAATAATTCACAAAAAGCAATCCTCTTATCGTACTTTCCGTTTTAGCATTTAGCGGCAAAGCCTGAAGATCGTTTTTCAGTGTATCGAACCCTTTTTCTATGATGTCTCTTTCACGATACGTCGAAAGGCACATCATCCAGTCAAACTCGCCGCGGTAAAATATAAAAAAACATCCCATACGATTGACACGTCTGGTAACTGCGTTCTTTTTTATCGTAATCTCAAAATGATCCTCGACCACAGTCCAGTTGAGATAATTAGCCATTTCTTTTGCTCTTTCCTTAAATGCAGCCACCGGCTTCTTCCAACTTGGAATTGCTTTTTTCTGAACATATTCGATGATATCATGGAGCCTGCTGTAGAATGTATTTCTTTCATCCTGTTCCCTCTTGGGATCATAATAACAATAGCCCTCAATCTCAGAACCATTCAGAGTAAGCGTAACCGGTTTGACGAAAATGGGCTTCTTGTTAAGTTTCTGGAGATATTGTGGCAACTTAACTTCTTTTTGAGCTTTGCTCATCAATACTTTCACAGATTTCAATGCATAAGTAGCTGGCATTATGAAAGATAATGTGTCATTTAGAAGTTCTTTTAGATTTCCCGCACTGAAAAAGCCGCGGTCCATAACCAGCGTGTAATCTTTCACCCCGTATGCTTCAAGTTTGAGAATCGTATTTTTAAGTGTTGTAACATCAACGATACTGCCTGGATAAATGTCATACATCACAGGAATTCCGAGATTTTTATCCATTATCATTGATAGATTTATTTGCGGTAATGAAGGGTCACCACGACTGTATCCGTACTCAAAAAGATCGATTAATTTGGAGTAACTTGAGAGGCTGGTAATGTCATACATAAGTGTACTCTTTGTACCGAGTTGTTGCATCATTTTCCCCATGAACATGGATGGGATGCCGCTGTCGCCTATTCTTTTCAGCAGTTCACTTATGTTCTGGCTTGTTATCGGTAATTGTGGATATTCCAGCGAAAGAGCAGAACCTTCATACCACGTTTTTATGTTATGCATTGCGGTGGGGCGGACGATGCGGTTAATTGATAATGTTATCAACATATCTTTCTCCATCTCATCGACAAGCTCGTCGAGATGGGTATCTATCTGCAGGTCGTTAATGATGGCAAGCAGCGGTAGAAGTTCTCCGTAGTTGAAGGATAAACGTGAAGTTGAGCCTTTCCAATTTAACAAGTCTGGATTGCGTTTCAATTCTTCCCTGACCTTAACAGGTTTACCACCTATGTTTTTGCCAAGATATTTGGATTTATGGCGGATCTGTTTCTTTTCTTTGTCATAGTATGGGGTGTCTTCATACCAGTACTCTTTCCCGTTAATCTTTTTGATGCGAATTGTAGATTTCATGTGCTTATCGTATAAGCGCATGTCTATATCTGCATGTTGGTTGGATTGAACTACGGAATTACGGAAAAAATCAGCAAAATGCAAAACAGAAGGCACTAAAACATTTTCCAGATGTGTGCGATCATGCGCTTAAATGATCGGGAACTAAGGATTGACCGGCGCAGTCTCCATAATCCAGTTATGCAGTAAAAAACATCAGCAATCCAGGGCGTTTTATTACTATATAGGGGAGTGAACGAATATGTTCAGGTATTGAAGATCAAGTTTTAGAAAAACATAAAACAATGAAAAGTCATATCAAATGAAGAAACTCAATGCTTCAAGCAAAACTTGCACAGGGCTAAATCATTACGAAATATGATATTAGGCTTGCAACAAGCGCAGAAACATAAATCGCTTTAAATGCTCCTGTGCCTCCAAGATTTATATAAGCGCTCCCTTTTTTTTCCCTGTTGAATGTCAAAAGTGTAGTGCAACTGCCAATCAATATTCCTCCTACACTTGATATAAAAACGACGACTGCTGCATTTTGTGGTGCAAGAATTAGTGCGAATGGGACTGAGATAAGTCCTACATAATCAGGGACAACAATTCCTACGCCGCTTATCATCTCTGCTAACAGGCTTACTACTACAATTATAATTAGCATTACTTCAAGCGCGGCTGTATATGGTTGAGTGATTATCAGGTATAATAATGCGAGTGTGGGAATTATAAATCCACCCAGATTTAACGTTATTTTTGTATCAAATGCTTGTCTTTTTTCAAAAAAAAGTTCATCTAAGACTGCAACTCCGTATATGTTTTCAAGAGCAAGCGCGTCACGTTTTAGATGTTCAGGTTTTTTTGTACGGATTTTTGTAAATGGAATTTCTATCCTGCTAGTGACAAGCATGATGAGAAGTAAGAAAAATAAGGGTGTAGATGAGATTGTGCCAATGGAAAGGTCTTTGTTATAACATAAACTTGCGATTGGCAAAAGTATAAATCCGAATATTGCATACATCCATATCTCGGATTTGTTCTTATATCTTCGCATTCAGTCACCATGAATATATTTTGGCAGATGGTTATTAAACATTTCGAATTGAACAGAGTAGATATCATTACAATTTTGAGCAAATTCATCATATTGATTTGATCTATCTGATCAAGATCAATATGGAATTTGTGTTAGTACGAATCCAGTTGTGACCGTAGCAATTCGTTTCTTTTTTTTTCAAGGAAACTGTACACACTACCGTGGTTTGAACCGTTTATTAGCATCTCTATTGCAGTTCTGATAATATGGTTCTGTTCGGGATGTCCTATCACACTTGCTGTTTTGCCATATATTGATATCTTGACTCCAATCATTTTCTCTGCAATCTCTCTTGTTTTGCCTCCTTTTCCAATAATTCTTCCCTTTAGTCGAAGCAGTTCTTTTGGTGTGCTTGTGACTTGTGAAAGGTCCATTACATCAAGCATTAACATGTCATCATCAAGGAATTCGATTGCTTTGTCCGGATTGAATCCGCGTCCGATTGCCTGCACGACGTCTGCAGCACGCATTGATGATATTGGATCGTCTCCCTGAATAAATTCAATAACTCCTGATTCACTGTTAATATCGAGTGTTGCGGATGATTTTCTTTCAATGAGTTCCTTGACACTACCTTTCGGGCCAATCACTGCGCCAATTCTATCATGTGGTATTTTTACATATGTCATATTATATTCGCCTGTTATATGTGAATCGCTTAATTTGATGCTTTAGTGATCATTTTTTTTCACACTGTTTCGGATAAATGCATACATCTCTTCAGGAGACACTGTAATCTTGAAATGATTGAAAAATCGGAGTATATTTTTTATGTCACGCCGTAAAAAAACGTCTGCACGCGGGTGTTCAAGTGTTACGGCTTGCCCCATGTCAATTATTATAGGTGTCATGTCATTGGTGTCTATCATGACGTTATATTCGCTCAGGTCACCATGCACCAGTTTTGCATCATTAAATAATTTATGCATGTATTCTTTAATGGTCTCAAATATGTTCTTTGCTGTTTTATTGTCAAGCGATACGTCTTTTAGAAGGGGGTATGGTATCCCGTCTTCTCCCATAAATTGCATTACAAGTATGTTTCGCTCAGTTATGATGGGGTTGGGGACACGTATTCCGGCATTTTGTGCCCGTGAAAGGTTCCTCTGTTCTTTTCGAGTCCATGCAAATATAATGTCGCGTTTGCGGTGCCTTATATTCTCAAAGCGCGGGTCTCCGAGTATGTATTCTTCCATTGAGTTAAATGTACTTGTTGATATTCTATATATTTTAATTGCACATTCGCAATCTTCCCCATCTGCCAAAAATACGTTTGCTTCTTTGCCTGTGCTGATCGAACCGCCCATTGCATGGATGATTCCTTTGTTTGAAAGAGTGTAAAGCGTTTTTAGTGTGACGGTGTCAAAGACATTTTCTTTTACTTTCAGGGAATCTGTATCTTTGCGCCTCATGCGCATTTTATCGACTTTGGTGTCAATACGGTGTACTTTTTTTTCATATTTTTTCATGAGTGGCAATATTTATTATAAGAATCCTTTGCGTTCAAGCCAATTGATTTGTGGTCGTGTGTATTTCCAGATAACGTCGGCTTTTGAATCCTGAAAATCCCATGGGACTGCAATTACAATATCACCTTCACGAATCCATGTACGTTTTTTCATTGAACCCGGAATACGTCCCATTCGAACGATTCCATCCATACATCGTAATCGCACCCGATTTGCACCGAGCATGTTCTCTACGGTTGCAAGTATTTCACGATTATCTTTACGTGGAGTGCGCACTCGCGTGACTTGTGGTGCAGCATGTTTATTTTTATTATTATTTTTTTTATACAGGTTAATACCTCATTCGTTCGTAGTAATTTATCTTTTAAATATGTCTACTTGATATGTGTCATATGTTGTTAAAGGTTGCGTGTGTTTTTACTTGCACGCTATATAGCATAATAATTGAGTTTTTTTGTACACAAAAACCTGATATTTTTGACTGTCATTGCTCCAAATCTCTTGTTTTTTCATAGTATATAATTTATAACTTTTCACATCCACGTAGCAAATCATATAAACCTCTTCTCAACATTCATCGAGTTATTGTATCTCACGACCACCCCTATTCAAACCAATCATTACTGTTAAGCCAGCAATTCCCGATATGAATATAAACGCATGCAGTAAAGACATCACTTTTTTGTGTTTTCGTAAAGATTATATGCAATAATTGAGTAATAAAGAGAATAATTCCAATTATTAATTAGATTTATTTAATAAACGGATGATTTTCCATGACTCAAAAAATAAAACTTCGGAAAGGTTTGAACGCTGATGCACTATTCAGTCAAGTTCGTTCA
>JBQVLY010000006.1:0-25098 GCA_052361065.1 Methanosarcinaceae archaeon | reverse complement strand
AACACAAATCGATAGTGAGCAACGGTGTAGTTTCAGATAGATTCAACATAAACAAAATCAAAGAGCGGGAATTGCTGGTAAAGATACAAGCAACCGACACACCCACATGGTATTTAAGAAAAACATCAATTGAATAGTTACTACCGATTTAACATTAATACGAGCGATCTCCTCCAAATATTCCACCTAACGCATTGCTACCTGCACCGGCTAAACCACTCTTTTCGCCTCTCTGCTGATTATTGGATGCTGCAGATATCCGATCCGCAAGTCGGGATAACGGAAGACTTTGAAGATAAACAGTCCCAGGACCGGTAAGACTTGCAAGAACAACTCCTTCCCCACCAAAAAGAGCGTTTTTGAATCCGCCAACGAACTGGATATTATAGTCCACGTTTTCAGAGAAAGCCGCCAGACAACCAGTGTCTACTCGCAGATTTTCACCAGGTTTAAGTTCTTTTTTAATGATCGTGCCGCCTGCATGTATAAAAGCCAGTCCATCGCCTTTAAGTCTCTGCAAAATGAATCCTTCCCCACCAAAAAGACCTGCTCCAATCTTTTTTGTAAAAGCCACTTCTATTTCAATTCCTTTTGCTGCACAAAGGAATGCATCCTTTTGACATAAGTAGGATTCACCAAGATTTTCAAGGTCAAGAGGAATGATTTTTCCAGGATACGGGGCTCCAAAGGCAACATATGCTTTACCATTTTTACCTTTATGGGTGAAATTTGTTATGAAAAAACTTTCACCAGTAATTGCGCGTTTCAATCCTTTGAATATTCCTCCACCTGTAGATGTATCCATTTTTATTTCCTGACTCATATACATCATTGCTCCGGCTTCTGCACGAACCGACTCATCAGGATCAAGTTCGATCTCGACGATTTGCATTTCATTTCCTATTATATTGTAATCTATTACATCTGCCATTATTTTATCTCCTGTATCTACATAGCTAATTTTAATTATATTTTGTAGAATATATCTCCAAATATAATTATAATCCAATCTTAATATAACTATCGATTTCAAGTATGTGAATTTTTTACATTTTTTTGAATAATTATTTAGATATAATAGGCTATAGTGAAAAAACAATGAGTATCTGCAAACCTCTGCGAGTAGTTGGAGTTGTTGACGACCACAGGTTCTCTAAGAAACTTGAATGCACTTCTTTTCAGGTGTACAAGTGATTACTGTATTTATGCTGATATGGCCTCCGGGGTTCTAACAAACAACATATATCTTTTCTCTTGGTCGTGCCATAGTGTTCACCAAGAAAATCCTCGATATGCTCGGATTAACTCGGACTACATGATTTTACAAATTATATACTACAAGAAAATGATTGTATTGCATCTTACAACAAACTATCGTATATCAGGACACTGCCATTTATTAGCCAGTCTCCATTATACTTGCACCCCGCTTGCATCAAACTATAATACCACCTTCTATATATATCTATAAAAAACCGGAGAAATGACACATGGGAATATGCACAGTATCCGAACTCAACAACCGCATCAAGCGCCTTCTCACAAATGATCCCAAAATGAGAGATGTGTGGGTGCGCGGTGAGATATCTAACCTTACAAAACACATATCAGGTCACTATTATTTCACAATAAAAGACCGCAACAGCCAGTTAAATTGTGTCAGTTTCAGGTCAACGAACCGCACACTTAAATTTGAGCCTGAAACTTCAATGAAAGTGCTGATTTTTGGCTCCATTGACGTATACACAGTGCGGGGACAATACCAGCTGCGCGTTTTTGACATACGACCGGATGGGATCGGTGAGTTATATAAATCCTTTGAGCAACTCAAGAAAAAACTAGAAAAAGAAGGATTATTTGATAAATCATACAAAAGATGCATTCCCAAATATCCTACTAAAATAGGTGTTGTTACCTCCCCTACAGGCGCAGCGATCCATGACATACTCAACGTTGTAAAGCGTCGATGCCCTGTGAATGTCCTGATCGCTCCAGCGCTGGTGCAGGGTGAGCAATCAGCACAGAGCATCGCCGCATCAATAGAAATGCTTAACCAAACCGACGTCGATGTGATTATAGTCGGCAGGGGCGGAGGTTCACTTGAAGACCTCTGGTCATTCAATGAAGAGGTTGTAGCAAAAGCCATATTTAACTCCACTATTCCGATAATATCTGCTGTCGGTCATGAAACCGATTACACGATCGCAGATTTTACGGCAGACATGCGCGCATCCACGCCCTCTGCAGCTGCGGAACTTGTCGTACCAAACCGTATCGGGATACGCCGGCATATCGAATCTTTGTCCATTCGAATGGAACAGGTAGCCATTTATAATATCTCAAAACAAGCAGCGCACCTCAGTCACCTGCAAAAACAGATCGAACCAGATCGACTAACTGATCTCCTAAGACAGAACCAGCAAAGAGTAGACGAAATTACATCAAGAATGGAATATAGCATAAAAAATATACTGAACATGAAAAGATCATCACTAAAAATCTGTGCCGGACGGCTTGATGCGATAAGTCCGCTTAAGACAATAGAACGAGGATACTCAATTACGATCATAGCAGATAATCGAAAAATCGTTGGAAACATTTCTGATGTAAAGAAAGGCGATGGACTTGAAATAATTGTAAAGGATGGTACAATCGAATGTAGCGTGGATGGTATAAATGGAAATAAATAAATGGAAATAAATTGCTAAACATGATAGTGAAGTGAAGATATGGCAAAGCGGAAAGAAAAATATGTAACATTTGAACAATCTCTTGAAGAACTGGAAACTCTTGTTGAAAAACTTGAGCACGGACAGTTGACACTTGATGAGAGCCTTGGGACTTTTGAGAACGGCATGGAACTTGCGCGTGTATGCACACAAAAACTTACTCGGGCCGAGCGCAAGATCGAGCAACTGATAAAGGAGAATGGGGAACTTAAAACAGAACCTTTTGATAAAACCGGATCGGACTTTTAGGAATGAACAATTATTTGAAATCGATCGGGATCAAGAATATTTGGAACATATTTGAAACATTGTGCGGTCTACTAATAACGGTTTAATTTAATTGTGGCTAAAAAAAAGGTATATGGAAAATGAAATAAAATAAAATAAAAATCTGCGACACTCTCAATCTATTATTAATTTGTCGAACAATTCGCCTTCTCCCCTATAAACCAGAGTTGACGTGTGCTTGAGATACTCGTTAAGCATCATTGGAAATGTATTTGCAGGCACATACCGGACACCTATTTGTTCAGCCCATTTCTGGATCCCAAAATCACTTGCAACAACAGCCGCATCGAGTTCTTTAGCAAGCAACAAAACATCAATATCCGGGGCACTGTCTAATATACCATATCGAAGGGCAGTGCGGTATTTGTTCCGAAACTTTCCAACGATCTTACCGATGACCTCGCGCTCAATGTTTTCTTCTATCTCGTGCTTATTCTTTGCCTCTGATGTAAGGAACAAACACTCGGTAGCGGCTTCCCATATAGCATCTTCAGCCACGTTCATTCCTTTGTTGATACGGTCACGCATGTGGGATACGTATTCATGGAACAGTCGTGATGAGATCATAACACTGTACCGATCAGGTGTTTTTTTAACAAGCCATGTATCGATCTTTGCTAATACATCGCTGTCACATCCGTTATTTTTGGCAAAATCATGCAGTTCATCATATACAGATGGGAACGGGACATAGCAACTAATGCCAAGTTGTAAACGGGAGTCTGCTATTAGTTCAAGCATTCCACGCATTCCATCACACAAAGTTGAAAAACCCATGTTTTCCCGTACCTGTGTATCTGTCAGTGCAGTGGTATCAATGATAAATCGTTGTCGCAACATGGTTTTGCTCGCTGGTACATATTAATGAGGAATTGTATCTATGATCAACCTTCAAATTTTATTCACACATTATATTTTGTCATTTCATATTAAAGTAGTTATGGGATACTTGATTAAGATTTCACTGAAGATATCTTTTTTTGTATCCATCTGTAAATAACTCTTTTTATTTTTTTTCAAGTGCATCAGCGATTCGTTCCAGATGATAAGTTATGTCTTCAAGAGATCCTAATGTCAAGTAACCGGATTTAATTTCTTGCTGAAATTTCCTCTGTTCGTAATGTAAATCGATTAACATTGTTTTTGAATCGATCTCAAGCGCTTCTATTTCAGTTTAAAGTTCCTGATATATTTCGTCAACTTCCAACAAATCATCGATGGCAGCATTGCGTTTTGTTTGGTTTGATAGTTCCGATGCTCTTGTTTTGGTATACTTTTTTTCGATGTCTTTGATATACATCATTTTGATTCTTGAAGTTTCATCTATTGACATTGCCTTTTGTTTCTGAATTGATAGAAGTTCCTGTTCGAGATTCTTTATTACAAGTGGCAACGATTCTTGTCCTTCACTCATTCTGTTTTTCTCCATTTAATTCATTATTGTACCTGTTCGTATATACCCCTTATTGCAATAGCAACAAAAAAAATCAGTAAATTCGATATTTCCATCGGTGTTTGGTTAACATATTGCATGACAATTGTCATACTTACATATAGTGAATATGATAATGGCTAATTAGGTGTGATATATAGTTAGCCATAAAAAAGAAGTAGATCCAACTTTCAAACTTCTTCTTTAGATATTTCCGGAAAGGTTCATATTAGAAACCGCTCGTGAAAAAGGCAGACCTTAAGCGACTGGGCATTCACTACGATTTTGAAAAAAAACGTACTCAATTTCCATTTTTTACAAGAAGAACTCAAAATCAAAAACCCAACACAATGCCTAAAATACGAAAACAAACCACAAGTACAAAAATTTATACACAGAACATAAAAACACACTCAGGCAAACGAAAAATAAACATTCACAAAAAATATTGCAAAACACACGGTTTAATCAACAACGAAAACATCTGATTTCTGAATAAAACCTGTTTGCCGCGGAGAACCTTTGACACAAAAGTAATGACGGCAATCGGATATTGGCATGTGGCTGCCTAACTTTATTGACACGGATGCTAGAATGCCGCCATAGCACACTAAGGCCTGCGCGTTCGAAACATATTTATAGAACCACACACAGTTAAATCTGATTCGTTTACAATTAAATATTATATAATCTTTTATCAATAATATCATAGGAGGCTTAAAATCAATGGCAGGACAATATGGCGGTCAGCCAATCGTTATCATAGATCCAAGTAAAGAGCGCACACAAGGTAAAGATGCACTATCCATGAATATCAATGCAGCAAAGGCAGTATCAAACATTGTAAAAACGACATTGGGACCAAAAGGCATGGACAAGATGCTTGTCAATGCAATTGGTGATATTGTCCTCACAAATGATGGTGCAACCATCTTAAAGGAGATGGACATCGAACACCCTACCGCAAAAATGATGGTTGAAGTTGCACGTACACAGGAGAAGATAGCAGGTGATGGTACAACAACTGCAGTTATGATCACAGGTGCACTTCTTGAAAATGCACAGGAATTAATTGAAATCGGTGTCCATCCCACCATGATCGTGAAAGGCTACAGGTCAGCCGCTGAAAAGGCTGTAACGCTATTGGAAGATCTTGTAGTTCCAGTCACAGCAGACGACAAAGAGATGCTGAATAAAATCGCAAAAACATCAATCACAGGCAAAGCGATAGAAGCGTATGGGGATATGCTTTCATCAATATGTGTGGATGCAATACTTGCGATTCGGGACAATGGTACAATAAACATTGATGATAACATACTTATCACACAGGATGCAGGCTCCAGGATCAGTGATACCGAGCTTATAAGAGGAGTTGTACTTAACAAATGGAGAATTCATCCGAACATGCCAAAGAAGATTAAGAATGCAAAGATCGCACTTGTCGATACGCCCATTGAACTTGGCAAGACCGACAACAAATCAAAAGTACAAATCCAGTCTGCTGACCAGATGGCTGTATTTGTAGAACAGGAAGAAAATTCCTTTAAGATAATGGTCGATGCAATTGTACAAAGCGGCGCTAATGTCGTGTTCTGTTCAAAAGGCATTGATGACCATGCAGTTCATTACCTGCAAAAGAACAACATTTATGCAACACGCCGCGTGAAAGATGGCGAAATGAATAACATATCACGTGCTACAGGTGCACGCATCATTCGAAATGTGCATGAAATTGAGGCAGATGACCTTGGATATGCAGGGCTTGTTGAGCAGGAAGGCGAATCCGAGGTCGGAAAGACCTACATCAAGGAATGCATAAATGCAAAGTCTGTGTCAATCATTGTGCGGGGTGGGACTGAACACGTCACAGAAAATGTCGAAAGAAGTCTTGACGATGCACTGCATGTTGTCAAGAACGTTATTGAAGATGGTACAATCGTATCCGGCGGCGGTGCACCTGAGATCGAGGTCGCACTTGGCTTGCGTACTTATGCAGCATCAGTCGGTGGTCGCGAACAAATGGCAATATCAGCATTTGCAGATGCAATTGAATCAATACCAAGAGCGCTTGCAGAAAATGCCGGACATGACACCATAAATGCAATACTCAATCTCCGTGCTGCTCACACAGATATGAAGAACGCCGGATTAAATGTATTTACAGGTGAGATAGAGGATATGCTTGAAAATGGTATTGTTGATCCTTTAAGGGTCAAGACACAGGCGATTAAATCAGCATCTGAAGCCGCTACTATGATACTTCGGGTTGATGATGTATTAAAGGCGCAAAGACAGGTAATGGCTGATGTCGATCCCGCACATAACATCCATAACTATGACGGTATGTCTGCACCTGTGCTCGACAGTCGCAGGTAAGTACTGGTCAAAAATACAACATATGGTTTGTACGATCCGGTCCGGATCCTTACAAACCATAGAACCTTTTATAATTCTCAATAGCTATCTTTGCCTGCAAGGGAAACCTGTCTTCAAGATATTTCACAAATTCATCTCTTGAAACGCATTTTTTGACAACATCAAGCATCCCCACAGCAAAATATTTTGACCGCGCACTGTTCTTTTGGATCTCAAAGGAAAGACACAGGGCATCTATTGAGAAATGTTTGAGACGTATGTAGGGTGGGACTGATCCAATGAGTACGCCATCTTCCAGTTCAATATATGCAGGAACTCCAGTTTTATTTATGCGCTCTTCATCCGTAAGTTTTGCAAGATTATTCACCGCGTATGAGTGCAATTCCACATAGATATTAGGATGTAGTCTTTTAACGGCATCAACTATCTTGCTGCCAACACTGGTGTAATACCTGTCATCCAGAGTAGAAACATATTCACCATTGTCTACAATCGGGATGACTGCCAGTGTTCCATTTTTTGGCGGGGTTATATTAAATAGAATTCCGGATGTGTCGCGCCATTCATCACCATGCAGTCCGGCAACAAAGAGACGGATTGGTGGTTCAACATTATTGCTCTCCCCATTTTCATATATTTTCAGGTCGTTGGGCATGTGTTTATAGTTCAAGATTTTTCGATTCCACATCAGTTCAAATTCCACTTGACTTTATTGCTATAATATATATCTCCTCTTTTTTGGATTCCAGCACATCAATTATGTTAAGCCCCATTGACTTCATTTGATTCAACAAAGGTTTTCTGTTCCCGCGATCCTTGATCTTTATTACCTGAAGCAATCTGCCTCCATCTTTCAATAATGGCAAAACCCTTTCAAGCACTTCAAGGGAATCGAATGGTTCAAGTGTCAGGTCGCTTAAGATAACATCAACTGGCACAACAGACAATTCATTAAGCGGAATTGTAAATATGTCCCCGAATATCACTGAAATATTATCATTTTCAAAATCAATTTTTCCAAGTTCAGCGCGAAAAACGTGGCTAAACTCTATTCCTATCACATATTTTGCAATCCCTGATGCGAATGTAAGAAAACCACCTGCACTCGACCCAAGATCAAGCACATAGTCCTCTTTACGTATCAATCCGGTATGTTCCTGGATATCTTTAAGTTTGAAATAACCTGCAGGCCTGTCCATTCCCCCTGCAACATCGATACAATCATCTGTTGACACATCCTTTGCAGGTTTTCTAATGATATTACCATTTACTTTTATGTACCCATTCAGTATTGCCTGCTTTGTACGACCTCTTGAACTGAAATAATCTGTTTCTACAAGGTATGCATCAAGTCTCATAATATTGTTATTAAGGGATTGGACTCTGTTTTCGATTTTCTACTGCCCGGATTTACTCTGGAGCTCGTCGATAGTTTTCATCAGGTCAATGGCTTCTAATTTGTATTTCCCGGACAATGTTCCATATTCCTCGTCACTGAGATTTCCATTATCTCTGTCATTTTTGATCTTATTCAATAATGAAAGGATTGCATCATACCTGTCTTCAAGTTCATTCAGGTCAGGTTTTTTTGTAGTGACTTTCTGATCAACATTCACCCCTGCACCCTTCTTTTCATAACTGCTGTCCTTTTTTTCTTTATTTGAAGTATCAGTACTTTTTAATAATGTATTTCCATTCCCATCTTTTATTTTCTTCTGGATAAATGGAAATGCAAGCACTGCCATAATAATAATTCCGATTGCAACGTATGGTAATATGTTAGTGGTGTTGCTCTTTGATTTAGTACTTATTGTAAATTCCTTGAATTTTGGTGATGACCATGTGTGTACAACTGCATTTAGATCTAATTCTATGATTTCACCCTGTATCACATTTCCGCCTTCGTCCTTAATGACAATATCCATTCCTTCAGCAGGCATTACCGTGACTATCAAACTGGATATTGGATAATTGATATATGTGGGATACTGCAAAATTTTGGTATATTCAGGTTCTTTGTCCACTGTAGCAGGAATTACATATTGTACTGCATACATAGGAGGCATCATACCTGAAGCATTGAGATGTTCTGTGTCATTTATTTTTAAAATATTTCCTTCTTGTATATGTTGCAATGGAATTGCTGGTTTATCTTCGGTCATGTTCTGGCGGTATATGCTCATAATTTCAGCATCATCCGGCACCCAGATCATCAAATCTGTCATTAAATTGCCTGTTGTCCTGAATACTATTGTTTCTCGCACAATTACATGTTCGGCATTCGAGATATCTACCTCCACAAGTTGCCGAAGAACAACGATATTTCCGACGCTATCACCAGAGGATAATCCAGGCATTGAAATCGGTGTTGCAGTCGCACTTTCATTTGCATATTCGGGGTATGAGAATGCTGTTTGTGCCATTAATAAGATACATATCAAAATACCGAGTTTTAGTCTAAGTCGCATTGAATGATCACCTTCATTTAAATTTAAATTTAAAAATTGAATGGTTGTTGTACGTATTTAATATATTTCAAGTATTCATAATGTGTCGTGCTATACTGTTTTGCATATTATGATTTGTATATTTTGTATGCCAACATAAAGAGATTACTATTTGATTTTCTAGTATATTACCATTGGGCCAAATGGCCACCACAGTAATTAGCTCTCACCCCATCTATGTAATAGGATTGGCCATGTAAAAAATAAAAGACAAAGACCTTGTTTACAAAGGATCTTGGGTCCGAAACGCACAACATAGACAATTTCAAATACTTGAGAACGATTATGGATTCCCAGAGGCAAAATGCAGTTTCTGCAAGTGAATCACCTGGAAAAAGCGTCAAAGAATTCACAATTGTTCCTGTTCACCTCAAATTGTGCGATAGGAACGACTTGCAAAAACTCAAAACAGACGGTTTTGAAATCATCACAGCGTTGCATTGATACATAATGTAACCTCGACTCTCGTTAAGGAGATAATGAAGTACAATGATTAGATGAATATGGGAATGAAATTTATATGATTCGCTACATTGTAGATGTTAGAAGTTACAAATCACACATTACAAAAAAATCCAAACATTTGGTCGATAGGTTTATCTTTTAAAGCAAATATATATTTATAAATTGAACACTGTCATTGATTCTGATTACAGTAATATTACATTCTCTTATATCCTGATTTTGCGTTTCACTTAAAATTCATGCATTTTCGGAAAATGAGGCGAAACGTATTTATGGAAATAATACAGTGGTTGTGTGGAATTGGCACAATACCGATTTAACATACAGGACAATATCCGAATAAAAGGCATACTATGCCATTACACGCAAAGAAAGAGAAAAGCATGCTTGATAGGTGCAGATTGTGTATGGAATATTATCCAAAAAAAGCAAAGACGGTAATCCGAATAGATTGACAGATAGGTGATACAAATGGGCAAACCAATATTATTAGATTTTACAGCCGTATGGTGTGGACCGTGCAGAATTCAGAAACCGATCCTTGACGAACTTGAGAAGGAATTCGGCGATAAGATAGAGATTAAGGAAATTGATGTTGATCATAATCAAAAACTTGCAGCAAAGTACGCTATTCATGTAGTTCCGACACTTGTCATGGAAAAAGATGGTGTTGAAGCAAGACGTTTCACAGGTGTTACACAAGGCAATGTCCTTAGCGCAGAGTTTAATAAACTCCTGTGAAACCTCTTTTTTTTTTTTGTGACTATTCAAACACCCTAATTGGTTTTTTTATATTACTTGTGTGGAGGTTTGATCTATTATCTCTTTCATATCATTCTGCTAATCATTGCGGACACGTACATAATACAGCGTCAAAAAATTCCGATAGATGTGTCTGTATTCAAAAATCCTTCAATTTTTCAACATCATTCGGCGTATTGACATTTATAAAAGTCCTGAGACCCGGGTCAATTTCCCGTATCTCCCCCATATCCACAAACATCAGGTCCTGCATCCTAAAAACAGGTGCCAGTACGAACATATCACCACACAAAATAGCCTTTTCGGTCTCCACAGCCATCTGACGAGTGCGATATACCGTATGCATTGGCTCCAGATTATCGTTTTCCCATATCGGTATGGCAGCATCATGTCCTTCTGCGCGTTTGAATAGCAATTCCACAACATCGGTATTGATGTATGGCATATCACAAGCAACAACAAACACATATTCTCCAATTGAGGTGTTCAGTCCCTCAAGAATGCCCGATAGAGGTCCCACATCTTGATACCTGTCCAGCACAACATCATGTCCCTGTGTATAATCCATTAGCAGTTCTTGTTGCGGAACATCTCTTACAGATATAACAATCTCATTTACCACTCCTTCAAGTACATCAATCACATGCTCAAGTATAGTCATGTTTCCAATGGGAAGCAGGGCCTTTTCCAAAAATCCCATTCTCTTGCTGCGGCCACCAGCCAGTATTAATGCAGATCTCATAATTATCCTGTAATCTAACAGGGCGCAAATATTATTGTCATATCCAATTCCATTCCCATGGATTCTATTACTTCTATTAACATCCAGTGTGCCGGTTCAACAACTCGCAGACGTCCTCTTTCTTACTTGATGCAATTGAAAAAGAGATATGCACTCTGGCAATAATTTATACCAAAGCGCACCCATTAGAAAATGTTCATTCACCCAGCACAATCCTTGCAATGTCATCACCAACATCGGAAGTTCCGGATAAACCGCCCATGTCGTATGTCTTTATTTTACCATCAAGAATATTTCTCTCGATTGCAGATACGATAGAATCAGCAGCTTGATTCTCACCCATCTGTTCAATAAGCATCGCACCTGCCCAGATGGTTGCTATAGGGTTGACCTTGTTTAATCCCTTATACTTCGGAGCAGAACCGTGTATAGGCTCAAACATACTTGTACCTTCAGGGTTGATATTACCACCGGGCGCAAGTCCGAGTCCACCCTGGATCATTGCACCAAGATCTGTGATTATATCACCGAACATGTTCGGAGCAACCACAACATCGAACCATTCCGGATTCTTCACAAACCACATGGTCATTGCATCAACATAATTGAAATCAGTTGTCACACCAGTGTATTCGGATGCAATATTCTCAAACTCCTCTCTCCAGAATCCGTAGATGTCACTGAGCACATTTGCCTTATCAACGGATGAGAGGTGTTTTTTACTATTATCTGCAAGATCGAAAGCGTACCTGATAACTCTTTGGGTACCTTCCTTTGAGATCATACCTACCTGATATCCAATCTCCTCACTGTCGGTCTCGATGTCCAGACCGAACTTTGCAGAGTACAGTGTTCTTGACACTTCAAGCAGGTCTTTGCTAACACCCTTTTTTGCACGTCCGCCAATTCCGATATAGAAATCCTCGGTATTCTCACGAACAACAGTAAAATCAATGTCTGCAGGAGTCTTATCCTTAATCGGTGTCCAGACACCTTCAAGAAGTTTTATCGGTCGCAGGTTCACATACTGATCAAAGTAGAACCTTGCGGCAAGCAAAACTCCCTTCTCAAGCACACCCGGAGCCACTCTTGGATCACCGATCGAACCAAGATAGATCACAGAATACTTTGCGAGTTCTGCCAGCGAATCTTCAGATATTAGTTCGCCTGTCTCAAGATAATGATCTGCACCATGCGGGAATTCTGTCCATTCAACATCAAACCCAAACTTTTCTCCGGCAGCATCGATTACCTTCTTTCCTTCTACGATAATTTCCGGGCCAATTCCATCACCCGGTATTACCGGTATTTTGTACTGTGTCATATTATAGATCTCCTGGATATATTCAAGCAATAATCTTTCTCGTATATTCGATCAAACCACCGGCGTCCACGATCCCGCGCACGAAATCAGGCAGCGGAGTTGCCTGGTATGTCTCCCCTTTGGTTTTATTTTCGATTATACCTGTTGCAAGATCAACCTCAACCTCATCACCTTCCTCTATCTTGTCGGTTTCCGGGCATTCAAGAAGCGCTACACCGATGTTAATCGCATTCCTGAAGAAAATACGTGCAAAGGATTTTGCAATTACGCAGCTGATCTTTGTACCTTTAAGAGCAATCGGTGCATGCTCCCTTGATGAACCGCAGCCGAAATTGTTACCTGCGACAATAATATCGTTTTCCTTTACATTTTTTGCAAACTCAGGGCGCACGCCTTCAAATGCATGTGCTGCGAGTTCCTCCTGCGTATTGAGGATAAGATACCTGCCAGGGATCATTGCATCGGTATCAATGTCGTTACCAAATCTCCAAACTCTTCCTTTCATATTTATCACCGTTATTAATTGTAAGCATAGATCTAAATGTAAAATATGATCATCTCTTCTCCCTACCATTGTATGGATAAACATTTTAAAATTTCGGATATGCCACCAAACACGGAATTGTATTACCTGAATTAACGAACCAGGTAAACAGGATGAAAATATCAATCATTATCCTGTTAAAGTCATCTAATAGTTACCCGCTCAATATTGAAAATATTTATAATTACGATTGTTATTTACATGTGCTATGCATTTTTATAAATTCATAAATACAGTAATACTTAATAATACTATCATAGTTATATTCTGACCCGGTCCCATGGCGTCAAAAAATAGTTATATTTATACGAAAAAACATTTTGTAGTATCAATTTCAAATTTAATATGCCTTTTGCCCCTTTCCAATAACCAGGTGTCATCCCTAAGTTACCGAATGGGCAATCTGAACGTTAATAATTCGTAACTATTCAGCCATACATAAACATTATCAGTAGACTGAATATTCCATAAATTGATAATTACACACAATTGACAAATACCTTTGAAATCGATGTGCATAGACTCAGTATTAAAAACTGAAAATGTAGTGCCATAGGCACAAATTCGAGGATTTTCGCCATCGGCGTCCGGTTTCAAGGATGACTGAATAGTTACATCATTATTATTATTATTAAATGCAAATATCAGGTATGACAGGCAAGTGATAAAATGATCAATATAGCAATTCCAAAAGGTAGTTTAGAGGAACAGACACTTTTGCTGTTTAAGCAGGCAGACCTTGAGATTAAAAAGACCGAACGTGAATACAACCCAAAAATCAATGACCCAAGAATTAATAAGGTTAAGATCCTGCGCCCGCAGGAGATCCCGAAGTATATCGAAGAGGGATATTTTGACCTGGGGATATCAGGACATGATTGGGTAGTTGAATCCAATTCAGATGTGATAGAGGTGGCTGATATGCCATACAGCAAACAGGGTGCAGGCATCGTGAAGATCGTGATTGCCGTGCCGCAGGGGAATGATATTAAAAATGCAGCTGATATCAAACCTGATAGCAGGGTTGCAACCGAGTATCCTAATCTTACAAAAGCGTTCTTTGAGAAACTTGGGATTCCGATAGATCTTCATTATTCATATGGTGCGACCGAAGCAAAGGTACCGGATCTTATGGATGTTGTTGTTGACCTGACCGAAACAGGATCAACGCTTCGCAAAAATGGTCTTAAGATCGTAGATGTAATATTGGAGTCTTCATCAAAACTCATCGCAAGCAAGGAAAGCTGGGCTAATCCAACAAAGCGGCAGGAGATAAAGGAGATTAAAACACTGCTACTAGCTGTAATCGAAGCACGCGGCAAGGTGCTAATTGATATGAACGTGCCTGCCGGAAAACTGGATGCCGTGATAGATGCATTGCCTTCTATGAAAAAACCTACGGTATCCCAATTGTATAAATCAGATTACTATGCGGTTGAGACTGTTGTGAGTAAAGATAATGTGAATATTCTCATACCAAAACTCAAGAATCTTGGAGCAGAGGATATCATTGAAATTGAGATATCAAAGATCGTGCATTGATTATTTGTATAGGTGGTTTCGATAAAATCCCGATGCACAGCCCATATTGCAAGACCCCGCGCAGCAATACCGCCGCAGACGGCATAATCTAATCATCATGAAAAAGATACCCCAATCGAATAAATCTGAATAGTTTCAATGACATTGGTGTATAAAAACGCTATCATGTGTTATCTTATATACGATATTATAAGTTGAAATGTCGCGAAAACGTCATCGTTCGCGCAAGTGGTTTGGGAATGCGAAGCCTTAAAAGGATTGCTTTGGCGTTAAAAATCGCTCAACAAATATGATTATTTGAATGTACGATTGGCTCAAATAACTTTAAAATACAACAGTAGCGCAAGAATGATTAATACAATTCCTGTCACAAACCGCACTTCTACACGCTTGTTATCCCTGAATTCGGTTATTATTTCGGGACTCAAGCCAACCGCCAACAGTCCGCCAATGATTAATACCGGCAGAACTACCCCAAGATTATAGATACACAGATAAATGGCACCATTTATTGCATCGGTTTTTGTAATTAGCATATCCAGAATAGCCAGATATACAGCACCCACACAGGGAGCCTTTACAAGCGAAAAAAAACTGCCAGCAACAAATGATAACAACAGAATATTATTGCCTTCCATACGGCTCATAAATGTTACAAGTAATTGCGGAGTTTTAAATGTAGATCTATCGTGTATTTTCAGGTAGTATGCATCATATAGGTGCCATAACCCGAGAACACCGATCAACATTACCATGAATGATGTTATTATATTTCTAATCTCAGGCAGTAGGTTGATAGCATGTAAAACACTTAATCCAACTAACATATACGTAGCAAATATGCCTGCACAAAATCCGGCAACAATCAGCAACATATCTTTCCTACCTCCCATGGATGATAGTGTTACAGAAGCAAGAAATGCCATTACTGCAATAAGGCATGGATTGAAACCTGCAAGCAATCCTACGATCAGGACGAACGGCAGGGACATTTCAGGCAAAACGACATATTCTGCAAATATACCTGCTGGTTGGATGGTGCTGTAATCTGTTATGGGTTTCGCATTTTCAATACCTTTAATCAGTATTTCCTCAAGTAATGTAACGTTACCATTATAATCTGTGTATGTTATGACTGTACTTCGATTGATTACCAACGCCGGTACACTGTATACACCATACGTTTTCATACGATTGTAAGATGTCATTACTTCGTAAGTGGAATAGTTGAGATTATCATACTTTCCAATTACTGCATTTATTGCAGGTACGGCTTTCTGGCACTTTAAACAGTTATCTTCATAGAAATATTCAACTGTTGTACCTGATTGAGATGCTTCGGTGGGAATTGCAGTTAACAGAATAAGTAATATTGCGATGAAATACAACGATTTATTAATGGCACTCTGTTGAAGCACAGGTAACTTTGTCATATTTACTCTCTGATATCGACTTTGTAGATAAATGTATCAGTTCACCTGTATCGGCTGATACATGACCTTCTATCACATAGAGATTTTTTACACCCGAACATGCACAGCTGCGTTCCATTATCTCGATTTTCCAGAAGTTATCACCTTTTTGTATTATACTTCCGTTTATATCGTATGTTGTATTTTCAACCATTGTAGCTCTTATTACCCTCCAGTCAGGCACTTTGAAATTGCTTGACATGTATGCAACAGAACTGGAATTATTGGCCACAATTATTATGGCACATGAAGCATTGATCCATGTAAGCGGTTCGATTTCATTTACCGATTTGTTGGAATTATTTAAAAAAATGGCTCCCACTACAATGGTAATTAACAGGAGTACTACCGGGATAATAAATAATTGCTGACGGCCCATGTTATTGAATACAAGTACCTGATTTTGAATGATAAACCTATCCCTTAAAGCACGTTCATAATATTCTCTAAACTCCTTCTTTCATCTTGTGATGAGAGATGGATGTAAACCATGTTCACGGTTGAGCTGTGCCTTAACTTTACCGTTTTCACATTAATGTAAGATTTTCAATTTAAATTCTCATGTATATGTTCGTCTTGTTTCCATACGTACACCCCAAAGGTTTTTATTGTTTAACTAAATGTCCGTCATTTTTGGTGCACTCCGGTATCGATACTGCAAACCACATATGCCATCAGAGTACTGATTCAATAACACGTCCCTATTACTATAGTTTACTAATGGGCAGTAACTGATACAAACCCCTTCAACCATTTACATAGGCAAAATATTAATCTCAATCTCATTAAATTTTATATCAGATGTGATATTAAACCGTCCCTTAAGCTTATATATAGCCCTCACATTTGCAGAAATTTTGTTCACACCTTTTCTAACTTTAAGAATCATTGTAGGATTAAATCCTTGCACTATATTTGTTTCATAAATTTTCCAATATATATGGTAATTTTTCTTTCCAGCTGCATCTATCATATATTTATCAAAGCCCCATTCAAATTCCCATGGATTTATATCAATAATTAGTAAATCTGAAATTACCTCGCCAATTGGCTCAGGAATAAATTTTAAATATTTTGTTATGCCTAAACTTATCTTTCCACCGATAACCTTTATGTGTTTGATATTATCATTCGGTGCTATATCATATGCAGTCACATCTTCCCGATTTTTACCATCGCACGTTAAATCCACTTCAAAAAGAAGTTCAGGAATTTTAGATTTCCGGCCCAATAATACATTTAATCCCAATTCTACAACATAATAGTTAAACTCGGGTAGTGTCCTTTTTATAGACTCCGCCAAATCATGTTGATTATCTGGAATTCGATAAACATTAGCAGTGGGCGCAACCTCTATTACTATTTTATTTAACTCATCTTTTATTGTGCTAGTTAATTTGCCAATTTCTAGCACTTTAAGAGCGTATAGTTCACCTCCAGCTGCTTTACAAGCATATGGTTCACTTAGGGGCATTATTTCCGGAAGCCGATCTTTATCCAAATCAAACTCCTCAAAAAATTGTGTTTCAAATTCATTTCCTGTGTCGGGAATACCCATATGTTCAATTTCAAATGGTTTATACTCCTTGAATTTTTCTCCGAATTTCTTCATATTTCTCACCTCTTGATTTTATTAGTCGTGCGCATAGATATATTAAAAATATATATGAATAAACCGAATTTTCAAATAAATGGTTCTTTTTAGCCTCTTGAATTACTTACCCACAATAATCACAATTCTCGAAATTGATTCCGTTTGTTGTCAGTACAATATCTGAATTATCCAAACAATAAATTATATATTATCTTAGCCAGATTTTCAAGTTTTTTGTGGTTGTTATGGACACATGTGACTTTTTTGGGCATGGTGATACTTATTATCTGCAAATCATTGGTTACCCTTAAAAATGTACGATGCCTACACCTAGCATTTTTAGAGATTGTTTTCTATTATGTTCATAAGTATATGCACGGAAATCTATTTCTCATTCACTCCCCAACCGTTGCCCACAAAGCCCTATTAGTAACTTGAATCCCAGAAATGATCCTTGCACTATTCTATAAGTGCAAAAATTTCTATCTAATTATTTTACTATTCCTTCTTTTATAAATCTTCTGGTATATTTTGGTATATTTATCTATGGCGTCAATCCGGCATCTGTATCTATAAAATTCGATAGTTAGATATAAACGTTTAGCACGCTCGCCCCACCCTTATTTTTCTTTGGATTTTTCGAATGCATGACTGCAAATATAGTGATGTTGTTTCACTACATGAAATCACTGCCAATTATGACTCCGTAACAAATTATTGAAATAGATATTGGTCGAATGCTATCGAAAATAGAATCTCAAAACACTACATTTTTGGATTAAAATCGGTGTTTTACACAGACGCTAAAATGACGCCATAGTTTTCTAACATTATTATTATCACAAGTTTTATAATATATTAGATAATTTTCCGAAGCAATTGGGATGTTAAATGATGATAAATCAGGCAATAATATGAAAAGTATTCATAACGACTCTGCAATTTCTGAAGTAATAGCTCTGTTAATGCTGGTGCTGGTGGCAGTGTCAGCGTCTGCAGTCTACTATACATGGATTGCTGACCTGCAGGATGATGTACAGACCACGGGTTCAGATCTTGCAGAAACGAGGTTGAATGCATTCATGTCCGAAATAGAGGTTGTATGTTACCCGGAATATATGTATTACAATACTGATTCCAATCTGGATGGTAAAATTACTGTAAACGCCAACTTAGACGAGCGCTTTATTCAGGAAATCGAGGTGCTCGTAATAAATAAAGCTTTATTTAACCTGACCAACGTAAAAGTGAAAGTTGTATCCTTTGGAAATGGGAGCCTTGACTGGTCTGCTCTTCATTTTAAACGTAGCACACAATCTAATTATGACAGAAAACTTATGGACAGGGAAGAAAAGGGTGGCGATCATTGTCCCCGTTTGGATGATGATTTGATTTATTTCACATCAGAAACCAAAATCGATACTTCCATTAAATTCATCACTGACAAAGGGTATACATATTTTGCCTCAACTTATTCTAACCCAACTGCTACCATCGATACCGTAAACCTCAAAGATATGGTACCACTTCACAATCCCAGCTATGAGATTGGAGATATTCCCAAAGGTGAACACGGCATCGGATATGTATACATTTTAATAAATCGCTTAGAATTGCCTGTGGATTCCGCTTTAGATCTCTATATCACAAATGACAATGGGGTTGATGCACATCGGACCATCCGGTTTAACATCAAATGAAAAAGCCACCAGCAATCTCATATCCACAATGCTTCTTATGATTATCTTAACAGGAGTGATCTTGTCTGCTATTTCTTTTGCAGTTCCAATACTTGGCAGAGCAGTGGCGGTTGCGGATATGCAAAAAGCAAAGGATGTGCTCTCTTCACTGGATGAAAACATCAGAACAGATACTCAAGGGACAATGGAGTACAGGTTATACCATGGATACCTTAGCGGGGAAAAACAGAAAATCGACGTGCATATCAAATACTTAAATAATTCAATCTACAGGATAATTAATCTTAATGGTTGCACTCTCAATTATAAGCAGACGGAGGATATCCCCTGCCCATCCATTAGATACACAACCGAAACTTCGCTGCAAAACGGGGGTGTCCTGCGCCTGGATATATCTGAGGTAGATTTTGATCTTGTCTCGCAGCCTGGCTATCACAGGATCAGGTTTAGCAGTTATCAGGAAAACAGCAGTTACACAGGAAACTTCACAGTGCATATTAAATATCAACAGTACAATCGCTCCAGATATTATTCTAATATAAACAGAGTGGATTTTAATATCAAAAAAATCAGTTTATGGGATGAAGAATGGCGAGGATAAGAAATTTACCCGGAATTAATATATTAAGAATAAACCAGTACTTTAAAAAGTTGTTCAGTAAACATGAGCAAAATGGAGATTTGTCAAAAGATACCTGGCTGGAAGATATTTCTCATATTCCGACATGCATCGAAGAGAACTTTAATGGAAATGAAAATATCGAATACAGACTTGATCAGTACTGTTATGCCAGTGTCACCAGGTATCCTGATGCAATATACTGTGTTATGGAGCCTGAACTTACAGATTCTGAGCAAGAGGTTGTCCGGAGTCTGAAAAAACGGATGTTCGGAACAGTTCTTGCTTCTAACAATGGCAATCTGGAATGTGAAATATTCAAATTGATGGATAAATTTACAATCGATGTTCCGGCATTTTCAAAAAAACGCATAATCTATTATCTGCTACGTGATTTTACAGGATACGGACTCATTGATCCCATTACCAGAGATGCAAATGTAGAGGATATAAGTTGTAATGGGGTAGGAATTCCGATCTATGTGCTACACAGGTATCTTGGTTCGATTAAAACCAACCTGTATTTTGAGGAGGAGCCAACACTTGATAATTTTGTTTCAAAACTTGCTTTACGCTGCGGTAAATCAGTATCAATAGCCAAACCAATACTGGATGCAGGGCTGCCGGATGGCAATCGCGTAAACATAACCTATGGTAAAGAAGTGACCCCGAAAGGCTCTACTTTCACAATAAGAAAATTTAAAAAAAACGTTATAAACCCTGTGAATCTCATACAGCATGGAACTATATCTCCCCGGATGCTGGCCTATCTGTGGACACTAATCGAACATAAATCCTCAGTAATGGTTTTTGGTGAGACCGGCTCAGGTAAAACCACATTACTAAATGCTTTTTCCCTTTTTATACCTCCTGAAATGAAGATTGTGAGCATAGAAGATACCCCTGAGGTACGCTTACCCCATGAAAACTGGATCCAATCAATAACACGCTCTTCTTTCAGTGGCGAAGGGACTGAAATATCCATGTTTGAA
Source organism: Methanosarcinaceae archaeon (assembly GCA_052361065.1). Lineage (GTDB taxonomy): Archaea > Halobacteriota > Methanosarcinia > Methanosarcinales > Methanosarcinaceae > Methanovorans. The sequence goes on along the minus strand of JBQVLY010000006.1, from coordinate 4,007 downwards.
CTGCTCAAGGCATCCTTCAGGCAGAGACCGGATTATATCATTGTCGGTGAGATACGGGGTGAAGAGGCAAAGGCGCTGTTCCAGGCAATCTCTACGGGCCAGCTGGGATTTTCAACTATGCATGCCTCAAGTGCAAAGGGCGTGGTGGACAGGCTTACTTCCCCTCCTATGAATATTCCCCATTCTCTTATTACAAGTATTGGATGTTTCTGCCATCAAATCACTGTTAAATATAAGGACGGGTCGATCCAGCGCCGCACCAAAAGTATAACTGAAATGATAATGAATAACGGTAAAATTGAACTCAATACTGTTTTCAAATGGGACCCACAATCAGGTTTTGAATCCGTGGGACGCGATAATGGAAAATGGGAAAGCGAGCAGATCGGGCATATATCTGCAAAAACAGGAGTGGATATATGTGAAATTGAAAAGGAAATGAATCAAAAAACAGAGATGTTAGTACAGATGGCGGAAAATAATGATCATGATGTTGCAGAAATAGTCTCTAAATATTATAGAAAACACGGATTATGAATAATATTATTTATCGATTAATCGGTAAACCTATTGACCGAAAAAATGTTTTTCTGGAAAAGCCTCTGGAGCAGGCGAGAATAGGGATGACTGCGGGGCAGTATGTATCCATAGGGATACTGATTGGTATATTTGTTGTATCAGTAATCCTGGTGCTATATTATATATTCAGCAGAATGCTGCTGTTTTTTATTATACCGTTATATATTCTGTTGTTTGTTGCATACCCATTCTGGAAAGTTTCAAACCGTGCTTCTGAAATTGAAAAAGACCTTCCTCACGCCCTGAATTATATATCCACAATGGTTGCTGTTGGTGTTAGTACACCAAAAGTATTTCAATCGATTTCCAAAGAATCATCTTTTGGAGAAATACGGAATGAGTTTGATAGTATATACAGGGATATCGAATTTTTCGGAGCTGACCTTAGCACTGCCTTGATGCGGGCAGCAGCAAGAACTCCTTCTAAGGATCTTGCCAACACTTTCAATAATATAATAGCCATGCTTGCAGCCGGAAGTGATCTTAGTACTGTGCTGCGAAATACCGCTGAAATACATATTAATAAGCATTACCGTAAACTTGACCGTGTTGTTGATAACCTGAGCATGTTTGCTGAGATATATATAATCCTTGCAGTTTTTGTTCCTATTCTCTTTATGATTACTTTTCCGGTGGTCGAAGTGATTACTAATTTCTTTGCAGGAGCATTCGGAACCGAATCTATACAAATCATAAATAAAGCCATGGTGGAAGCTGTGATTTATTTAACAATACCTACTGTTTCGATTATATCACTGATTTTATTAGATATCATTATACCAGAGGATATGAAAACATGAAAAAAATGATCCCGGTTACTGCAGTTTGTCTTTGCAGTGCTTTTTGCCTTCTGTATTTTTTGGTGTCAGGAAAGGTATCAGGGGATGATTATATTTTACTCATGTTACTTCTGTTTTTGCTGCCGCTTTCTTTAAAGGTGTTTTTAAATTATCGCCGGCTTTCCAGTAAGGAGAAGAATTATCCGATTTTTGTGCGTGATCTGACGCTTAATATAAAAACCGGCATGGATCCTGTAAAGGCGATTCTCATGCTTGAGAACAATGACTATAATGCATTGGGGGATGATGTGAAACTGCTGGCATCAAACCTTAAGCTTGGGGTACCCCTGAGTCAGGCACTTGAGATTATGGCACATAATACTAAATCCGGGAAGATCAAACGCACCATTTCTATAATCTCAGGTTCTATGAAAACCGGAGGCCGAATTGAAGAGGTGTTCACAATACTTACGGCATATCTTATTAATGACAGGGAAATGAAATCCGAAATTAATAGCAAATTGCTAATATATCAGTTAATATTTTTTATAATATTCATCATTTATATATTTATGAACGGTTTTTTACAAAATAGTATTCTTCCAATGATGGTAGAAAGTGGTTTTCCTGTTGATGAGGAATTTTACGGAATGCTTATGTTTAGAAGCACAATACTTCTTGGCGTATTCATGGGACTGGTATCAGGCAAACTTGCAAAGGGTTCAATATCTGGCGGGATGCCGGATGTGTTTTTGCTGGTATTTGTCGGATGGATCTTAAACAGGACGATATTTTAAATCACATCACAAATCATTTCTCCGTTACGTCTGAAGTTGATAAAATCGGAAAATGTTCTGCAATTCCTGTTATGGCTTCAAGTGCATACAATCGAAGATTGCCCTTATCCGATAATGCGCGTTCCCGGATGCAGGCCGTTTATCGGTTCGGATTCAACTCCCTCCTGCATGATAACTTCTGAAACTGCCGCAGGATCATTGCCATTCATGACAATTGTCTCAATCTCACATCGCTCAATGATCTTTGCAGCGAGAGGGTCAACCGGGGATTTTGAACCCGCTTTCATTTCGGTTGACATGACAACATTGACCAGTTCCTTTGCAGTCATTTTTTCGAACTTAACTGCATCGTGATCTGTTTGCGGGTCTGTAGAATACACACCATCCACGGATGTTGCTATTACCATCAGGTCCGCATCCATGTATTCTGCCAGTATTGCAGAAACCGCATCTGTGGTCTGTCCCGGGATTACGCCACCCATGACAACGATCTTGCCGCTTGTAAGTGCTGCTTCGGCATCCTTATATGTTCGGGGGGGTTCGGGGAATGCATCAGCTCCAAGTGCCGATATGAGAAGTTGGGCATTTAAGCGTGTTACATCTATTCCTATGAAATCACACACAACCTCATTTGCACCTACGCTGCGAGCCACATTGATATAATCCCTTGCAGCTACGCCTCCGCCTGTTACAATCACTAACCTGTGTTTTTTTGCAAGAGCGCTGAGAGCATTTGCATAAGAAATAAAACTATCCGGGTTCAAGTCTTTAGCAAGTATAGATCCGCCTAATGATATAATCACTAACATGGTAATCTCTATTCATTATGAGTTCCATGTTTAAAAACTATCGTAAGTATGTCAGATAGCGATTATGCGCGAAAGTTTCATTGTGCAGTCCCGAATGTTTTGATTTTATACACTCGCCTCTACTTCTCAGATTTTCTCAGGATTTTACCTCAGACGTTTAAAGGATACGTTCAACAAAAATGTTGAAACACCCGTTATAAATGGCAGGTGCACTTATCCTATATGCGAGATTAACCGGGTCGTGTCCCTCAGCAATCGACAACATTTGAATAGTTTAAATGTAAGTAACTATTCAGCCATCCTATAAACCGATTACTTTTCAACAACATTGAAATGGCCTTGGGACAAAATTCATCGATCATCCTTGTTGCCAATGAGGTACAATGTCATCCATGATCTCAAGATACCCAATTCTTCGAACATTATGTGCAACATTCTTCAGTTGTGTTTCAGTAATCCTGTGCGTATCAAGTCTTTTCCTCAAAGGAGCACCAAATCTACACTTCACCATAGAATTGACCGTTTTCGATATCGAGCGCATATGATACTGTTCTAACCACTCTTGTGGGTCTTCCCATAGTGAAAAAAGCATATTATTCCATCCTGTAAACCCCTTACTCTTGAAAGTAACATTGCTGCGAGGTAAAAAATAAGGAGTAACCTGATTTCGCGATACAAGATCAGTGATCCAGCGACATCCATATATTCCATCTCCGAGGACATTCATCAAATTTGGGTTGCATTGAAGAGTCTGCTCAAACACTTCAGGGAACATGGTAGTTTCTCCAATTGAATGGTCGGGACTTATGGCCATGCCTGAAATCAGCTTATACTGAACTCCAACACCCATCACAGAATATGAAAAACCCTTCTTAGCAGTCGGGTTTGATTTCGGAAAACAGTCGTGATTATCCTTAACACTTCCAGATTTTGCTTTCTTCGTCTTTTTTTTAGAATTCTGTTTTTGTCGCTTAGCAGCATAATTCTCTTTGTTCGAAGCAGAATAACCAGTGCCATCAAATGAATAAGTTGATTCCTTATCT
>JBQVLY010000005.1:0-31556 GCA_052361065.1 Methanosarcinaceae archaeon | reverse complement strand
CCTCTCATTGTAACAGAGGACGGATTAAGCTCAAATGCCCCGCACATTCATGAATTGGAAAAACATCAAATGCACTACATTTTAGGAGCAAAGAAATTCGGTTGGAGACAAAACGTGAATTGCTGGTCAAGTGTCATTATTTACCCCAAAGACCAGAACATCAAATATCCTATCTTCCCAACTCAGCATGCGCGCGCGCGAGGTGACCTGCGGCCTGGGCGCCAATAAGCGACAGTTCACCTGCCAGTACACCCACAGTTATTATTTCTGCAAGTTTTTTTGAATTCACACCCGGTGGCTCTCCGGCACCTGCGACTCCAAGTAGATTAAGACAGTCCTTCTGGGTTCCAATTCCTGTACCTCCACCAACAGTTCCAACTGGTAATGCCGGAAGCGTGACTGCACAGTAGAGATCTCCATATCCTGTCAGTTCCATAGTGGTAATCGCTGTGCTTCCCTCTACAACATGTGCTGCATCCTGACCACAAGCAAGGAATAGAGCAGCAATGACATTTGCGGCATGTGCATTAAATCCAAGCGCACCGGCACGGGCAGAACCTAAAAGGTTCTTTCTGTAATTCACATCCACCATACCCGCAGGATCAGATTTTAGCCTCGTTTTGACCATGTCTTTTGGGATCGTAACCTCTGCAACAACAGTTTTGCCTCTTCCCAGAATACAATTAATGGCAGCCGGTTTTTTATCAGTACACATATTACCTGACAGCGAGATAGGATCCGCCCCAAACTCATTTTCTATCAGGTCCACAACCGCTTCGGTGGCAATAGTCACCATGTTCATGCCCATGGCATCTTTTGTATCATAAGAAAAACGCAGGTAAACTGTATTTCCTGCAACATACGGCTCAACCCTTAGAAGTTCTCCAAATCGTGTGGTTTCTCCGGCTTTTTCCTGCATCTGCCTGAAAATTTCAGGTTTCCTGACCCAGTCAACAAACTCCCGTGCACGCACAACATTTTCCAGTTTAAAAACAGGTGCGCGAGTCATTTCATCCTGGAAAATCCTCACATTCGCACCACCTGCTTTTGTAATCACAGAACAACCACGATTCACACTGGCAATAAGCGCGCCCTCAGTAGTAGCAAGCGGAAGATAATATTTACCAGATGCAAATTCCCCATTCACTTTCACAGGTCCTGCAACCCCAAGCGGAATCTGGACTGCACCGATCATATTCTCAATATTGCGCTTTGTCACAACAGCAGCATCGATAGAATAGTTCTGGATATGCTCAAAGCGGACATCTGCGCGCTCCTCGATCGTGCATCTTCGAATTGTCACACCAGTTTTTGAATCTGTGAACTGATCGATCTTTCGAAACGCTACCTCACCGGAAAGCACTTTATCAAGCAGTGCTTTCTCACTAATATTTAATTTAGTAGTTGCTGCCATAAAACAATCACCATGTGAAATTGAAAAACATTGCGAACTTCCCGCATCATCTCTCTATCATTACGCATATAGTACATACATTACGTACAAATAACACAACAAATATTCCATATATAAAATGCTTGTATCAACTTCAAAAAGCAGGGTAAAATGCATATCCTGATAATCTAAACCAAGTGCATAAGCGGCTTTTTATTTCAAAATAAAATTAATTATCCTGAATTTGAAGTGGACGCTAATATTTTATAGATTAATAATTAATTGACCTTCCTCACGGAATTCCAAAAACATTTCTGCCACCTCATGGGAATGTACCATTTCGACACCTGTAATCAGTTCGTCTTCCTCAAGTCCTATCATCGATGCAGCAAGTTCACAGCATTTGAACTGTACACCAAGGTCAATACATGTCTGCATCTTTTTATCATAGTCCGGCGAGCCATGCTTATTTTTTTTTCCGAGTAGCACACCCATAGGACCCCATAAAACCACAATCACTTCAAGCCCTTTTTTGCTATAATATATTGCAAATCGGAGAGTCTCCTGCGGACTTGTACTTTCATATACCATATTCTTAAGCAGCAATAGTACTTTTGTTACCTTTGGCATAGATTCACCATTCCGTACTTTTTAATTCACATATTTGGGTATTTAACTTTTATACAATAAACAATACAACTTTAAACCCGATCAATCACCAATTTCATTCCACAAACATCCAATCTGGCAAATCATCTTACAATCACGACAACCATGCCACTAACATCAAGAACATCAACTGCACGCCCGGCTGAAACAACTTCTTTTTCAATCTTAACCGATTCAGGGTCAAGCGTGATATTCTCGCCATCAACCATAACAACAATACTTCCATCCGCCGCCTGCTTGGCGATCTTCTGCGGATTCTCTTCAGTCAGCACCTTAACAATCGCACCTGCCTGCTTCCTGAATTTCGGACCTATCATACCCATATTGGGTTTAACACTCACAGGCAAATGTTCAAAATCAGGCTCTCCTGCAATAACTTCAATATGTGAATTGGTCGTGCCTCCAATGTCCGCCACATCATCCAATGTACCATATATCTCAATCTTCTTAAGCGGTGCATTCAGTGCCATCCCATTTTCAGATTTATATCGCCTGACAGCAGCTGTTATATCTTTTATCAGTTCACCGGCATGCTCGATATCGTCATCGATCAATGATTCATTGACATCCGGCCATGACTGTAGATGGATACTGCTTTTGCCAATTCTCGAATACATTTCTTCTGCAAAGAATGGTGTAAAAGGTGCAAGTAAGCGTGAAAGCGTATCGATCATTGTATGAAGCGTATACTGTGCCGCCCTGCGACCAGATTGATCATCACCATACAGCCTTGATTTAATAAGTTCAATATAATTGTCTGCAAGTGTCTCCCATGCAAAGCCACGGATGGATTTGAAAACCTCATCAAACTGGTATGTATCCATGTTACCTGTGGTGGAACGAACAAGTCTATTTAACTTGCTAAGAAGCCACCGGTCAATGACATGTAAAACTAAAGTTGACTCGTCAGCAGGAAGTTGTTCCGGCTCATAGTCCTCAAGATGCGACATCGAAAACCTGTAGATACTCCACATCTTGTGCAAAAATCTTGAAGCTGAAACCACATCTTTCCATCTGAACATCACATCAGACCCTGTAGAACCGCCGACAGCCGCCCATTGCCTTAACGCATCTGCACTGTATTGTTCTATTACTGTTTCAGGTGCGATGATATTGCCAAGTGACTTACTCATCTTTTGTCCATCTTCCCCGAGTACCATACCGTTAATAAGTATTGAATCCCATGGTTTTTTGCCTGTGAGTGCCATTGAACGAAGTATCGTATAAAATGCCCATGTACGTATTATATCGTGGCCCTGCGGACGAAGTTGTGCCGGAAGCCGTAGTTTATGGTCTGTTATCCAGCCGGATACGTGCAATGCGGTAATTGATGAATCCATCCATGTATCCAGCACGTCCTCTTCTGCTTTAAATTCATTAGAACCACATTTGCACGCTTCTTTTGGACCATCCTGTGTCGGGTCAAGTGGAAGCCATTCCTCCTTTGCAACCATTGCCTTTCCGCAATCCTTGCAGTACCAGACAGGTATCGGGGTCGCGAATATCCTCTGGCGGGAAATACACCAGTCCCATTCCATTGTCTCTGTCCAGTTTTGAAGCCTGATCTTCATGTATTCCGGCAGCCACTTAATCTCATCAGCCGCATTTAGTATCTCATCGTGATTAATCTTTGCAAACCACTGGCGTTCGGACAATATCTCAATAGGTGTTTTACATCTCCAGCACATGCCTACATTTTGTTCGAGTGACTTTTGGTCATAAAGATAACCTTCATTTTTAAGGTCTTCAATAATCGCTTTTTTGCATTCTGCAATTGTCATTCCTTCGTATTTTTCGGCAATCCCTGTCATAATTCCGGTCTTATCAATTGCTTTTCGAAGCGGAAGGCTGTGTTCGATCCACCAGCGTACATCCTGTTTATCACCAAAAGTACATATCATGACAGCACCGGTACCAAATGACGGGTCAACCTCGTTGTCACTGATAACAGGAACCTCATGTCCAAATAGCGGAACTTTTACGGTCCCACCTATGGATTTATTGTAGCGTTTATCATCTGGATTTATCGCAACTGCAACACATGCTGCAAGCAGTTCCGGTCTTGTTGTTGCAATCTCAAGTTTGTCAAAATGGAGAAAATTTAAATGGGTTTCCCTGGAATCGTATTCAACCTCTGCAAAAGCAATCGCGGTTTCACATCTGGGACACCAGTTGACCGGATGTTCGTCCCGATACACACGTCCCATATTGAACATCCTGACAAATGACTTCTGGGTCTTTACGTAATACCCAGGATCCATTGTGATAAACTCATTGCTCCAGTCTGTCGAAAAACCAAGATTCATCATAGTCTTGCGCATCTTCTCAATATTATTGCCTGTGAGTTCCTCACACATCTTCCTGAATTCCATCCTTGGAATCTGGTTTTTAGTGATTCTGTGCGTCTCCTCTACCTTCACTTCAGTAGGAAGACCGTGGCAGTCCCACCCTTGCGGGAACATAACGTTAAATCCACGCATACGTTTATATCTTGCAATAAAATCGATGTAGCACCAATTAAGTGAATTCCCGATATGGAAATTGCCTGTTGGATATGGTGGTGGGGTATCGATTATATACTGGGGACTATTGTTGTCCATCCAGTTGAAATGATACATAGACATATCCCATGCACTCTGCCATTTCGATTCGATGTCATGAGGAATATATTCTTTTGGAACCGTCATTGGAACTCTCCGGTAATTTTTATATAGTACTCCGTATAGATGTTACAGTGATTTTAGATTATTTAAATATATCCTGTTTCATCAAAGACCTCCTTTTGGGAAAAGTCCATATTTCCAATAGCTATCTAATTAAACAAAAGTTGCACAATTTTTTTTAATAAGCCAATAACCTTGCAGAATAGTAAAATAGTTAATTCTTCTTTTAGGTCAGATATTCTTGTTGCATATAATTATATCGTGCGAATAAATCCCGGCATCACCAAGGACTTTGTCGATCTTATTCATCATCTTTTTTGTAACTATCCGCTCCAACCATAGCAGCTGCAATTGATTCAATACCATCAAGCCATTCAGCCACAAACCCGTATGGGATGTTTTCCAATAATTTCACTGGTATTTTCTTACCGCTGATCACAGAAGCGCCAATCCGGGCAATATGTCCCATCGCAATCTGGATATCATCTGCGGTTTCCGCCTCGATTGCAGATTTGATAAGATTCTTCGTATTCTGTTTCTTATCGAAATCCCCTTCTATGTAACATTCACATGCAGCGATTCCACCCATAAGTGATGTCTGGAGCGAATCTATCATTAGGTCGATATCATCGGATATCGGCTTAATTTCAGCAAGCACAATGTTCCTTATATCTGCTATTGCCTCAAGTGCAATTTCACCTGAAAGTGTTCCCCTGTCAAATTTTGCGATTATCTTCAGGCATGCAAGTATGATATCATCTTCCATATTAACGAAAACTTCACCATTTTCCCCAGAAATTTCATCGGATTCGGCCAATTCAAAGCCACTCTCTTGAACCTGTTTTATCCAATTGTTCCAGCGTTCATGTGTGTAATATTCATGATGGATTTGTTCTTTTCCCTTATCAGGCATTTGTTTGCTCCATTATTGATTTTTTTAGTATATAGTAATAATATATAGAATTATAAAGTCCGAGTTAATTCAACCGAATAATGATTTTTCTCGTTGTACATAAAGTATAACTTTTTGTACTCCAGGTAAATGCAACCGCATGGAGCATTTTCTGTAGTATATTTGTGTATATTCATAGTATATTTAATTGTATATGGTTTATGGAATTGTGTAGTGCGATTCAATCCGAGCGTAGCGAGGATTTTCCCGTGTTCGGTTGTTATTAAGCTAATATTTGTTTTTTAGTACTAAAAGATATTCGTTACGATTTACAACAACCCTATCTAAATCGAATTATAAAATAAACCTAAATAGCAAGTTTCACTTTCTTGAGAGTATATCCCAAAATGCATTCATCGTCCATATTTCCAATGACCTGAGTGATTGTGTATCTATCACCTTTAATGATCCCTTTTGGATGACACAGATCATACATGTTACATTCGATCTCATCACAATTTGAGGATTCATAACGTATCTTTGCCCCTTCGACTGCTTTTCTCGAATCCATCGAAGTAATTATCGGTGCAATTATAACATCAACTGCCATCACGTCACCATCGTGTATTGCACAATTATGCACCGTATTACTGCGCACATTTGTGATTTCGTATATGCGTCCTTTTTCAAGGTTCATACATGTACTTTTAAGATTACATTTAGTGCATTCAGGAGTCTCACCTATGAATGTAAAGGTCAGGCCTTTCTTTGCAAGACATGATCCGATAAGTGTAATTTTAGTATTTTTATCAGCCATTTTGTCACCATAAAAATGTGATTGTTTTAAGTTTATATTTTATAATTCGTGACATATATTTTATAATTGTTATATGATTATACATAAATACCCTGACAAATGTCCTTATGCAATTACTTTCGTAATTCTTGCTATGTTTTCAGCGGCATCAGAACTCAAACCCGTACCAAGTATTGTATATCGCTCAGGGCGAATCGTGTGTGCAAGAACAAGCGCCTCTAATATATACTTATCTTCAATGCCAAGTTCATCTGCGCTTGTTGGTGCATGTATTACCTTTAATGCACCCCTTATTTTTTTCCAGTCCCCGCCGTGCAGATACATCATCATGATAGATCCAACTCCACATTGTGCCCCATGAAGGGCTGGCACAGGTGCAAATTGGTTTAACGCATGACTAAACATGTGTTCCGAACCGGACGCAGGTCTTGTCGAACCCGCAATACTCATTGCTACCCCGCTTGAGACAAGTGCTTTGACAACTATACGTGCAGAACTTTCAAGATCGGGTTTAATCAGCTCAGCCGAATCGACAAGGATCTTTGCGGTCATTCGTGAAAGCGCGGCAGCATATTCACTGAATTGTTCATTCCGAAGCCGCGATGCCATCTCCCAATCAAGAACTGCTGTATAATTAGATATTATGTCGCCACAGCCTGCTGCAAGAAGGTGATACGGCGCATCCGCGATTATTTTTGTATCAGCCACAACTGCCATTGGAGCGTTCGCCTCAATTGAGGTGGATTTGCCATTATGGATGATGGATGCCCGTGATGAGACAATGCCATCATGTGATGCTGCTGTAGGCACGCTTAAAAACGGCAGGCCTATTTCGGTTGATGCAAGTTTTGCAACATCAATAGATGTGCCACTTCCAATTCCTAACAGGTATTGTGCGTTTTTACTGACTGCAACGCTTTTGATGCGCTTGACTTCTTCCATTGACGAATTATTTGTAACCTCAATATCAACAATATATCCTTTGTCATCCATGGCATCATAAACAATATCACCAGCTATTTTTTTGGTATACTTGCCTGTTACAATCAATGCGTTGTCATGAAGTTTCAATTTTTCACAGACACTTGTAACCTTATTGATAGTGCCATGTCCCGTAACTATGAATCGTGGAAGTTGCATCCATTTTGGTTCCCTGTATTCATTTTGTGTCAAGATTATACCTGTACATGATTTTTATATGATAATTATAATTATAATTATAATTATAATAATAATAGTAATAATATATTCGTCAGTCTCAGATCTTTACCAACAAATTTAAAGAGGGTCTTTATTTATTTATAATTGCAATTAAACCCTAAATAACTAAGTTAATATCACTTATGTATATTTAATACTGATAATAATGTCGCCAGTAATAGATAAAATCTCGCAATTTATCAGCACCTACTATATAGACCCCATTCTATACGATGAAGGCTATAATATTGTCAATACAATAACATGGGCACTGGTCTTAGGGATATGCATTTTTGGATTAATGAAAATGCTAAACCGGATGAATGTGACAATTAATGAGCGGTTCATAGTGTCTATTGTGCCTTTTGTACTTGCAGGTTCGTCCCTTCGCGTTATAGAAGATGCGGAGTTGTTCAAACCCCCGGTGCAGTACCTGTTCATCACGCCTAATATATACGTTGTGGTGTTTGTCGTCACTGTTTTTTGTCTCGTTATTTCAAAATGGATGCAAAGGATAGGAAAAATTGAGAATTATTATACAGCATTTGCCGGGCTTGGGATTTTGTGGACTGCTATCAATATCATTGTTTTGCTGTATGCTGAAGATGTCGTTCGGCCAACTGTACCGTTTCTTATATTGGGTGCTGCAATCTTTCTGACATTTTTAGTATATAGGTTGTCAGAGTATAGCGGATCTTATATATTATCAAGCAAATTAAACATATCACTCGTATTCGCACACCTGTTCGATGCATCTTCTACAATAGTGGGTATTGATATGCTTGGTTATTATGAAAAACATGTTATACCATCATATCTTATTAACCTTACAGGCACAGCATTTGTAATGTATCCTTTGAAAATCATGATGTTTTTGCCTGTGTTGTATATTCTTGATACACAGTTTAGTGGAGATGAAGAGTCCCGGACATTAAGGACAATCGTTAAGATGGTTATAATTATATTGGGATTAGCCCCTGCATTTAGGAATACCATAAGAATGACATTTGGGATATAATGCTATGAACAAAAAATATGGAAATGATCTGGATTATCTTATGGACATTAAAATCCATATTCTTATCATCACGTTAGTGTTCTTTTTATCAACTACCTCAGGGTTTATACATTCATCAATGGATTCGGAATATGCAAAGCAGTCATTAATAGAAATAAATGGACTGTTAACAAGTATCAAGGACCTGTCTCCTTCCGGAATTATGCTGTTTATTTTCCTTAACAACGCTGTCAAAAGCCTGATAATACTTATGCTTGGGATAGGTTTTGGAGTAATGCCGCTTGTGTTTATTGCATATAACGGATATATTATAGGCGTAATTATGCATGTCGTAGCCTACGATCGTGGATTTACATATTTTATGTCAGCCATCATACCACATGGAATCATCGAACTCCCTATGATATTCATTTCTGCTGCTATCGGACTTAAGATCGGAACAGAGATGTTTCGCTCAATTACAGGAAAGACTGCCAATATCAATACGGAGTTCTCACGCGGGGTTAAATTCTATTTTTATAGGGTGATGCCACTGCTTTTTGTTGCGGCTGTAATTGAGACGTTTGTGACACCGTTTGTTATTTTTACGTTTACTGGGGTTGAGAGTTGGATATGAACTTCAAGTTATAAGACATGCATATGGAGGTTGGGATATTTGTGAGCAATAAAAAATCGGAAATAATCAAGATCCTTAAAGACTCCGAAGGAAAAACAATATCTGGTGAGGAACTGGGGCATCGGATTGGAATATCAAGAACAATGGTCTGGAAGTATATGAGATTACTTGTGGATGAGGGGTATGGGATCGAATCATCTCCAAAAAGAGGGTATCTATTAAAATCGGTGCCTGACCTGCTCAATCGTGACGAGATCCGTATGGGACTTAGATCAGGCTTCATAGGGCAACAAATACACTATTTTAATGAATTGGAATCCACCAATATCACAGCAAAAGAACTGGCATACGGTGCAGATGACGGTACAGTTGTAATTGCAGAGGTACAAAAAAAGGGACGCGGACGGCTGGGACGTGAGTGGCTCTCGCCCCATGGTGGAATATGGATATCGATCATACTAAAACCCACGATCTCACTTACACATGTATCAAGGTTGACACTGGTTGCAGGAGTTGCAATAGCAAAATCCATGCGAAAACTTGGTGTAGATGCGCGTATCAAATGGCCAAACGACATACTAATAGGCGACAAAAAAGTGTGCGGTATCCTCACTGAAGTAAATGCCGAAATTGAACAGGTGGACTACATAGTAATTGGTATTGGTATAAATGCAAATGTAGACATGAATGATCTTATAGGTGATGTTAAGAACATTGCGACCACACTGTGGTCGGAAATTGGAAAACCCATTGATCGCGTATCATTTATACAGGATTTGCTATTTGATATTGAACAAGAATACATAAAGTTCATGACACAGTCGTTTTCAGGTATTCTTGATGAATGGACCTCACTATCCGACACCATCGGTCGTCAGATCACCATAATGACACCTTATAATATTGTAGAGGGAAAAGCGGTTGGAATAACAGATGATGGTGCCCTTGTTATCAAAAATTCAGATGGCAGGCGTGAAGACATAATGGCTGGTCTTTGCATCTATACATGAGCAAAATAGGATTGGACAGGACTTGATGTGCAACAAAATGAAAATGTGGGAATGTGCTAAAATTGTACTAATGCTTGTAGTGTTATCATCACTATTTGCCTGCTTTTTAATTCCTGCAGGCGCATTGAAAAATGACGATGTATTGGTAAATGGTAGCGGAATGTACCTTACAACCGGAGAGACGTGGTCATTTAATCAGGGTTATAAACTGGTTTTCAAAGGCTTAAGTTCAAGTGAAGAGGGGAACAAAGTATGGATTACGCTTTTGTTGAACGGTGAAAGTATAGATGATAGTATTATGCACGAAGGTGAATATTTTGTGTACACTCGTAATTCAAAAGAGATATTCAATATCACTGCAGATACAATATATACAGGGTCTGATGGCGGACTTGTCATATTTAAACCTGTGTATCAGTATCTTGATCCTACGCTCCCTGAGCCTGATATAAAACAAAATACAGATATGTCAGAGATTTCAAAAAGTTTTTTGAACTATTCTATCGTACCATCAAAAACAGAGAACATTGGTGGATTTGGTGTTGCAATGTTTTTTTTGTGCATGTCTGCTGCAATTTTATTGATAAGAAAAAACAGATGAAAATCATTTAGAGTTGATCCCCGCAATGCTCGAATGTTCATAGAAAAAACGTGTTTGTATAGATGGTTTCGATAAAATCTCAATGCACAGCTCAAATTGCAATACCCCGCACAACAATACCTCCGCAGGCGGCGGATTCCAGACATTATAAAATATGCACATACACATACACATCGGTCGGACAAAACGTAATATTTTTAATAACATTGGTGCGTAAAAACGCTATGCTGCGTTGCCCCACATTTATTCAATAAGTTGAAATGCCGCTAAAGTGTCATCGTTCACGCCAGTGGTTTGGGAATGCACAGTCTCTAAAGGATTGCTTCGGCGTCAAAAATTGCTAAACAAATATGTTTTTTGTTATCAATTTTCCATGGCGCCAAGATAGGCCCGGATTTCACAAATCAATATTGACAAACTGCAACCGCATTTGTTTTCACTCCTAAAACCGGCTGAATGTATTCTGTTCATTCATGGCTGTAGTGTATAGTACATATTAACTTTTTCTTATTGGATTGTGGAACAACTTTGTGGCAATGAGTAAGCTTTTCAAGCTAAAAATAAACAGGGAAAGTTACGAAGTTGCAAGCCCAACTTGACGCCATAGCATTTTAAAAACGCTACAGTACAACATATTAAGTATAATGCGTACAACGAATAAGCATATGAAACATGAGATAACAAAATACTTACTGGCAATTATAATCCTTATTTTCTGTGCTTCGACAGCAGCAGCAGTTGATTACCCGCAGGTTATCGGTTTTGTTACAGACAGCGCGGAAATGATAGATCCTGATTATGAAGCAAAGATAACAGAACTTTCCAGTAAAATAGAACGGGAGACAACAGTGGAGATTGTTGTTGTTACTGTGGAATCACTGGAAGGGGAATCCAGGGAAATGTATGCGGTAAAACTGTTTGAACAGGCTGGCATAGGTAAAGAAGACAAAGATAACGGCCTGTTGATCCTTGTTGCGGAACAAGAAAGGGAATACCGGTTTGAAGTTGGTTACGGACTTGAGGGGGTTATCACCGACAGCATGAAAGTAAACATCGGAGACCGGATAATTACACCCAATTTCAAGAACGGGGAATACGGCAAAGGCATTTATGAATCAATTGTTGTGATCGAAAAGTTTCTTGAAGGCGATGATGTAGTTATATCCGAATACAACACAGAACCTGGCGGTCCATCCGGCGGAAACGTGTTCCTGTTATTACTGATCGGCTTTATCCTGATAATAGTATTTAGCAGTCTTACGTCTAACACACAAAAACGGAATGGTGGCCATACACACATGTACTACGGCGGTTTTGGCGGTGGCTTTGGCGGTGGTAGAGGGGGCTTTGGCGGCGGTGGATTCGGAGGATTTGGCGGTGGTATGTCCGGAGGCGGAGGATTCGGTGGAAGCTGGTGAGTGACAACGCAGTAGATGATAATTAATCAATAATGTAATAAGTTATAATGGCTAATAATAGGTAGCAATAGGTGATATAATATTATGACTACGGAAATAGAAACAATAAAGGAAATACTTGGAGACAACTTGATAACCCTTGCAGAATATCAAACAGGCATTGAGGTTACACCTCTTGCAATCTGCAGGAATCTTGAATTTAAAACCCTTCAAAAGCTCAAGCAGCTTGATAAAATACCCCTCCTGCTCACAAAAGAGGAACTTATAGACGGTGTGGACGTATTTCCTATTGAATTTTTGAATATCAAGCAGCACCACACGATACTCTATGGTGAAGATTTCCTAAATGATATTCATATATCAAAGGAACATCTCCGTCATCAGCTTGAGTTTGAGATCCGGTCAAAACTGATTCATCTGCGCGAGGAATATCTTCAATACAAAGGAAAGGATCTTGAAGCGCTCATCCTTGCGGCAGTTCCCACACTTGCGCCGCTTCTTGGAGCGCTCCTGTACCTGAAAAACTTGCAGGATTCCCCTGATATGTTCATGGCGGTTTCAGATGGATATGGCGTTGATACAAATGTCCTGAAAGATATTTATGATATACGCAGGGGTAATGCCCAATTCCGTGAAGACAGGGACCAGTACATTAGAAGCATTATAAAGGTACTATCTGAGATCGGAGAAATTATTGATGACCATGAGGTAAACGAATGAATTCCAGGAATGCAATACTTATAGTTGCCGGTGCGGTTGTTGTTATTGCACTGCTGACCGGAGGCTGGTTCCTTTCAATGTATAATGGTTTTGTCACTGCAGAGGAGAGTGTTGACGGTGCCTGGGCACAGGTGGAAAGCCAGTACCAGCGCAGAGCAGACCTGATCCCGAACCTTGTTTCCACTGTTAAAGGTTACGCATCACATGAAAAAGAACTTCTTATCGACATTACAAATGCCAGAAGCCAATGGACTGCGGCGAATACACCTCAGGAAAAAATGGATGCCGCAGGAAGCATGGATTCTGCGTTGTCCCGACTTCTTGTGGTTGTTGAGAACTATCCGGATTTAAAGGCAAGCGAGAACTTCCTCGCTTTGCAGGCACAACTGGAAGGTACGGAAAACCGGATCGCAGTTGAAAGAATGCGCTATAACGATCAGGTAAAAGCGTACAACACTAAAATAAAGAAAATGCCTGCTGCAATCATTGCCAATATGTTCGGCTTCGATGAAAAACTATACTTTGAAGCAGATTCAGGAGCAGAAACAGCGCCAGAGGTTGAGTTTTAAGTTCGTTGTTTTTGCTTAACATGAATGTCATCCTTTGTAATGGAATATACCTGTATTATGGTATAGTTAGTATCCGCTTCAAATCAAAGGGTGACTACTCCATTTTGAAAATAAAAGATAGTAGGCACCTGGTTTAGACAATCCGAACATGCATTTTACCATGCATTTCACCATGTTTTTGAAGTGGATACAAAACGATGTTACTATAGCCGAGTAGCGCGGCGCAAATCCTTACTACTACCTACCATACACATCGAAAATTCAATAGTTGTCAGTGCATCTGGGTTTACACTACTGCCCGGGCGCCTGAAACTGCGTATTTTGCGAATACACTGGTGTAGCAGTGAAACGCGTCGAGTGTGGAGAGGTTAATGCACGGGGTATGGCAATTTGGGCTTTGCATCGACATTTAGAGACTTTTTATTACTTTCTGGTCAAACTTATCAATCAGTTCTGTTAACCGCAGATAAACGCAGATAAACGCGGATACTGCATGCGAAATCTGCGTTTATCTGCGGTTCGTTAAAATCCAAATGACCAGAATATATTAAAAAGTCACGACATTTAATCGAAATCATCCACAAAGACTGTTTTTCAGTGATCACACTGAATAGTGCTTGTCCCAACCACAAACTATCTTTAATTTCAATACTTATTGCAAGCAATGATTGATAATGTAATCAGGACATTTAAAAATCTTGATAATAAGGACTTCAGGCTACTTACAGGCATAGAGCTTGGAATGAAGAACTTTGAATGGGTGCCTGTAGAAGAAGTGAAAAAATTCACAAAATATCCATACAAAACACTTCATCATAAACTTCGTTTACTCACAAAAAACAATCTCGCTATTGGCACAAATTTGCCATATGAAGGGTATCAGATATATTTCGACGGTTACGATGCACTTGCATTGAATACTTTCGTAAAACGAGGTACGATCAGCGCGATTGGGGTTGAGATCGGAGTTGGCAAGGAATCGGTCGTGCATGAAGCTATAAAAGGGCCCGAACTTTCCATCGGTGAACCAACACCTGTTATAATAAAATTTCACAGGGAAGGAAGAACAAGTTTCACACAGGTAAAAAGAGTTCGTGAACACCTTGCATACAGGGAACATTTCTCATGGATATATGCAGCACGCTTGTCAGCAAAGCGCGAATATGATATCATGGAAATGCTTTACCCAAAAGTATCGATTCCAAAACCTGTTGACCACAACAGGCACGCTTTTGTAATGGCGGTTGCAAAAGGAAGCTTGCTTGCCAAAACCAGACTTCTTGATCCCGAATGGTTTCTGGATAAGATAATTTCACAAATTATACTTACATATTCATTTGGTGTCATACATGCTGATCTTAGCGAGTATAATATTTTTGTATACGAATGTGGCGTACAATTTATCGACTGGCCGCAGTACATAAATCTTGATCATCCGCAGGCGGATGATTTGTTAAAAAGGGACGTCTTTAATGTGCTTGCCTTTTTCAAAAGGAAATATGGCATCAAAAGGGATACTGATGATGTAGTTGCATATATCAAGAGCAGCCCATAGTTTCACATCATCGTCATTTATTTCCTGGTTTATGCTACCACTTCACACTGCCCTGTAGTATTTTCCATTCTCTGCCGTAATCTCTACGATTTCCTTCTTTTCAAGCAGGCCATTGATAATACCCATAAGAATTGTTGTTTCGATCTCAAGTGCAAAACTAATCTGGTCGGCAGTACACGGTCTTCTAATCAGCAAGTCATATACCTCATTTCCCATATTTCCGTGTTTGATACCAGTACTTCTCCTGCGAAGTCCCTTAAAAACCAGTCTGACCTTCTCCCTGCCCAGTGCATCATCGAACTTTTGTGCAATCCGGATAAGCCTTTGTCTGGAAACGGGAATTATAAAACTCTCTGCCGGCGGTCTGCTTACAGTGAACACTTCGACCACATCGGGATCTATAACCTTTAATGCCCCTATCAATTCATCGACCGCCTGCTCATTGATATTAGTTGGATAATCCTTTTCAGAATCAACAAACAAAACTTCTATCTCAAGTTTCGGACCCATGCCACTCAGTACTTTTAGTCCCAGGATAATAGCATCAAGCTTTATTCCTGATGCCGGGCGGTTAATTGCCCGAAATGTTTTATCATCTCCCGCTTCTAAAGTAGCAACAACCAGATCAGCTTGCGCCAGATTATCCCTTACATCTTTCCTACTGACAAGGGATGAATTAGTGATCACACATACAGGAATATTGCTGATCTTTTTTACCTCACGTATCATCTCACCAAGTGCAAGATTAAGTGTGGGCTCCCCTGTTCCTGAAAATGTGATATAATCAAGCTGTTTTACGTTCTTGAGACGGTCTTTTAATCCCTCTAGTACTTCTTCAGTCGAGACTCCGCAAATGTCCTGAGGGCTTGATACTTTCTTATCCGTACATCCAAGCTGGCAGTACACGCAGTCGAAGTTGCAGGTCTTTTCAGGGCCTATAATATCGATCCCGAGTGAACGGCCAAGCCTTCTTGATGGAACCGGACCGTAGATTATTCTTTGTTTCATGATGGTTATTTTCTTAAACGCTATGCTATTTCTTTGTTTTGTTTCCACATGTGGAGATGATAATATACAGGATCAAAACATTAACTCTACAATGCCGGGATATCTTCACCTTTATCCGGCAGCCTCACAGAACCGGACATGGGGTTTCCCCTCATCCGGCTCTTCAAAATCACACCCTTTTCAGGTTACATAGAAGCATCGAGAACGTTAATAACCGATCCGGATCGAAGTTTTGACCCCTTCCACTTAATATCATCTTTATTACTTTCCTTTCATCGCCGCACTCGGTTCATTCCCCCCATGCCAGCTGTATCTAGGTCTCATCTTTACAATATGTGCCGCCTCAGAAGTATCATCCACAATAAATGCAATACCACGTTCAAGTCCCATTTTTTTTATTGAATTACCGATGTTTTCCCGCATGTATGTAGGTCGTATTGCTTCAAGCGCCGATATATCGTCCCTTGCAGTCAAACGATGGCATATAAC
Organism: Methanosarcinaceae archaeon; assembly: GCA_052361065.1. Classification (GTDB taxonomy): domain Archaea; phylum Halobacteriota; class Methanosarcinia; order Methanosarcinales; family Methanosarcinaceae; genus Methanovorans. The sequence continues at coordinate 14,918 of JBQVLY010000005.1, read as the reverse complement.
TACATCGCACTGTGATATCACATCAGGATGGATAGCAGCAGGGCGCTGGGTCGCAAAAATAATAGAAAGCCCGGGCTGGCGTCCCTGCCTGAGCCATTCATTGATTATAACATTCGATGCCAAGGTCTCATCGTCAGAAGGTACGAACAAGTGCGCCTCATCGATAAACATCCAGACCATTGGAATACCTTTTTCCACATTCATATCTCCCATAACCATCCGTTCGTATGAACGACGGGCTTCAAGACGTCTATCATAAATATCCTTTCCAACAATTCCAACAACAGCCGCACGGATCAAGTGATTTGTTAACGTGCTTAGATCCAGCACTGACGTCGCGCCGCCGCGTATCAGTTCAGGGATCCCTGCACTTTCCTGTTCAAAAATACCCCACGAGGTGGCAACCTTGAAATAATTCTCTGCTGCACTTTTTGTGACAACATCCGAACCTTTGTCTTCTATTATAGCACTAATCACATCATCGAAAGAAAAAGCAGACTGTGTTGCCCTCAGTTTTCCAATAACCCGTACTAGAAGTACACCAAGGGGAGACACTTCACTGACCTTAAACAATTTGCACCACTCATAGCCATCAAGATGCAATATCGGGATTGAGAATGGTTTCACATCGATGTGGCGTTTGAGGTACTGTTCAACACTTCCTGCAGGAACAAATACATTTACATCAAAACCTGCAGGCTTTAAGCCCCATTCACTGAGTAGTTCGGACTCCTGTTTATTTTCCAGCCCGAGTGTCCAGAATATTCCCATTGTATCAATGACAAGCGATGCGATGTTTTCACGGATATCCGGCTGCAGGAGTGAGAGTTCCTCGATTAATGTGCCCATTGTGTAAGACTTTCCATATCCCCGTTTGCCACATATCAATATTGCATGTGGCTTGAGTGCATCAAGTGCAACATGGGAACCCGTTGACCTGTCAAGTGCCAAATAATCTCCAAGGTGCAAAATACCGATATCGCTGTCATCGTTCCTGCCAAGAATGTAACGTTTATTGACAACGCCTACAGTAAATGAATCTGTCAATGTTTCCATGACAATTTAAGCATTCACCAGATATATATGCCTTTATGTTAATTTTAACTTGTAAAATTATTACTTCGGGTTAATCCGAGCGCAAGGGAGGATTTTCTTGTAGTATATAATCTATAGGATTATATAGTTCGAGTTAAATCGACCGGAGGGAGATTTTTCTCGTTGTATATATTTGATATCTGATGTTTAGTATACATGACTGATTCTGCACAGGATAACAGCGGTGAGCACAGTTCATTAAAGTACTTGCCGTTTCGGAAAATTGTACATATTGGCGGGGTAGTTGTACCAATAATCGCAGTGTATATCGGAAAAAACTATGCGATTGGCCTGGCGTTATATTTTTTGTTTATATTCCTATTTATAGAAATACTAAAAGCAAAAGTACAGGTTCCCGCTGCATTCCGTTTCTTGTGGAAGGAAAAGGAGCTAAAGGGTTTTGCCATAGATCCGTTCCTCTATTATGCATCCATACTAATGCTGCTTTTGATGTCGTTCTATTTTGATGATGGGATATGTTATGCTTCGATTGTGATACTGACTATCGGTGACGGGATCTCAACTGTTGTGGGAGTACATGGAAAAAGATATTTCAGGGATACCAAAAAAACAATTGAAGGGGCCGCAGCAGGAACAATTGCAGCAGCAGTTATTGCTTTTCCTTTTGTTGGTGGGCTTGCATTTGTAGGAAGTGCGATAGGGATGATCGCAGAGGTAACATCAAAACGGTTTGATAATATTGCTGTTCCTTTTACAGCATTTGTATCTATGCTAATCACTCAGGCAATAATCGGATGAAAAAGATCAATCGCGGTCAGATGTGGAAATACAATTGACACTACAAAGGTTCAAATCATGATACATGTCTCCATCAAAACAAAACACAGGAAACGGCAGATGTTCTTGTTATCGTTGGGTACATTCTGTGTATTTTTGGCAATGCTATCACTTATTCCGCTACTGCCTGTTCTTTCAGATGAACTCGATATTTCAAAATCAAGTCTTGGCTGGGTTGCTGGCGTATTTATGATATGCATGGCATTTTTGCAGATCCCATTTGGCCTGTTCTCTGACAGGTTCGGTAGAAAGCGGATGATCATTGTCGGAATCCTTATTTTTGGAGTCGGGGTGGCAATCCTTTCCGTGTCATACAGTTTTGCATTGCTTCTTGCAGCAAGAGCAATATCGGGCGCAGGTGCTGCAATGTTCTTCCAGACGTCATTCACGATGGTTGGGGATATGTATGATTTTCACGAGCGTGGAAAAGGCATGGGTATTATAGCAGCAGCAACGGGTCTTGGCACGGTTTCCGGATATTCCGTAGGAGGTGTTCTGGGTGAGTTGTATGGCTGGAGAACGATTTTTATATGGCTTGCAGCATTCGCATTTCTTGTTTCGCTGCTATCATTACTGCTACACGAAACAAAACCGCAGTCACAGGAAACACATCCTTCCGGAAAATTGCTGTATCTCTCGCTTGATCTTTTCAGGACAAGGACAATAGTGCTTGCAACTCTTGTAGGTATGTTATGTATGATGGCGGTTATCGGAGCATCCTATATTCTGCCATTCTTTGCAATGGATTCCGGAATATCAACTGCATCAACAGGAATATTATTCATACCTTATGCGATCATGAGTTCACTGGGCGCGGCATCTTGCGGCTGGTTTTCGGATATCGTTGGCAGGAAAAAACCGCTGGTTGCTGTGACCTTACTTGGCGGGACCGCTCTTCTTATATTCTCATACGTGCCTGCATCTATGTGGTTGATCGGGGTCAGTTTTGCATTTGTTGGACTTTGTTTCGGACCTGTGGTAACACTATCTACAACGATTCTTGTGGACGAGGTTGTAAGAACTGATACAAGAATACTGGCAACAACAATGGGTACCTTCAATATGGTACGATGGCTTGGCGGCGCGCTGGGTCCGGTATTGGGAGGCGTCTTTTTTGATGTATATGGTGCAAGGACCACGTTTATGCTACTGGCAGGAATGATATTTTTAGCGGCGGTGTTTTCTATTGGGTTAAGGGAGGACTGGAATTGAAAAAATCGTATTTGCTTAGCCATTGAATCGTTGTGTTGTGGCGTTTTCGGTTTAACGAGTTTGAGATGAAAATGGTGCTACCACACGCGCGCGAGCGCGGCACATTCGGTATATAAGAAAAGGCTTTTCGCTAATATCCGGATTTATTGTGCAACGGTGCGTTGCACAATCTCTCGCTTCGACCACGCTTCAGCGAATGTACACATATATTTCAAATTATGTGGTGAAAATCCAGACATATCCGAATTATCCTTGCTCATACACCCAACTCCTTAAAATTCGTCTTGATAGTCGCCGCCAACCGTACCGCATCAACATTAAGGTCTTCCAGCTCCACATGAATTTCATGCAAAGTTTCCTCAAATTCAAAATCCTTATCCACTTCCTCAAGGACCACGCTGACGTACCGCCCGGGGTCAGGTTCCAGTCGCTGTCCTCAATTTCGGCGCGGTCTTCACTGTCGAACAGAGCCGCGAGATAATCGAACTGTGCCCTGGGATGAAGGAAGATCGTGCTCTGCTGGGAGAATTCATCCTTGGCAAATGCCCGTGTTTTTTCGCCACGGCTTGGAAGATTCACCACAATGCCGTCATTCGCTGCAAGGTAGCGGCTGAGAAACACCAGCCTCATCACTGGCATGAAGTACTCGCTACTGGCGTAATTTGAGTTAGCTCGCATCGTATCGACCGCACCCCAAAGACGCTTTTCAATAGCTTCGATGTGTTTAAATTGGGTCAATATGTGATTCTCCAGTCTTTCATGTTCGGACATATATTATATATCATTTCTCAAACTTTATAATGTCTAATAACAGAACACGAATAAAAGAAGTTTGCGTTAGCAAATTTGGACGAAGACAAAACCATAATCTTTTCGGGGTATTTCAACTTACAGAGAAAATGTGGGTAACGCAGCATAGCGTTTTTACGCACCAATGTTGTTAAAAATGTTACGTTTTATCCGACCGATGCGTATGTGTATATTTTATAATGTCTGGAATCCGCCGCCTGCGGCGGTATTGCTGTGCGGGGTATTGCAATATGGGCTGCGCATCGAGATTTTATCGAAACCATCGATACAAATACCAAAAAAACAAATTAATTCGATATCTGGAACATGGTCCCAATCAAAACAACTATATGTGTCATAACCAACACTTATACCCATGGACTTTCAGATAATAGACGCTGACTACACTCATGAAAATGAGAAACCGGTAATACGCCTTTTCGGAAGAGGACGCGATAATAAAAGCATCTGCTGCCTTGTGCCGGGATTTGAACCATATTTTTATGTTAACACTGATAGGGAACTGAATGATGTTGTTATTACAATAAAAGAGCAGTTCGAATCAGTCAAAAAAGTGGAGATCATACAGAAATTCGAACCCATCGGATACCAAAAGTCAAAAAAACCTATGCTAAAGGTTACTACCTATTCGCCAAAGAATGTGTCTGCAATACGGGATGAAATCGCAAATCTCCCGGGTATTAAAGCAGTCTATGAAACCGATATACTGTTTCGCAACCGTTTCCTTGTTGATCGTGGTTTTTGTGGCATGGGATGGGTGTCGGCGAAACCGTTACAGGATAGTAAAAAAGTCAGCCGCAACGGCATAACTTGTGACCGGATAATTACCACTTCAGATGTCAAAAGCATAGAAGGGATCCCGAATTCGTCACTAAAATACATGGCATTCGACATAGAATGCCTGCCGATTGATGGTGCAATGCCCACGCCGGAAACATCTGCGATAATCATGATCAGTGCCTCTTTTGAACCGGCATATAATGGACATAATACAGTTATCCTTGTTCTGAAACACATCAAAGGAATGGATGATGATGTTGAGATGTTTTCGTATGAAGCAGACATGCTAACTCGCTTTTTTGAGATATTTCAGGACTATGATCCGGATATTGTTGCAGGTTACAACATCAACGATTTCGATGTACCATACATAACCGATAGGGTAAAGATATTGAATGAATCACCTGGCACCAACATAAGATCAACTATCGGGCGCGATGGTAGGCAGATGAGTTATCGCAAGATCGGAATATTTACAAGGGTCGCAATGCCGGGTCGGGTGGTTGTGGATGCTTTGCCTCTTGTCAAACGCCAGTACAGTCTTAAACGATACACTCTGCGCAATGTTGCAAAAGAACTGCTGGATCGGGAAAAACTTGATGTCGAAGTTTCTCAGATGGTCGAGTACTGGGAGGACAATGGGGAAAAGATCAGGAAGTTCGTGGATTATGCACGTCGTGACTCGGAACTTGCACTTGAATTGGTTATTAAATTACAACTACTGGACAAATATGTGGCGCTGGCGCAGGTCAGCGGCACATTGCTCCAGGATGTAGTGGACGGTGGGCAAACTTCTATGGTCGAGAATCTCATGCTCCGGGAATTCGGTAAGCGTGACCGTGTGATTCCGATAAAGCCGAATGATGCAATCTCCTCTTTCAGGAGCAAACAGAGCGAATCCCTGAAAGGCGGAGAAGTGCTTAATCCAAGGAAAGGACTGCTTGAGGATGTGGTAATACTTGACTATAAATCACTTTATCCAACTATAATGATGGCATATAACCTATGTTACACAAGTGTGGTAGAGCATGACCGGCCGGATGGTGAAACAATAAAACCACCTTCGGGAGGGGAATTTGTCAGTGCAGATGTGTCAAAAGGGATTGTACCGTCAATACTTGAAGATCTGTTAAACCGCAGGACTGAGACGAAAAAACGTATGAGGAGTGCGAAGAACGATGAAGAATACCGTGTGCTGGATGCGACACAACTTGCACTTAAGATACTGCTGAATAGTTTTTATGGATACTCAGGCTACGTTCGTGCCAGACTTTACAGTATACAACTTGCAAATGCTGTGACTGGTTTTGGCAGGCAGAATATCCTGAATACGCGCACGCTTGTAAACGATACAATTCACACCATCATCCTGCATGAGAAAAAAGCATACTTGACTGGCGAATTTGTGCCGTTGCAGGCATCCGAAACCGCCAAGACCCTTACCCTATCGGTCGTGTATGGCGATACAGACAGTGTTTTTGTGCAGTGCAGTTCAAAAGATGAAATTACGCTGGAGGATGCTGAACTTGTCGGGAACAAGATATCAGGTATTGTGTCGGATTCGCTTCCGGATCCGATGGAACTTGAGTTTGAATCGATTGCAAAGCGCGCTCTTTTTGTTGCAAAGAAACGGTATGCTATATGGGTGTTTGAGCGCGATGGAAACGGATGGAGTGACAAGATAAAGGTAAAGGGCATGGAAACCGTGCGTCGCGACTGGTGTGAACTCACATCAAAGACGCTTAGTGATGTGCTGGGAATGGTGCTTAAAGAAGGTGCTATCGACAGGGCTGTGGAGTATGTAAGGGGTGTTGTTGACAGTGTAAGGAACATTGATGTTCAAAAGGATAACGATATCATTGATAGTCTCACACTGACCCGTATGTTCTCCAAGAAAAAGGAGAGTTATAAGAACAAACAACCGCATATCACGGTCGTTGAGAAGATCAGGGAACGGACAGGCGTATCCCCTTCGATCGGTGAGAGGATTCCTTTTGTTATCATTGCTGCCAGGGGCCTGTTCGTAGAGCGTGCGGAAGACCCGGATTACGTGAGGGATCACAACATCCCGCTGGATGTGGACTATTACATAAAGAAACAGATATTGCCGCCTGTCGAGCGAATACTTGGTGTGTTCGGGGTGAACATGGCATCCCTGGATTATGATTCAAAGCAAAAGGGGTTATTTGATTTTACGAGTAAACCATCGGATGGCAAAGTTGTCAGGAATGTTGTGAAAAAGGAATGTCGGAGTGAGAACATACCCCAAAAGCAGAAAACGCAGAGTTCACTATTTGATTTTTAGATGCACTTGAACTGACATATCAAATATTTGTGTAGATGGAACATCAGGGAGCCATCGATATTATGTCCACATATTGTCAAATTTTTATATGCGGATTAGGCTGCCATATCTCATATCTATGGCGTCATTTTAGCGTCTGTGTAAAACACCGGATTTTAATCCAAAAAAATAGTGTTTTGAGATTCTATTTTCGATAGCATTCGACCGATTTCTATTTTAATGATTTGTTACGGAGTCAAAATTAGCAGTGATTTCATGTAGTGAAACACACATCACTATATTTGCAGTCATGTATTCGAAAAATCCAAAGAAAAATAAGGGTGGGGCGATCGTGCTAAACGCTTATATTTAACGGTCGAATTTTATAGATACAGATGCCAGATTGACGCCACAGAATCGATAGTCCTTATAAAAGATGGTGGGCGGGATGAAGATGGCTTAAAGTTTGTACCGTTGTGGAAATGGTTGCTTGGAATCAAGTAATTGTGTACCCCAGTCATATATATTTAGAGTGGTACAATATCAATATTAAACAATTTCAACTATTGGACGTTGATGGACGCATATTTATGTGTATGTGGAAATATATGCCAATCTGTCTTCTGCCAGAAATGTCAGCGACCGCTTTCAACAGATTTATATATTTCACTATCAACTATATGTAACATCAGCACTCTACACAGGTGGAATTGATATTATACCCGAAAAAAGAAAATTACAGTTGACAGGCGGCTCCACATTCATCATATCATTGCCGATCAAATGGGTACGTGACATCGGGCTATCAGCTGGTGACACTTTAACACTTTCATCGCAGTCGAACCGGACACTCCTAATATCACCTGAGCCGAATATCGAGAAGCGGCTCTATAAAGCAACGATCGAACTTTTTCACGGTGATGATCCGGAGGACAACTTCAGGTTTCTGGTTGCACACTATCTTGTCGGGTACGATATTATAAAACTTGTATCGCATAAAGGATTCAGTGCATCTGACAGGAAATTTATAAAGGATGCTGCGCGCCAGAGATTGATCGGTCTTGAGGTCGTTGAAGAATCCAGGAATGAACTGGTCCTGCAAAGTCTTCTTAATTACCGGGATCTTTCGCTTCATAAAGCGATGCAGAGTATGTCCGGGCTTGTATCATCAATGCTGGAGGATGTCATGCGCACCCTGCATGACCATGATATTGAACTTGCACAGGACGTTATTCAGCGTGATAATGAAGTCGACCGTTTTTACCTATTGACAGTGCGGCAGCTAAAAGCAGCGATCGAGGATCCGCATCTTTCTGAAAAGATCGGGATCAAACGCCCAAGGGAATGTCTGGGATATCGGCTTGCTACAAAAAGTATGGAACGAATTGGAGATCATGCCGAACGAATGGCACAGAATATTATTAAAATGAAACACGGGATTGTTGGGAACGATCCGATATTTGAGATGGGACGACTTGTACGTGATGTTTTTACGGATGCTGTTGAGTCACTCGCAAAAAATGATGTGAAGCATGCAAACAAGGTAATTGCAAATGCGAAAAAAGCTGCATCTATTGGTGCCTCTCTTGCTAATAAGAACAGAAAGAATGTTGATCCATGTGTGGCCGGTACCGAAATGAGGTCAATTCTTGAGAGTTTGCAGCGCATCTCTGAGTACAGCGCAGATATAGCCGAAGTATCAATTAATATGGCTGTCAAAGAACTGCGGGATAACTGAAATCATCACATATTCAGATGAATTATTCTTTCGACAGTCTCATCAATGCACTCAAAATCCCGACAAGTGATATCTAAAAATTTGGTATTTATTATCCAGTGCATCATTGTGTTGTGGCACAGTCGTTTTAACAAGTCCGGGATAAAGATAGTGTTACCACGTAGCACGGGTCAATTTTTGATTTTCACAAGATGTTTTCAAGGGCTTTTGGTGAGGAGAAGAATTGGACAGAGGAAGTTAGAGTGGGAGGTGTGGGCTGTCGCCCTCTCCATGTCACACCATAATGAATTGCGGGACACCCCTGTCTTTTTTCCATTTTCAAGCGAGCTGATCTTTCTAACTTTTTATCCATCTCACTTTGATAACATATCTTATTTCTCTCGCAATTTAGGAGAGTCTAACCCCAGTCCGGATACTTCCATTTCTTCAATGATCTTCTGGAAGACAACTTTGACGATAACATCATCAGGCTCCTCTGTGAATCTTGCCTTGTAGTAAATAATTGTGTATTGGTCTTTACTCTCCACTTTCCAGAATTGCTTTGATACATAATCCCCAATCTTTGAATTGATTAAAGAATTGGTCTCATAGAAAACAGCCTCAGGCATGGCATTCTTCATGGTTTGATCGAAATGTTCGGAGTATTTAGAATAATTGTTTCCATTCATTCCTAACAGGATGTTTTCAGTAATCGGATCCGCATATTTTCTCACTTGATCTGTATCTATTTGGTTTTTTTCTACACATCCACCAAATATCATAACCGCTACAATTGTTACTAGCACTATCAAGCCCGCGATGATTCTCTTATTCATATTTTATCACAATTTTCCGTTTTATTATTGAAGTGTAAAAGCAGGCTCATTTTGAATCGAATCGATTATACCTTTGATTGATTTTAGTTCATCAGGTTGCCCGTCAATGGCGAGCCAAACAGAGCCCTCTGCTCCGCAAACACCACCTCCTGCAATAAGTTTCGCATTTGCTCCGGAGAGGAGAGAGACTGCCTCCAATTCAGTCATGATATCACCAAGTACCGGATACAGTCTTGGTCCGGTAGAACCAGGTGTATTCAACTTTTTCGCTAATTCATCAAGATTTCCAGTGACGCGCTTTTCAAGACCAACAGGAACAATAAGGTGCACACGCCTTCCAATGACAGCCTGCATCGATATAGCGATAGTACCACCTTTTGGATGACCAATAAGAATGGCGGCTTTCTTTTCCTCTAGGTCAACAGAATTGGCGCCTTTTAAAATAACATCTCCTTCTTTCAAATCGTCGATAACATCAAAGACGGTCTTACCCTTCTGCCACTTTCCATTTACAAGAACTACATCACCCGGAAACCCTGATTCATCTAAAAGCCTTCCACTGTCGGTTGTTGAAATATTGGGTAGTAATGTTATTCCTCTGAAAAAGCGTCTTCGCGTAAAGTCATCATTTTGATCAGTAAGTTTTAATATTTCCTCGGCAACATAGCCGTTTGTTGTACCGGCAATAATCACTACCGTACCTGAAGAAAGAGCTTTGTTCACACCTGCATGTTGAGTAATTGCCCTGGCAATAAGCCTTTTTCCTGCTGCTGGTGTAATTGTCACTTGAAACATGGTATTCCTTTTTTTAGCTTTTTGCTGCCTATTCAGTGTTATATTTGAACATAGTCGATCTATATATCATTCTATTCTTCATGACGAATTTCAACCAGCTAATACCCCTTTTCATTCTTTTCCGCATTAAGTCTTTCAACCACGTCAAAAAAACTCTTTCGATTACGCGCCCGACCAGAATATCTACGTAACATCATACCCGTCTCCGAAGTTAGAGACCTCAGATTTTGCATCGCTAAAGTCCCGGACATCCCCTATTGTATTTGTATTATCATATGAACCTATTATTTTATAAACATCTTCATGTGTATGTTCATGTATATGGAGATGAATATGTCCGTTCGCACTTTTTATTGCCTTTGTGAGAATCTCAGCTGCTTCATGCATTGACAGGGGGAGTTCCTCGTAGTCATAACCAAAGCACTTCAAAATCTTAAAAAGGTTGAAAATATCTGGTGCCACCAGATTGTTTGCCTCAAGAAGCTTGGAATCTGAAAAAATATCTCTTGCATAACCCTCAGCCATAATTGTTTTATTGAGAACATAAACACGGTCTGAAAGTTCAGAGAGGGCATTTACATCATGCATTGCGATTACAATTGTCATACCCTCCTTTTTATTAAGATCATTTATCACCCGTATTAGATCTGATCTACTCTTAGGATCAAGGTTGGCTGTAGGCTCATCAAGCACCAGTATTTTTGGTTCCATTGATAATACTGCTGCAAGTGCTGCCTTTTTTTTCTGACCGTAACTCATATGATGTGGAACCCGATTTTCATAACCTGAAAGACCAACGGTTGCAAGGGCTTTTTCTACTCTCCTTTTCACTTCATTCTCATCCAGGCCCATATTTATCGGACCGAATGCAACATCCTCAAAAACAGTGGGCATGAACAACTGGTTATCAGGATCCTGAAAAACAATCCCAACTTCTTTTATTTTATTTTCGGTCGCCATTTTCCCGATATTTTCTCCAAATATGTGCACATTCTTTTCCGGACTTTCAATGGTGCCATTAAGATGGAGAAAAAATGTGGTTTTTCCAGCGCCGTTGGGTCCGATTATGACTACTTTTTCACCTTCATTTATTGAAATGTTAACATTTTCCAGTGCTTTTGTTCCATCCCTATACGAATAACTTAAATTTTTTACAGATATAGCTTCTTTCATTGTATCACCATTGGACCTATATGCGGAAATATGGCAATACCTAGCAGAACAATAGATAGTGCATAATCCTTTGTAACCATATTGAACTTTGTCAGGGTTTTTTGTTTCCCAGTGTAACCTTTGGATATCATCGAATTATAAACATTCTCAGCCCTTTCATAACTCTTTACAATGAGCATCCCAATCAGGTTTCCCAGAATAGATAATGTATATATATTTAACTTTAGCTTAAAGCCTTTGGAACCCATTGCTTTCCACATGCTTATTAATTCACCTAAAAAAATAAAAACAAAACGATACGTAAACATTAGCATTTGAACAAACAATCCCGGCATTTTCAGCATAGATAATGCCTTGATCGTTGTATCAAATCGCATTGTCCCAAGCATTGTTAATACAAGTGTAACTGCTGCAATTGCCCTTAGCACTATCAAACTTCCATATATCAATCCCTCATAGGTCATCTTAATGCCCACGATGCTTGTCAGTTCTGATCCCCCTACCGTAAATGGCATAATAATAAAAAATGGGAGTACAAATAAAAACACCCATTTTATGCGATTAAATACGAAACTAAGTGGCAGTCTTGAAATAAAAAGAAGAACAAATGACAAAATCAGGTTCGTGAAAGCAATTATAAGACTATTTACAAACACAAAAGAAAAAATAAGAATGGAAAAAGTAACTATCTTCGCTCTTGGGTCAAACTGGTGTATTGGCGATTTAAGTGATGCATACCTGTCAATTTCCGGATACTCCATGAATTACTGTTCCCATTTAATTATTACTATATTCCCGCTTCATTTTACGGGCTGCCAAAAACATTCCGATTCCAGCCAGGCCCAAAAGATATCCAAATCCTACAAATATTCTCATAAACAGCGGCAATTCTGCTTCTTCCTGCTGTATCCCCCCTGCCAGATCTATTATTTTTTCAGCACTATGCCCTGTCGCAGAGACAATCGTCCGGTACTCGGATATACCTAATTTCGGTTCAAAATAGAACATACCATCCTGATCTGTCATACCTTCAAGGTAAAGTTCTTCCTTTCCGTCTTTAACGGAATATATTTTTACCTCGGCATCTGCCATGGAAGTCCCTCCACCATAATATGCCCAGATCTGTACTTCATTTATCTGCTCTTTTATGTATACCCTGTGTGCGGATGCTATTGGCATCAATGTCATAAACAGGACTAATATCAGTATCAACACACTCAAATAATTAATCATCTTCATTTTTCAATACCTCCATATTTATGGGTAGTAATTCTGGTTTGACCTTAATAAGAAAAGCAATAACAAAACCAGTTATAACAGCTTCGATTATCATAATTGGAATATATGATACGGTGAGAATTTTTGCAACTACTATAAACTCTTCGCCTGTTGTTATAAGGGACATTACTAGAAATATCACTGCGATAAAGATTGCAAGACCTCCGGATATTGCTCCGCTTAATGCAGGAGGAATACCTATTCTACACCCGTTCTTGAATACACCATATGAGATCAGTGCAGGTACCCCCATAATTACTGTGTTTATTCCGATTGTGGTAATTCCACCGTGTTGAAATAACAGTGCCTGCAGGATAAGACCTACGAATATTGCAGGGTATGCGAATGATCCTAATATTACACCCACAAGACCATTTAGTATAAGATGAACAGAGGTTGGTGGCACTGGAATATGGATCAGGGATGCAACAAAAAATGCACCCGTAATTACTGAAATTTTTGGGATCTGCTCTACCATATTCTTATTTTTTTTGCTCCACCACAAAGTAATTCCAAGTATTACAAATGTTATTCCAAAGCCAACTGCTATTACCATGGGAGATAAAATACCATCTGATATATGCACTATTTATCCCTCCTTCCTTAAAAAATCAATTTATCAAATAAACATGTTATAACTAATTATGCATAAATAAATAAACAGGGGCTAAGCCCCTGCTGGTCCAAAGTTTATTAGTTCCTCTTCGTTACAATGAAGAGTGCTGCAAGAATTCCGACAACAGCAAGTAATCCTCCAAACCCTGGCGTGCTTGATGTTGAATTTTCTGCCGCCTGCTTTGCATCTTCTGCCGCTTGTTTTGCCTCATCGACTGCCTGCTGGAGTTCTGCAGTTGATACGGATGATGCGGACACCTCTGCTACTGGCGGGAACGCCTCTAGCACCGGAATAATAAATACACCCCTTACATTGGATCCGCTTTCCGGTTCCATTGTCGCGCCAACAAACCATATTCCGGGTTCGTCAAGCGTATACATGAAATCTCCGTTCTGATTGGATTTAGTAAGCCTCGTAAATATCATCGGTGCATCGTATGGATACATTTTCCCGGCTTTTTCTACGATATCGTTACCAAGATCAAGTGTATGGTATATTTCGACTTCTACAGGCGCGGTAAGCACCTTGCCGTTGTACAGTGCCTTTCCAGCAAAAACAAATCCTTCCTCCATGCCATAAGGTCGCATGTACGGAATGATCTCTGTCTGCTGTCCAACCTCGGCATCCCAGCCAAACCATGTTTCTTCACCGCAGTGGATAACTGCTTTGGTGTAGTCTATCAGGTTCTCATCCTCATCCTCGTACTTCACAAAAACAATGGAATCGCCCATCTGGTCAACAACGAATGATGTCTTATAAGCTACAAAGGTTCCAGGATTGCCATTTTCATCCTGTCCATCAACAGTGATCTCTTCGACCGCAAGTTGTTCAACCGTGCCGTTCGGTTTCATTACGGACACTTCCGGAACAGATCCCATATCAAACAATATATGTTCATATGGATGTCCCCACATCATGTATATGGTTTTTGTGTCTCCAAGATCTGCTATGTAATCTTTAGGTGCAACATCCCATACGGTACTTGCATCATCACTTGGGAAGACCATCGTGAAATGAGCACTCGCCATGCCTATAGAACATAAAAATAGTCCTATCAACAATAAATATCGAATAAATTTTCCTTTCAATTTTGTACCTCCATACTATTGTTTAAGTAAATAGTGATGAATAGCACCCTTTTTAAATATTGTGATACAAAGTTTGATATTATCAAACATTATAATTAAATGGCACAATTCCATAATCTAGTAATTTTCCACTTTTTACGCCAAACATACCACTTAATCAGCTAAATACTGTTTTCCAATCACTTATGATTTTCTAAAACTCGATCTTCAATACTCAAACATAAAAAAACCAATATTTTCCAGCATAAAAACAAAAAATATCAGCAAATGTGATATTTAATTACATAAAAATAGATAGCTACAGCTCACCCCCTCGCAAAAATACCAATCCAAAATATATCAACTAATTGCAAAAGGTTGGGACCAGTTTTTACTCGGGCACAGTATCCATTTCCAACCGAATCGTAACATTTTTTAATAAAAACATGGCTAACTT
>JBQVLY010000004.1:0-32859 GCA_052361065.1 Methanosarcinaceae archaeon | reverse complement strand
GATATCGAGTGTACTGACAGGCGGATCGCGGATATGGAGCTACTGGCATACGAAGTGGCAGCGTGGACCAGGGGGCGGAATGACAATGAGAATAAGATCAACTGGGAGTTTACGAGTGAAAATGCTGACGAGAAATTATCCAAGTATTATATATAAGAACTAAATTGTCGAGACACTAGGTTTGAAGAGATTATCTATTGAAGGGTTTTAATGTCTTATCAACTTCTTTTGTCACATGTGTCATCGATGAATTTTGGTTTTTTTCGGTGTAAATTCCATATCATATATCTTAGATGCTTCTCATATTAATTTTTTATAAGTTGTATCAAATTTATACTTTTTAATTATCCACAAAACAGCAGCAATCAACTCATATGCTATAAAATATTTTCGAATGAATGAGAATAAGTCCGAAAAGATATGTTCGTAACTACAATTTGGTTTTAATTAATTCGCCTTAATGTGTTTTACGATATTCTGGTTCGCCGTTTAATTTGGAAATAGTTATATACAAACAGACTCTCTATTTTTGTATTATTATCAGGTGATTCAATATGTCAATAATTGGTAGTTATATCCCGGTTGTAATTTTTCTTATAGTGGCACTTGCTGTGCCACCTGTGTTGATGTTCATTGTATATCAGTTAAGTCCAAGGAGTAAGGCAGCAGATAAACTCACAACATATGAGTGTGGATCTGTGCCGACTGGTGAAGCAAAGATACAGTTCAATATTGAATATTACTTATATGCAATAGCATTTTTAATATTCGATATTGAGATTCTTTTCATGTATCCGTGGGCTATGGTATATATTGGTCATGGTATAACAGAAATAGCGGTGGTTTCAATGCTTCTGTTCTTTATTGTTAGTGTAGTAATAGGAGACCTATTTATGTTAAAGAAGGGGGCGTTTAAATGGGTGAAATGAATAGTAATGTGAATTTTACGACAACAAGCGCAATTAGTGATTTTTTGAAAAGGACCCCTGCGCAGCACATAATAAACTGGGGCAGGAAAAATTCACTCTGGTTCCTGACCCAGCCAATGGGATGCTGTGGTGTGGAAATGATATCTACAGGTTGTTCGCACTATGATACGGATCGTTTTGGGATCATACCACGTGATTCCCCAAGACAGGCCGATGTTATTGTCATTAGTGGCTATGTGACCAAGAAATATCTCCCAGCTCTTAAAAGAGTCTGGGACCAGATGCCATCTCCGAAATGGATAATTTGCATGGGTGATTGTTCTATTAGTGGCGGTCCATTTTATGAGTCGTATAGTACTGTGCAAAACATTGATGAGATATTCCCGGTAGATGTGTTTATTCCAGGATGTCCGCCAAGACCGGAAGCATTGATTCAGGGTTTCATTGAACTTCAAAAGAAGATCATGGCCCAGAAAGATCTAGGTACGGATTATTGAGGTGAAAGAGATGATCGATGCAGATTTTATACTCAGCTCTTTAACTAAGACATTCCCGAATGATCTTTCGGAATCAAATATCGAATCCGATCTAAGGATTACAGCATATGTGGACAAAGATGCGATTTTCAATGTATGCAAGCACATGCTTGACAGTCTTGAATGTAATCACTTATCTTGCGAATGCGGTGTTGATTATCCGGATCGGAATGAATTGGAAGTCGTTTATCATATAGCGTCTTATGAACATCCGGTTGTCATCACTTTAAAAGTGAAATTGCCAAGGGATAATCCGGAGATTGAATCAATTGTTTCAATTTACTGGAATGCGAACTGGTATGAAAGGGAAACATATGAACTGTACGGGATTATGTACAAGAATCACCCGGATTTGAAACCGCTTCTTTTGATAGATGAGATGCTTGGTGACTGGCCACTTCGAAAGGATTATGAAGGGTTCCCGAACACGACTTCCAAAAATTTAGTGTAGGTGAATAATAATGGATACAAATATCGGACCATCGGAAATGTTAATGCATCTTGGACCCCAGCATGCAATCCAGCCAGGACCATATTTATTGGATCTTCGATTGAAAGGGGAATCTGTTGTTGATGCTGAACTTAAGATGGGATACATTCACAAAGGAATTGAAAAAATTCTGGAAAACAAAACTTATCTTCAGGGTATTACAATAACTGACAGGATATGTTATCTTGCTGCAATGAGCAACAACGAGGTATTTTGCGGTTGTGTTGAAAGGCTTGTTGGAATTGAACCACCGGAACGTTCCCAGTACATAAGAGTGATCATGGAAGAACTTTCACGAATCCAGAGTCATTTATTGGGTCTGGGAGAGTTTTCGACAGATCTTGGTTTTGTTACCATGTTCCTGTATATGATCAGGGAAAGAGAGGAGATTCTTGATTTGATCGATGCTGTTACAGGCTCACGTATTACCCAGACTTATTTGAGATTCGGGGGAGTTCGTGAAGACTTCCCAGAAGGTTATGAACAAAAAGTCATGTCTGTTTTAGGTGACCTTAAGAAAAAACTAAATCAACATGAAGATCTCTACAACACTGACAGGATATACAGGCAGCGTACAGTGGGCGTGGGCACCCTTACTAAGGAAGCGGCAACGGAACTAGGTGTTGCAGGTCCACCGCTAAGGGCAACAGGTGTGAAATTTGATATTCGCAAGGATGACCCGTATCTTGTCTATGATGATCTTGATTTCAAGGTATGTACCCAGAAAAATGGTGATATCTTTGCACGTATAAAGGTGCGTATCGATGAGGTTCATGAGAGTATTTACCTGATAAAACAGGCATTCGACCAGATGCCACAGGGACCATTGTTCCCGGAGGGAACACCATATGGTCGCAGGACTCCGGTTATGAGAGTGCCTCCAGGAGAGGTATTTTATCGGGTAGAAGATCCAAGAGGAGAAATGGGTATGTATATGATATCCGACGGTTCTGACACACCTTACAGGGTAAAGATAAGAGGTCCGGTATTCCCGACAATGCAAGCATTACCACCTCTTATTCTTAATACTTATGTGGCGGATGTGGCTGCAATTGCAGCAAGTATGGATGGATGTACCAGCGAGGCAGACAGATGAGGTGTATAATATGAATATTGTAGACATTGTGTACAATCCATGGTTTAGTGGCATAGTTGGGCTTCTTTTGATTGGTGTTGTATTTGTATGTGCAATAATTGCAGTCTGGCTTGAACGTAAGTTTGGAGCAGATATCCAGTCAAGGATTGGCCCAAATCGTGTTGGCGGCAGATATGGTATTTTGCAAGGCATTGCAGATGCTATCAAGTTGTTTACAAAGGAGGATTTGATACCTGCAAAAGCTGATAAATTGTTGTTTGTGCTTGCTCCGATAATTGTTCTGGGATCAGGATTTATGATGATTGTCGCGATTCCATTTGGTGCGATAGTAATTGAAGGTACTGTATATCCTATTGCAGCCACCCAGATGGATATAAGTATTATCTATTTAGAAGCTGTGTCAGCATTATCGGTTCTTGGTATTTTTATGGCAGCATATGGTTCCAATAATAAATATTCAATGATCGCTGCTTTTAGGAACACGGCACGAATGATAGGTTATGAGGTTCCATTGGGTGTTTGTATTATTGGAGTTGCAGTTATGGCCCAGTCTCTTGATATTGTGGAGATTGCAAAGGCCCAAAGCCCGATTTGGTTTATGTTCTTACAACCAATTGGTTTTATAGTATTCTTTATATCGATTCTTGCTGATATGGGACGACTTCCTTTTGACCAGAATGAAGCAGAAGAAGAACTGGTTGCAGGATGGGGTACGGAGTACAGTGGAATGCGATGGGGTCTTGGATTGTTTGGAGAATATATTCACATGGTCCTTGGTGCATGTATTATGGTACTCTTATATCTCGGAGGCTGGAACCTACCACAATTCCTGACCAACGTCTTTATAATTGGATCTTTAATGCCGATATTTTGGTTTGTTGGAAAGGTTGTAGTGATTGTGTTTATAATCATTATGCTCCGGTGGGCATTGCCTCGTTTCAGGATTGATCAGGTTGTTGACCTTGGCTGGAAAGTGCTTTTCCCGCTATCAGTATTAAACCTGATATGGGCAGTAGCACTCAGTTTGGTGTTTGATATGTTATTCGGAGCGTGATTATATGGTAATAAAAAATATGATTCGGGCATTAAAAACCGTGTATACGCCAAGTGTCACCCGCCTGTATCCGGAAGTGCCTACTAAACTCACTGATAGGTTCAGGGGTTTGCAAAAGCTTGATAAAGATAAGTGTATAGGATGCGGGATATGTGCAAATACTTGCCCGAACAATGCAATTAAGATTGTTAGAGATCGAAGATGGTTCCCTGCAATTGATATAGGTCATTGCATGTTTTGTGGTCTTTGTATTGACCAGTGTCCACAGGATGCACTGTCAAGTACTAAAATATATACAACGGAACTTGTTACGTGGGATCGTCATACATTGTTGTTCACACCTGCAATGTTAGCACGTGAGGTACCACTTAAAGGGGAAGGTGATGAATAATGGCAGCAGATATTGCAAGTATTGGAGAACTAATTATGTTTGCGGTAGTATCAATACTTACTATCGTATTTTCGATTTGTGTCGTTGCAGCAAAAGATATCGTGCGGGCTGCATTGTCATTGATTGTTGCACTGGTTAGTGTGGCAGGAGTATATGTTTTGTTGAATGCGCAGTTTATAGGACTCGTTCAGATACTCATATATGTTGGTGGAATAGGTGTATTGATCTTATTCGCTGTAATGCTGACTACAAAGGAATTAAAAGGTGGTTCAGATGTTGAGTAAAGTACTAAATGGAGCAGTTGCATTACTGTTTTTAGCAGTGGTTGTACTGGCTGTTTTTACCACGACATGGACAACTGTGGATGAATTACCCCAAAACCCGGCAGATCAGAGTAATATCGAAGCTATTGGAGTACAGATATTCACACAATTCGTAATTCCGTTTGAGGTGCTTTCACTTGTACTTTTGGGTGCACTGATTGGTGCTGTATATATAGCAAAAAGTGAGGTGGAAAAATGATTCCTCTTACATATTACTTGGTTCTATCTTCGATCGTTTTTACAATCGGACTGTATGGGATCATGTCACAACGAAACGGAGTACGACTTCTTATGAGTGTTGAACTCATGTTGAATTCGGCGAATATCAACCTTGTGGCATTCTCAAGTTATAATGATGACATGAGTGGGCAGGTGTTCACGTTATTTTCAATTGCATTGGCAGCAGCCGAAGCTGTAATCGGATTTGCTATACTCCTGTCAATATTCAGGATGCGGGATATGATCAACATTGACGATATTAATATATTGAGGTGGTAAAAATGGCAATAGATAATCTTGCTTTTTTAATACCACTGTTGCCTGCACTTGCCTTTGTGATTACATTCTTCTTCGGAAAGAAAATGTATTCAGGTGGTGCATTGATACCAATAGGAGCAATTGCCCTATCATGTATCATATCGGTACTGATTACAATTAATTTGTTAAATAACCCCGGAGAAGTGGTACATCAATCATTCCACTGGTTTGCAATACTCAACCTTGGTATATTGATCGATCCTCTTGCAGGTGTGATGCTTTGTATGGTTACATTCGTGAGTTTGTTGATCCATATTTATGCTGTAGGATATATGTCACATGATCCTGCTAAACCAAGATACTTTGCAGAAACCGCATTATTCACTGCTGCAATGCTTGGTGTTGTTCTTTCAGATAACATTTTGCAGTTGTTTATCTGCTGGGAACTTGTTGGATTGTGTTCATACTTGCTTATCGGATTCTGGTTCCAGAAACCTTCTGCAGCAGCGGCTGCAAAAAAAGCGTTCCTTACAACCCGTGTGGGAGATGTTATGTTCCTGACAGGGATCATAATTT
Organism: Methanosarcinaceae archaeon; assembly: GCA_052361065.1. Classification (GTDB taxonomy): domain Archaea; phylum Halobacteriota; class Methanosarcinia; order Methanosarcinales; family Methanosarcinaceae; genus Methanovorans. The sequence continues at coordinate 26,987 of JBQVLY010000004.1, read as the reverse complement.
TGTTCTCAAGCATCTTCACAATATACAATGGAAATCTTCCTGAAGGCGTATATGTGCTCCAGTTCAGTGAAATGTTCAAACTTATTCCTGAACTTTCAGCAATGCACGTAACCATACTCGGAACGGAGGTGAGTCAGTTAACTATTATTGCACTGCTCTTCTTCGGTGGCGCGGTCGGAAAATCCGGTCAGTTTCCATTACATGTGTGGTTACCTGATGCAATGGAAGGTCCGACAACTGTTTCAGCACTTATCCATGCAGCAACAATGGTTACTGCGGGTGTATATCTGGTTGCAAGAACATTCCCTATGTTCATTGCGGCGCCGGATGCACTAATTGTGGTAGCTTATGTCGGAGGATTTACAGCACTGTTCGCATCAACAATGGGTATTGTGATGAACGATATCAAGCGAGTGCTGGCATTTTCAACGATCAGTCAGTTAGGTTACATGATGCTTGGTCTTGGTATGGGTGCAGTGATTGGAATGGAAGCGGTTGGAGTTTCAATGTTCCATTTGATAAACCATGCATTCTTCAAGGCGCTTCTCTTCTTATGTGCAGGTAGTGTTATTCACTCGGTGGGTACTCAGGATATGAGGCAGATGGGAGGAGTTGGTAAAGTGATGCCAATTACTTTTATCACAATGGTGATCGCATCTCTTGCGCTTGCCGGATTTGGTATACCGGGTACACAGATAGGTACAAGTGGGTTTTTCAGTAAGGATGCTATTATCGAAACCACATACCTGTTTGCAGAGCACACGGGCAACTATATTCCATATCTCTTCGGAATTGTTGCGGCACTGCTTACATCAATCTACATATTCCGGTTGTTGTTTATGACCTTTGCAGGAAAACCGCGTACTAATTACGGTGGGCATGAATCTCCCGGTTCTATGACAGGTCCACTTAGCATTCTTGCAGTGTTAGCACTGTTCTTTGGTACTCTTACGCAGACAAAGTTCTATCATTTCCTTGAAGGGACATTTAATAATAACTTTGTTTATGTGGATATCGAACATCTTGCAGAGTTAGGGCATCATCATCTTGTTCACGGTCATCATGGAGAACCATTGTTAATTCTCTGGATGCCGATCATAGTAGGTGTTGCAGGACTTTTGATCTCGTTCTTTATCTATTACCTGCGTGTGATCGATATGAGTACAATTGTCTCAAGAAAAAATCCGGTGTACCAGATATTGTACAATAGGTACTATCAGCATCAGATATTCATTGAACTGATTGCACTCCAGATAACATATGGATTGTCTCTTGTGGGTGAATTCATTGACCGCAAGATAATTGATGGAATAATTGATGGTACCAGTGATGGTATGATTGCAATCGGAGAAACCATACGAAAAGTTCAAACTGGAGTTGTCCAGAGTTATGCAACAGCAGTTATTGCAGGAGTCGGACTTCTGATAGTACTGCTTATGATTGTGGAGGTACAATTATGAATATAGTATCACTCATGATCTTAGTGCCTCTTATCGGGGCAATACTTACATTATTAACAAAAACAAGAGGACAGGCACGCGTAATTGCATTAGCATCTTCACTTGTACCGCTTGCAGGTGTTTTGTATATGTTAACGCAATTTGATAGATCAACCCCTGCTATGCAGTTCGTAGAATCGTTTAATTGGATACCATCTCTTGGTGTCAAATACATGGTTGGTGTTGATGGGATTGGATTGCCACTTATGTTGCTGGCTGCAATCGTTGTACCTATGACTATCATTTATTCATGGGGCGAAGACAAACAACCAAACCAGTTCTTTGGTTTAATACTTGCACTTCAGGCAGGAGTCATGGGTGTATTTTCGGCACTTGATTTCTTCCTGTTCTATATTTTCTGGGAATTGACACTCATTCCAATGTACTTCCTGATAAGTATATGGGGAGGTCCAAGGAAAGAGTATGCAGCAATTAAGTTTTTCATCTATACACATATTGCATCTCTTGTGATGCTACTCGGTATATTTGCAATATATTTCGCAGTATGGAAACAGACTGGAATTCCAAGTTTCGAGATTCCATATCTTCTTGAACAGTTCCAGTTCATTGGATCAGGCCTGCTCAGGGATTCCATATTCCTTGCATTGCTATTTGGATTCATTGTAAAGATGCCAGCAGTTCCATTCCATACCTGGCTGCCGGATGCACATGTAGAAGCACCGACAGCAGGCAGTGTCTTGCTTGCGGCAGTTCTGCTTAAGATGGGTGGATACGGATTGTTCAGGGTAATGCTTCCGATGTTACCATTTACAGGTTCACCGGATCTTATGATCACTATCCTGGCATTTATTGGAGTACTTAGTATCCTTTACGGTGCGATGCTGGCACTGGCCCAGACCGATCTTAAGAAAATGGTTGCATATTCAAGTATAAGTCACATGGGATATGTCACACTTGGTGCAGCATCACTAGTACCACTATCGGTAGCTGGTGCAATGTTCCAGCAATTCTCACACGGTTTGATCACATGCCTTTTGTTCATGTCGTGCGGTGCTATCCAGCATATTGCAGGTACAAGGATCATTGCTGATCTTGGTGGTATTTCACAGAAGATGCCAAAACTCACATTTCTTATGGTGTTTGCTTTTATGGCATCACTCGGATTGCCTGGACTGAGTGGATTCATCGCAGAATTCATGATACTCACATGGTCGTACCTTACACTTCCAATATATGTGTTACTCGCATTGCTTGGAATTGTTGTGACAGCAGGTTATCACCTATGGGCAATTCAGCGGGCGATGTTCGGATCATTGAATGAGAAACTTGGACATCTGCATGATATTACCAACTATGAAACCATATCAATGGGTATTTTAGCACTTCTTGTACTGTATTTCGGATTGAACCCTGCTCCGATTCTGGATATGATGACTACGAACGCCGAACAAATTGTGAGCCTTATGGCTCTGGCGGGGGTGTAAATAATGACAAATTACATGTTACTGGCACCTGAATTGGTATTGATGGCAGTCGCACTGGCAACACTGGTGGTTGGATTGTTTATTGGCAAAAACAAGAATGTATTGGGCTATTTTGCATCCATAGGTCTTGTTGCTGCTCTTTGTTTGACCGTCGATAGTCTCGCTGCAAATGAAACACTGTTTTACGGGACCCTGACAATCGATGCATTGTCACAATTCTTCAAGATAGTGTTTATTTCAGTGGCTTTGCTTGTGACAATCGCATCGATCAAATATACAGATAAAGACCAGAATGCTGATGTGTTCTTCACATTACTGTTGTTTTCAACAATCGGCATGATGGTAGTTGCATCTGCAAACGATCTTATTACGTTATTTGTAGGATTTGAACTTGCAAGTCTCACTACCTATGCTCTGGCAGGATTTAATAGGGATGATCCAAAATCAGTAGAATCAGCAATGAAATATTTCATCATCGGTTCACTTTCATCTGCACTGATGTTGTTCGGTATTTCTTTTGTTTATGGAATAACAGGTACGACAAGCATTCCCGGAATTGCAGAGAATGCAGGTGTTCTTGTAGGAAGTCCTATCGGATTGGTTGCTGTGGTAATGCTTATTGCAGGATTTGGATTTAAAATGGCACTTGTACCATTTCACATGTGGGCACCAGATACATATCAGGGTGCACCAACAGTGGTTTCTGCACTGCTTGCAGCAGGTTCTAAGAAAATGGGATTCGTTGCAGCTTTCAGGGTACTTATAGTTGCTCTTGCAGTACTTAGTCCCACCTGGCAAACAGCGTTCGCAGTACTTGTGGTCATTACCATGACACTTGGAAATGTGGTAGCAATATCCCAGACAAGTGTAAAGAGAATGCTTGCATATTCATCTATTGCACAGGCAGGGTATATTGCAATGGCTTTTGTTGTACTGACACCAATGGCACTCACAGGTGGTATCCTCTATGCGTTGTCGCATGCATTCATGAAGACCGGAGCATTCCTTGTGGTTGCTGTGGTTGGATATATGGTGCTCTCGGATAACAAGAACGCAAAGGATATCGACCATCTTGACAACTTCAAAGGACTTGCCAAGAGAATGCCACTAACGGCATTTGCAATGATGGTATTTGTATTTGCGCTGTCTGGTATTCCACCAACAGCCGGATACATGAGCAAGTTTATCCTGTTCTCATCAACCATTGAAGCAGGTCTTGTCTGGCTTGCTGTGATAGCGATATTGAACAGTGCGCTTTCACTGTATTACTATGCTCGTATTGTCAAGTATATGTACTTCTTACCGGCAAGCGGTGGGAAAGTTTCCGAACCGGCACCATATGCAATTGCAATAATTCTTGCACTTGCAGGAGTACTGGTAATAGGAATCTGGCCGGAACCGTTCGTGTATTGGGCAATGGAAGCAGCAAAGGTTTTAATCTAATGAGGTGATGAAGTATGGCAGATTGTGATCTATGTGGAGTATCTCTTCCAACCCTTAATCCGGTAAAAGTCTTAATGCCAAGATTTGCTTCCGCATACCCGAAAGGTATGTGGACCGGTGTGTGCGATGACTGTATCAAAAGTGCTCATAAGGAATATAGGAATATATCCTTATTAAGTGGTTCAAATGGAAAATGTGACCTATGTGGCGCAACGTTAGAACTCTATCCGGTTGATATCGAGATCCCATCTTTTAGTAAAGGTGTTGATCCCGCCGTGGCACGGCTTTGTAAGGGATGTCTTGAAGCATCCTCTATAGCCCAGGTCAGTAAAGAGAACGAACCAAAAAGCGAACATCATTAATTGGTCTGTTTAGCAGGCCAATATTTTATCTTTTTTTATTGTCTGATAGTCCTATAGGACCGTGTGCATATTGTTTATAGGAAAAATTTCATATTAAGGCAGGGATTCCTGAAGTGGTGAGAATCATTGAAAAGAGAATTAATGGATATTCTGGCATGTCCGATATGTAAAGGTGACCTTGTGCTAAATGTCACCAAAGAAAAGGATAATGAAATTGTGAGAGGAACTATTTACTGTTCCAAATGCGATGAATATTATCCAATTGAAGATGGAATTCCAAACATGCTCCCGCCATTATCAGGGACTGAACAGTGAGGATACCTAAATTGCAACAAGTGCACATCAATCGGCTTGGCGTAAACTCTATTGAATTTGATAATGATACGGTTGAGATTCCATTGTCACCTGGCGGTGAACACAGTTATGAAATCATTATCATTAATTATGGTTCACCGACACACGTTTATCTTTCATCAAGCGAATCACTAATTGACAATTTGACATTTTTGGATAATAATCCTTATGTAAGACATGAAGAATATGTTCCTGTTATGATTCGCATTCCTCCGGGTGGAAGGCTTTTTAACAGTGGTCAGATGCATGTTGCGGTCGGGTATGGTTCAAAAAAAGAAAGTTTTAATGTTAAAATTGGCATACCAGATCCTGATGAAGTACCAATGGAAGTAGATGTTGCTGATCATTTATACAATTCACACGCAATATATGATAGCACTCCATCAAACACAAAGAGAAATTGGAATGCACAGTTTTCTGAAATGTCAAACCAATTGCTAAATGGCATATTGGAATCATTGACATCAAGATTGATCTTATTGCTTGGTGGTATGAGTATATTATTAATTGTATTTTATTTTGTGTTGCAGGCTACAACAATTGTTAGCATTGAACCTATTAAATTAGATAATGCATTTCAAACAATTATTTTTTATGTGGCAATAGCATTTTCCATTCTATTTACAGCATTGATTGCATATTTGATATTAAAGCTTCCAGTATCTAAGTAATAGTCATAAGGCAGTTGAATTCATATGAAATACATCATAGTAACCGGCGGAGTAATGAGTGGACTTGGAAAAGGAATTACAGCTGCTTCTACCGGAAGGAACCTGAAAAACAAAGGATGTCGGGTTACAGCCATCAAGATCGACCCATACATAAACATAGATGCAGGCACAATGAGTCCGTTCCAGCACGGAGAGGTTTATGTGCTAAAGGATGGCGGTGAGGTTGACCTTGACCTTGGTAACTACGAACGATTTTTGGATACCGAACTCATCAGTGATCACAATCTGACAACTGGCAAGGTATATCAGGCAGTGATATCAAAGGAGAGAAAAGGCGAATATCTTGGGAAAACGGTTCAGATTATTCCTCATATTACTAATGAGATTAAAGAGCGCATACGAAAAGTAGCTGCAAAAAGTGGTGCAGATATCTGCTTGATTGAAGTAGGTGGTACAGTCGGTGACATCGAAAGTATGCCTTTTTTAGAAGCGGTCAGGCAAATGCACAGGGAAGAAGCAGAGGATGATATTGCTTTTCTTCATGTGACGCTTGTGCCTATTGATGCACAGGGTGACCAGAAATCAAAACCAACCCAGCATTCGGTTAAAGAGTTGAGAAAACTTGGTCTTACACCCGATGTAATTGTTGCCAGATGCAAAGAACCGCTTTCTGATGACACAAAAGCAAAGATTGCACTATTTTGTGATGTATCTGAGAACGCTGTGGTAAGTGCGCATGATGTCAAAGACATATATGAAGTTCCACTTTTGATGGAAAATGAAGGACTCACCGACTATTTGATGGATAAACTGAACCTCAAAACAATGAGTGGAGATACCTCATGGAGCAATATGATCACTCGTATGAACAGTATGACAGGTGAGGTTAAACTTGCAATCGTTGGAAAATACACACATCTTGAAGATTCATACACAAGCATTCGCGAATCCATCAAACATGCCGCCATTGAATGTGGTTGCAATGTTAATACTACATTGATAGATGCTGAATTAATTGAGGCTGACCCTGATGCGATGAAATGTCTGACCGAATACGCTGGTATATTGGTTCCTGGTGGTTTTGGGAAACGTGGTATCGAAGGCAAGATTACGGCAATCCGGTATGCGCGGGAGAATGATATTCCATACCTTGGATTATGTCTTGGAATGCAACTTGCAGTTGTTGAGTTTGCAAGGAATGTAGTTGGGTTAAGTGGTGCGAACAGTACTGAATTCGATGAGAATACACCATACCCCGTTATAGATCTGCTTCCCGGGCAAGAAGATATGGTCGATATGGGTGCAACCATGCGACTTGGTAATTATAATGCGGTGCTAAAGAGCGGTACTCTCGCACAGCGCATTTATGGTGCCAGTGATATTGTTGAGCGGCACAGGCACAGGTATGAAGTAAATCCGAACTTTATTGATAGAATCGAAGCAAAGGGTGCGGTGTTCTCAGGCAAAAACAAGAACAGGATGGAGATCGTGGAATTGCCTGAAAACAGGTTTTTCTTTGCATCCCAGTTCCACCCGGAGTTCAAATCCAGACCAGGTCGTCCATCTCCGCCATTTATGGCACTTGTTGAAGCTATGCTGGAAAAAAAGAATTAGTGTGGTTTAAGGTATAAGTGTTCCGACAATTTAATTTATGTACAATAATACAATCCAATAAAGCCATGAGAATTCAACCAAAGAGAACATATTACGACAAGAAAATCCAGTCTGTATCCCAAATCGATTTTTATTTTGTCATAAATTACAAAAAGCTCAACCTGTGACAGGACTTTGAGGCATTGTTTTTCTTACAAAAGATAATTTCCACTCTTTGTAAATTGAAATGAAATCAAAATTACAAAGCGACGGTATGGCACGTTAATTCCCAGCAGCTCTTATGCAATTGAGTGTGCCATCGCAACGTTTGACTGGATAATCACTATTATTGTCAAATTTCAAGCAAATCTATATATACTTCAAATCACTTTAGTGTCAATTACAGATTAAAATCATTTTGGTTTAAAGATACACAGCATTAAATGGGATTTACTATTTTTGCAGTTTGATTTTTCCATGATTGATGGCAATCAAAAGATAAAGGACGTGAAATATTTTGTTTAACAACATGGATAGAAGTGCCCCAGTAGAAGAGGGCGAAGCATATGATGTAACGATTGAAGATATTGCAAGAGAAGGAGACGGAATTGCAAGAGTAAAAGGCTTTGTAATCTTTGTGCCAAACGCAAAAGTCGGCGACGAAGTATCAATTAAAGTCACAAAAGTAATGCGTAAGTTTGCATTCGCTGAGATCGCAGAAGATTAATTCTTTTCGATCATATTTTGGGTTAGGTGCAATATACATTGCAACTGCCCAATAATTTATTTTGGTTTTATCTTCTTATTTTCATTCTCATTGTAGTTACTATTTTATCTTGTGTTTTGTTCTATTGCATTTGTTTTAGCTGATTAATCGTAGATACCTGTAATTAGGCATTTTCTCCAAACAATACACCCACATGAGATCGGCCCACCTAATTATATCTTCTTTGATCGTGTTACGCACATTTAATATATATTGATAATGAATACTTTGAAACTTCCCTCATCTTTGTACAATACAATCCATAGCAGTTGCCGCATTTGTTCATAAACAAAATAAAACTACCTGATATTGACATCTTTTGGTTTTAAAATGAAGTAAGTTACCTATAGATTTAAAATGGATAACTAAATTTCAATGAAAATTATATACAACCACTAATATATTTAGTGAATATAAAAATTAAAAAATAATATTACTTTATTTTTATAGCAGTCAACTTTAATATCGTCTCCGTTAATCTCATATACAAACAAAAGCGATTAACCCACCTATACATTAATAATTATATAATCTAAGGTGTTCGTAAATGGGAAAGACAATATCAGAAAAAATAATCGGGGAACATGCTGGCAAAGAAGTATCGGCCGGAGAGATCGTAATCGCAAAAGTGGATGTTACGGCAGTTCAGGACGGAACCGGACCACTGGCAGTCCAGCAACTTGAAAAAATCAATCTCGTTCAGGCAAAAAACCCCAGACGCACGATTTTTTTCATCGATCACGCCGCACCAAGTCCGCATAAGGACCTATCAAATGCACACAATATCCTTCGCAGATTTACAAAGGAAACAGGAGCAATACTATCCGATATCGGGGAAGGTGTATGCCATCAGAGGCTCGTAGAATCCCATGTAGATCCGGGCGACATACTCATAGGTGCGGATTCGCACACCTGCACATCGGGTGCACTCGGCGCATTCTCAACAGGCATGGGATCAACCGACGTGGCAATAGGTATCGCGCTTGGCAAGACATGGCTTCGCGTACCTGAAACATTCAAGATCAATGTAACAGGTAAATTTAACAAAGGTGTGTATCCAAAAGACCTGATCCTCTACGTAATCGGAAAGATCGGTGCTGATGGTGCAACCTATAAGGCATTGGAATTTACAGGTGAGACCATCAAGAATATGACAATGTCCGAGCGTTTTACACTTTCGAACATGGCTGTCGAGGCAGGGGCAAAGACAGGACTAATCGAAACTGACAAAACCACAAAACAGTACCTTGAACAGCAGGGACGCGGTGAAAAATTCAAGATCATCAAGGCAGATGATGATGCAATCTATGAACGCGTCATTGAGATCGATGCATCTGAACTTGAACCAATGATATCAGCACCACACACAGTTGATAACACAAAAACCACAGGGGAACTTAAGGGCACAAAGGTGGATCAGGTATTTATCGGTACATGCACAAACGGACGGCTTGATGACCTTAAGATTGCTGCAAGTATTCTGGAAGGTAAGCAAAGGCATCCTGACACACGCCTAATTGTAACGCCTGCATCCCGGGATATATATTTACAGGCATTAGAAGCCGGATATATTGCAATATTCATCAAAGCCGGTGCAGCAGTTATGGCACCCGGATGCGGTGCATGTGTTGGCGTACATCAGGGAATCCTGGGTGATGGCGAAGTATGCCTGGCAACCCAGAACCGTAATTTCAAAGGAAGAATGGGCAATACCGAAGGACTCATTTATCTCTCATCCCCTGCAACCGCAGCGGCATCTGCAATCGCAGGTGAGATCGTTGATCCCAGGGAGGTGCTTTAAATGGAAACTAAATTGAAAGGAAGGTCATGGAAATTCGGTGATGATATCAGCACAGATCTTATCGCACCTGGTCGCTTGTTTCACCTTCGGACAAATCTTCCAGAACTTGCAAAACATGTATTGGAAGATGCTGACCCCGAATTCCCATCAAAAGTCCGTAAAGGCGATTTCGTGATCGGTGGCAGTAATTTCGGGCTTGGATCAAGTAGGGAGCATGCTCCTACAATCATCAAACTTGCAGGTGTGGGTGCAGTTCTGGCAAAATCATTTGCACGGATATTCTACCGCAATGGTATAAATGTCGGACTTCCTTTGTTGATATGCGACACCGACGCAATCGATGAAGGCGATGAACTGGATATCGACCTGTCAGCCGGCAAGATCAAGAATGTGACAAAAGGGATTGAGATTACGTTTTCACCTCTTCCTGATGTTATGATCAAAATACTGCAGGACGGCGGACTTGCAGCACACATTGAAAAACATGGCGATTTCAATCTGGATTGATTTACTGTGTATGGATGGTTTTGATAAAATCCCGATGCACAGCCCAAATTGCAAGACCCCGCACAACAATAACGCCGCAGGCGGCGCATTCTAAACATTATGAAAAATATACCCCGGTCGAATAAATCTGAATATTTTCAATAACATTGGTGTGTAAAAACGCTATGCTGCGTTATTCTATACTTAGGTTACAAGTTGAAATACCGCGAAAACGTCATCGTTCGCGCCAGTGGTTAGGGAATGCGAAGCTTTAAGAGGATTGCTTTGGCGTTTTAACTTCTAAACAAATATTATTTACTTATACTTCCATTTAAGGCAGTCAAATTGAGTATTTACCATACATATTTGCAAATTCAGCCGTTTTACAAGACATTGCCTTCATGCCGGCGTTGAAGATGTTTTCATCGCACCCGGAAGCCCATGGGTAAATGAGAACATTTGGAACTTCAATGAAATATCAGTTCACAGCCCAAATTTGGGGTACATTCACCTTCCAAAACAAATATATGTATTCCATTCATGTACATTTCATATGAATAATAAAAAGGTACTTGAAGGTTATCGCGAGTATTTTGAAAGAAGCATCGATCCTGACAATGATGCGCGTGATCCTAATGTATTTAAGTCCTATCAAAAGGATGGAATCTGGTATCTTTACAGTTCTCTTGAAGCATTTGATGATGAAATGAATGAACGGGAGAAACAGTCCGCTCCTATTCCAAAAAAGGAACTTGTAAAGGAACACTGGAAAAAGCATCCCAACATATGTTGATTAGATATGTCAAAATAATCTGTTTAGTCGTATTAAAAGGTGATATTATGCCCCATGTTATGGAAATGCTTGGTAAGACAAAAGTAGTTGTAAAAAATGGTAAAGTAGTAGAAGTCGGTGAGCCGCAGGTTGAATGGTGCCCTATCTTTGACAAGATGCGTGGAATTAAAAAAATAACATCTGACGAGGTTCGGAAAAACATGGAATTTCGCATTAATGATTTTGGTATGTTCACAGGCAACCGGCAGTTAGAACTTGAGGTTTTTGTGGGATTTGGAGTATCCGAAATTATGATGACCGGACTTCGGCGAGGTGCTCTTGATACAACTGTTACGGTATGTGATGGTGCGGGAACTGTGATTACCAATAATCCGAAACTTGTGCAAGGCATGGGTGCACGGATTTCGGGGCTTGTTGAAACAGAACCTATTGATGGTATCATTAATGGAATTGACAAAAATGGTGGGATTGTGCTTGATCCTTCAACTGCGAAGATAGACCCTGTTTTGGGAGTTCGAAAGGCGGCAGAACTTGGTTACGAAAAGATTGCTGTGTCGGTTATTGATCCCGATACTGCAAAGGCACTCCGTGATGTAGAATCCGAACTTGGGATTGACCTGACTCTCATTGGTGCACATGTAACCGGTGTAAGTCGAAACGATGCACTGAAATTGCTTGATTACCTTGATATCACCACAGGCTGCGCATCAAAAAATGTGCGCGATGTTATCAAGCCGCTTGCACAGGTCGGAACAGCAGTTCCACTGTTCGCAATAACCCAGAAAGGTAAGGAATTACTGCTTGAGCGCGCAAAAGAAGTTGAAACCCCTGTTCTGATCAATACAATGCCGCTTCCGGTACTACCTGAGCATAAGCAGCCGCGTGAACTTATCTAATCGCGTGTGCTTGTATTGCTTATATTAATGCATGTTATTTGATTCGATTACCTGTGCTGCTTTTTGCGGATAGTTATTCGGTATTTGTGTGGATGGTTTCGATAAAATATCGATGCACAGCTCAAATTGCAGTACCCCGCACAGCAATACAGCCGCAGGCGGCGGATTCCAGACATTATAATATATACGCATACACATCGAGCGGACAAAATGTAACTTTTTTAATAACATTGGTGCATAAAAACGCTATGCTGCGTTGCCCATAATTATTCTATCAGTTGAAATGCCCCGAAAACGTCATCGTTCGCGCCAGTGGTTTGGAAATGCGAAGCCTCCATAGGATCGCTTCGGTGTCTAAAATCGTAAACAAATACGTTACTCGCATTCATGTTTGCAGGCACTTCCATTCCAAAGTCGTGCCTTTAGTTTCATATATTGGTGTATAAAATTGAGCATTTCGAATAAATAGCCTTAGCATGTTTAAAATTGTCACAGGTAATCTGTGATCAACATTTGCTTCTCATCGACTTTCTCGAAATTCGATACCCCAACACCAAGCAATCGGAACCTTCTCTTTTCCATAAACTCGTGCATCAGGTCTTTTGCGGTTAGATTTATAATTTCAAGATCAGTTGAATAAACCCTGAGCGATCTTGCCCTTGTATAAGTTGAAAAATCCTCAAAACGCACCTTTAGTGTGATTGTCTTAAAAAGTAACTTCTTTTTCATAAGGGATTCATGTACACTCTGTGAAAGTGAATCGAGCACCCCATTTATGATATATGGATCTGCCGTATCCGCGTCGAACGTATCTTCATTACTGATGGATTTAACTTCCCCGCGCTCCACAACCTCTTCATTATCTATGCCTTTTGCCATTTGATGCATCTTGAGACCTAAATTTCCAAATTTCCCAAGTAACAACTGAACATCACACGCTGCTATATCCATAACTGTCCCGATACCCATGCCTGCCAGCATATTAGATGTCTTTTTTCCGATACCAGGAATTCTTGAAACAGGAAGAGGAGTAAGGAAATTCACAACTTCATCCGGTTTCACAACAGTCAATCCATCAGGTTTTTGGAAATCCGACGCAATTTTTGCAACCAATTTATTTGGTGCAATACCGATCGAACAAGTAAGACCTTCGCGTAAAAACACCTGATCTTTGACACAAAGGGCTAATCGGGCAGCATCATCATAATCTAACACTCGCATGCTGACATCCAGATACGCTTCATCCACACTCACTTGTTGGAAATTGTCCGCAAACTCCCGCAGGATAATCATTATGCGCTTTGAAACCTCTTTGTAAAGTTCCATATTTACCCGAAGGTATACAGCATCAGGGCACAATTTATAAGCCTTTGATATCGGCATTCCCGAACTTATGCCGAAATCCCTTGCTTCATATGAACATGTACTGACTACACCCCTGCCTGTTCCCTTTTTTGGATCAGAGCCAACTACAACGGGTTGCCCTTTTAATTGGGGATTATTTCTAACTTCAACTGATGAGTAAAAACCATCCATATCTACATGGAATATTATCCGGTTTTTGGATGCAGGAGATGTGTTCATTAATTGCTATTTCAACGCCCTTGTTAAAATCATTAACCATTCATATTCACAAAAATCGATTCAAATTGAAATCGTAAGCCCAAAATGATTTAACCACAAAGACCATCGAATACTCCATGCATAACAGATAAAAGCGTGATAATATATGTATCAACAATTGGCCATAGCAGCATATGCAGTAGTTATATTCCTGACCCTGCGCGATATTCGTATATTCAGGCGCACACAACTTCTTTCATATAGGAAAGGTGCACTAAAAGGACTGTTGGCATCATCAGTAGTACTGCTTGGTGTATTTGTAGTCGGCACCAATTCAGATCTTGGCCTGCTTTTTGTGCTCATAGGTCTTTACATAAACCGCAAGGGAGTCAGGGAAGCTGTTTTCAAGGACGCGGTTACAATGGATCGGTTGCTTGGAAAAACTGACTATCATAAAACGGATTGAGAATAATAATAAGAATAAGATATTTGTTCGTATATACACTTTAGTGCAAGAGCAAAATAAAATGGAACATGAAATTGAGGCAGCAATAATCTTTTAATCCAAAAGGTATAAATGGAAAGATTCTCAATTAGGCGTTACCTAATATTATAATCACAGATTATTAGATAATTTTGGAGATCAATACATGGGAAATATTAGACAGAAAAATATAAAGAACATATCATTTCGCTTATTAGAGAAATACGAAGGTGTATTCACAAAAGATTTTGATGATAACAAGCATCTTGTCACAAAATACACCGATATCAAGAGCAAGGTTATAAGAAATCGTGTCGCAGGTTATGTCACACGAAAGATAACACATGTTCGTCCGGAATAGTGTTTTAAAGCGAGGATATCATGTTTGAAGGTGTTCTGCCAGCACTTATCACTCCTTTTAAGAAAGACGACTCTATTGACAAAACCGGTTTTCGTGAAAATGTCCGGTTTGTTGAGACTGGTGGAATTTCGGGCATTGTACCATGTGGAACAACAGGGGAATCCGCAACTCTTTCTACATATGAGCATGAGCAACTGATCGATATTGCAGTTGACTGTGCAAATGTTCCTGTGGTCGTTGGCACAGGTTCAAATAACACTGCAGAAGCGGTAGAACTTACGAAATATGCAGACGATGTGGGAGTGGATGCCGCGTTGCTTATATCTCCATATTATAATAAGCCCAACAATGCAGGACTAATCAAGCATTTCAAAACTATTGCGGAATCGGTAGACATCCCTTTACTTTTATACAATGTCCCATCACGCACGAGTCAGGACATGTCGCTTGATGTTATTTTTGAACTTTCGAAGGTAGATAATATCGTGGGCATCAAAGAAGCAAGTGGAGATCTCGACAAGGTGACCCGGATAATCGAAAATACGGTTGATGAGGATTTTTCAGTTATTTCGGGTGATGACGGTTTGACCCTCCCGATAATCACACTTGGCGGCAGCGCCGTGATATCAGTTGTTGCGAACATAGTCCCCAAAAAGATGGTAGACCTTGTGATTGCTGCTAAAAATGGTGACATGGAAACTGCGAGAAATATCCATTATGAACTCGCACCACTCATACGTGCGCTGTTCAATGAGACAAATCCGATACCTGTAAAGCGTGCAGCAGAATTGATCGGACTTGCGGGCGGACATTTAAGACTGCCACTTGCACCAATTGGAAGCAATAATGAACGGATACTCATAGATGCGCTAAAAAGCGTAGGTGTGCTAAATGATTGATGATAACGTTAACGTTAACGTTAACGTTAATGCTAATGCTAATATCAATGTAGCAGTAACAGGTGCATGCGGCCGCATGGGTGGTTTAATCATTGAGAATATTATAAAAAATGACGATATGCAATTATCAGCTGCTTTTGACATTACCAAGATAGGCAAAGATGCCGGAGAGATGGCACATGTCGGGGAGCTGGATGTTGTTGTATCGGATGCAAATGATATCAAAAAGGTTCTGGCCAGAACAAACACGGATGTTCTGATCGATTTTACGATCGCACCTGCAACCGTTGTTAATGCACCGGCAGCAGCAGAATGTGGAGTTAACCTGATAATTGGCACAACCGGATTCACTGAGCATCAGAGAACTGTAATTAATGATGCAATCCTGAAAAACAATGTTGCGGCAGTGATCTCACCAAACTATTCTGTTGGTGTCAATGTTTTTTTCCATATATTAAAAGAAGCAGCGAGATCACTTTCCAATTATGATATAGAGATTATCGAAGCCCACCACAACCAGAAAAAAGATGCTCCAAGCGGCACTGCGATGAAAGCGGCAAACGTTATCAGCGAAACAATTGGCGGCAAAGAGTATGTGTACGGGCGCAACGGTCTTGCACCGCGAGGCAATGAGATTGGCATACACGCGGTTCGCGGTGGCGACATTGTGGGCGACCATACTGTCCTGTTCGCAGGAGATGGCGAGCGCATTGAGATCAGACACCAGGCGCATTCGCGGCAGACATTTGCATTTGGTGCGGTAAAAGCGGCCACATGGATTTGCAATGCAGAACCTGGAATATATACCATGGACGATATTCTGGGATTTTAAAATGAACTTCCCGAGTACCCAATTTTGACGGAAAACAGATTCGATTCACAACAGGTGCGCAGCAATATTTTCAGATATCACGCGCTCACAATACTCACAACGAAGCAATATTTTGTCCACATCCGACGTCACAGTGAACTTAGAAGTCACAGGTTCGCTGCTGTTTGAAATGCAATTCGGGTTGATACAGCGGACAACGCCTTTTGCGTGTTCGGGTATCACAACTTGTTTTTTATCAAAAACATCATAATTACGTATAATATTTATAACTGCATTTGGTGCTATCAATGAGATCCTGTCAACCTCATGCACGTTCAACTCACGGTTCTCGATCTTTACAACATCCTTTTTCCCGTGTGCACCGGATGCATTTATTACAACACTAACAACATCTTCAGACAAATTCGGTATTCCAAGTATCCGCAGTACATTTAGTGACTGGCCTGCTGTTATATGATCGATAACGGTTCCATTCTCAATAGGACGGACCCTAAGCTCACGTTCTTGTGTTGTATTTGGCGTCATTCAAGTGCCCCCATAATAAGTGAAAGCAATGCCATCCGAATAGGTACGCCATAGAATGACTGTTCAAAGTAACAGGCATGTTCTGTCTCATCCACACGCGGATCGATCTCGTTGGCCCTTGGCAGTGGATGCATAATCTTAAGTTTGGGGTTAGCCTTTTTTAGAAGTTGCGGTGTAATCAGCAAACTGCTTGCAACCTTCTGATATTCCGCAGGGTCCGGGAAACGCTCTTTCTGGATCCTTGTGACATATAACACTTCTACATTGCTTATCGCTTCCTCTATTGAGTCTACCTGTGTTACCTTGATATTACACGTTTTAAGATCAGTGATTATCTCATCCGGCATGCGCAGTTCCTTTGGAGATACCAGCGTTATTTCTGCACCATAAAGCGAGAGGGCATAACATAGTGAGTGCACAGTCCTGCCATATTTGAGATCACCGGCAAGTGCGATCTTCACATTGTCCATATGGCTTTCCCTGCGAATTGTATAAAGGTCAAGAAATGTCTGTGTCGGATGGTGTCCTGCACCGTCACCGCCATTGATAATAGGTACAGATACAAGTTCTGAAGCCATTCGTGCAGACCCTTCTTTTGGATGCCGCAGAACAATTGCATCGGAATATCCCCCGACCACGCGGATCGTGTCAGCCAGAGTTTCCCCTTTTGCAATAGAAGTTGCCTCAAGTGATCCAAGATTTAATACCCGTCCACCAAGCCGCATCATTGCAGTTTCAAATGACATGCGAGTCCTTGTGCTTGGCTCAAAGAACAAAAGTGACAATACCTTACCATCAAGAAGATCCGACTTTTCCATGCCCCGCGCGATAGGTTCAAGTTTTTCAGCGGTGTTTAGGATATGATCGATCATATCACGTGAAAAATCCTTCATTGATATGATGTGTAGGTCTTTAAATGTCATTAGACAGATAAATGAATTACATGAAATATAATATTTACGGAACCGTTGCTCCTACATAATTAGCGTTTCATAACTCATTTCACTTTATCAATAAACGTAACCAGTTTTTTTGCATCATCAACCTTACGTTTTTTCACATCACGGTGAAACTTTCGTAATCTTTTCTTTTTCGGATGTTCCCCTAATTCTTTCAGGTCCATCAATGCACGCATGAGTCCGGCAGTTTTACTGAACAATTTTTTTGCATCTTGCAGTGTAAGGTCTGATCTTTCAAGATCATTTTCATATTCGGTTTCCTTTTTAGAAATGAGCACTATACAATGGTCGATTTGTATTTTGTCTTCATCCGATAATTTTGACTTGTTGACCATTTCCCATACGAATTCATGCAGATATACCATTTCATCATTAATTTCAACTTTATGTGGAATCTGCTCTCCTACCCAGAACAGGTATTTGTGTAATTTTTTTAATAATTTAGCATGTTCGCTTTTGGATATGAACTTATCATCTGGCATATTTCCTTATTTTTACTACATGGATTTAAAAGTATGGGTTTTATTTTTTTTGGCTGTTTCCACATCTCAAAATTCACGTCATGATCGATACGTTTTCCCCATAAATCAATAAACATTAAATGCAACAACGATATTTACTAAATCATGTCAATGACCATAGGCCTTGCAGGCAAACCAAACTCAGGCAAATCCACATTTTTCAAAGCCGCGACAATGGCGGATGTGGAGATCGCAAACTACCCGTTCACTACAATAAATGCCAACCGCGGTGTGGCTTATGTACGCACGGATTGTCCGTGCACAGAAACGGACAGAAGATGCGGCAGATGCGACGATGGAATTCGTTTTGTACCAGTTGAGATAATTGATGTGGCAGGACTTGTACCGGATGCTCACATGGGACGTGGGCTTGGGAACACGTTTCTTGATGAATTAAGACAGGCACAGGCAATTATTCACGTGATTGATGCATCAGGTGGAACTGATATCGAAGGCAATTCGGTTGATGTCGGAAGCCATAACCCACTGGACGATGTCGATTTCCTGAACCATGAAATCGCAATGTGGATGGTCGGGATACTGAAACGCAATTGGACGAAAATGTCCAGAAAGATACAGGCAGAAGGGCTACAGCTTGAACATGTCATCGCAGACCAACTGGCAGGTGCAGGTGTTAGTGATGTGCAGGTTCACTCAGCACAAAGAAACTGTGACCTGTTAACAGACCATTTGAAATGGACTGACGATGACCTGATTAAACTTTGTGATGCAATCCGTACCCTCAGTAAACCAATGATAATTGCTGCGAACAAGGCTGATATTGCGTCAGACGAGAACATTGGGAATCTTACAGGCCTTGACATTATAGTGGTAACAACAAGCGCAGCAGCAGAATTGGCACTAAGATCAGCAGCAAAAAGTGGTGCAATATCATACATTCCCGGGAATTCGGATTTCACAATAGTTTCAGATAAACTATCAGATGCACAAAAGATTGGGCTTGAACATGTACGCACATTCATCAAGAAAACCGGTGGAAGCGGAATACAGGAATGCATCAACAGAGCAGTTTTTAAACTTCTAGATCTTATTGTCGTGTATCCTGTTGAAGATGAAGGAAAATGGATAGATAAGAATGACCGCATGTTACCGGATGCGTTCCTCATGAAACAGGGGTCTACAGCACACGATCTCGCATATATGGTACATACGGATATCGGTGATAGGTTCTTATATGCTGTGGATGCCAGGACAAAAATGCGCCTTGGTGAAAAACATGAACTTAACGACGGTGATGTTATCAAGATCGTATCCACTGCTAAGTAGGACACTTGTTTTTTTAAGATCAATATGAATCTGATTAATGCACTCTATGAGAAGTATCTATCAGGCCAGATAACAAAAATACCCGGTTGTATTCCGAAACATGTGACACTGGTGCTTGCGGAAAGCGACCTGCTAAATCCTGGTGGTACCTCAAAATTGAGAGCATTTATAGCCTGGTCTAAAAAACTGGGTATAAACATTATCAGTATCCATATTGATATACTTGATGTAGACCATGATATCAAAAAAGAAATGGTTATCAATTTAATTGATAGATTGCAAACCGTTTTTGCAAATGTTCCGAATGATGTCGGGTTTGAGATATATGATGTACATGGAAATTTGAAAGATAAACGTGAAGGTTCATCTCCACTTGTCTATTTTTTTGTAGGATTTAGCGGCAGGGATGAGATTACAAAAGCGGTGAAGTCCGTGTTGACGGATGTAAAATCCGGTATTATCAAGCCGGATGCCATTAATGAGGGAGTAATCGAATCACATCTTATGATCAGGCACGAACCCGACATAGTTATACGTGCAGGTGGTAAACATCTGTCGGATTTTTTAATCTGGCAGTCCGTATATTCCGAACTGTATTTTACGGATGTCAACTGGTGCGATGTCAGGAATATAGATCTTCTAAGAATTATCCGTGATTTCCAGAAACAACAGCGCAGGTTTGGAAAATAACGATAACATCTTGCAATCCAAATATATGTTCATTTAAGCGGATTTGCCAACTACGGCGGTCATGACGTTTTTTGTTTCAAATTTGATTACAAACGTCGCAGTCCTTTCCTGATAACGTCCTCAACATCGGGACGATACGTGTCTTTTATTGTGACATCAGAATTCACATACATTAAAAGTCCCCTGATTATCACAACCGGATTACCGCCATCTCCTTCACCCATCAGCAGATTTGCTGTGCCTGCAATTTCGTCGGCAACCCCTTCTTCGGTAATCTCAAGCACCTTGCCGAAAAGATCTTTCTCACCGCACCAATCCTTTATCGGTTTGATGTGGGATACACCAATAGCCACACCTGTCTGTCCGATCTTAAATGATCGACCGTTTGTATCTGTGATTACTACACTAACACGTTTTGAGGTCAGTTTTCGTATATCATCTGCGATTAGTTTTGCACTCGAATCCGGGTCGTCGGGTAATTCCAGAAGTAATCCGTTTTCGACATTTGAATCGTCAATACCTGCTTTTATGCATACGTGCCCGTTGAGTGTCTCAACAAGTAGTATTGGCGACCCGACCAGGCATTCCCTGCTCCTGTCAAGAACAGCCTGAATAAAACGGGAATCTTCACCGTTCTTGTGCGCAATCTCCAGAGCATGCCTGGAAGGAGTTACATTTTCAAGCGTGAATGTCCTGCCTTCGGATTTGGATACGATCGTTGATGCTATCACAACAATGTCGTGATCCTGTATATCCGTGTTCTTGCATATTATCTTTGCAAGGTCATCCCCATTTTTTATCATGGGAATGTTGTCAACTGTGAATGCTTCGAGTTTTAGTTGCAATGATATTCCTCGATGCGTGAAATAGCGTTTGGAATAAATAAGACTATCTATGCTGTTCCTACGTATACTGAGTTATAATATAATTTGGCGTTTCAAAAAAATAATAACATATTTGTATTTGGTTTTACAGTCCAAAATAAAGCATGAATCTAACAATTTATTCAATATTGAAATATGCTATTATTGCTACTATAAGTGGTATTGGAGATGACAATACTCTCAAAAAGAATCTCAACATATCCATCATGAAAGCGGAATCGGCTGATGATTTTGCCCAATCGCCAGTTGTAGGCTGCATTGGTGTTATTGCATCCGAGAACATTCCGATGATTTGATCTAAATAATGATATACATTAAGCGGAACTCCAAAAATGGATTCAATAAGCAGTACTAATAAACTAAACACAACATATGTTATTATCGTGTTTTTTGCTGACATGTTTTAATAATATGTAGTGTAAATATATATATATTTGTTTTGAAAATGTAAGACTTAAATTCATGCATAAGAAAAAACTTTGCGTTCTTTGCGGTGACATCTCAATAAAATTCAGATATAATTAAGAATATATTTTCCAATGCATGGAGTTATCCAATGGTTTGACACTATAGCTTGTGCATCAATCGCCAAAAATTAGGTTAATATATGCTTACAGCGAATTGCTTATATCGTTTCTGCATTTATAAGAACAATTGATATACTAACATTTCGCGGCGATGATGATAGTTACCCCGACTGAGCAAAAAATGACGAGAGCATTTTACCTGATGCCGCAAATCACAATAGGGGATTTTGAAACATTTTTAAAAAATAATATTAAGCGAC
This sequence comes from Methanosarcinaceae archaeon, assembly GCA_052361065.1. Taxonomy (GTDB): domain Archaea; phylum Halobacteriota; class Methanosarcinia; order Methanosarcinales; family Methanosarcinaceae; genus Methanovorans. Next base: position 5,086 of record JBQVLY010000004.1, on the reverse strand, counting down.
CACAGCCAAAAGATGATAATGCCAATTATAATGTTAGTGGACATGTGGGCGCTTATCCCAAACGATGCTGGGTTTAACCTATAAAGGATTCACTCGATCATTATTTTCTTCTTCTCTTCAATTTGTGCTTTTGGAAGTGTGACTGTCAATACACCATTCTCAAGTTTTGCTTTTGCGCCTTCTTCCGTAACAATTGAAGGAAGCGTGATGGCACGGCTAAACCTGTTGTATGTCCGCTCGCGGCGCACATAGCCTTCTCTTTCGACTTCGGACTCCTTGCTGCACTTTGCACTTATCTCTAAAACATCGTCCCTGATACCAATCTCGACATCCTTTTTGTCAACGCCCGGCACATCAGTTGTGACAATTATACTGTCATTTTCTTCCTTAATGTCTATAAGGGGTGACAATGTCTTTTCATCAGGCCACTCTCCACCAGGCATGATCTGGTCAACCAAATGGTTTAATCGTTCCTGTGTCCGGCTAATTTCTTCAAATGGATCCCATCTCGAAATACCAGATGGTCTCCTGCGTGTTAATCCAAATTTCATTTATAACCACTCCTGCTAAGTTAACACAGATATATTTGTGGAAATTGTATATGTAGGTTATGGATGAGTTTGACCCTTTCAATTAAAATCAATAAGCATCTGCACAAGATCTGAGGCGTATACAGTACCCAGCGACCCCTGTTGTCCTGATTCCTCATCAAACGCTACCGAACCGTCAGGGTCTTTATTCGCAGTAGAATATATTGCAAACGGTACAGGGTCAGATGTGTGGGTTTTTAGCGAAATTGGAGTTGGATGGTCTGGCAAAACCAGAATCGTGAACTCTTCATCCGACTTGCGTGCGTATTCCAGTATCCTGCCAACGACCAGTTTATCAAAATCCTCGATCGCCCGAATCTTTGCATCAATATCCCCCATGTGTCCTGCCTCGTCTGGTGCTTCAACATGAACGAACACAAAATCATGGTTATCAAGGGATTTAAGCGCATACTCTGCCTTGCCGGAGTAGTTCGTATCAAGATACCCTGTTGCACCCGGCACCTCTATGATATCCAGTCCGGCATAGAGGCCTATTCCTTTAAGCAAGTCTACGGCAGAGATAACAGAACCAGTCATACCGTATAATTGCTTGAATTCCGTAAAATGTGGTGAATAACCCTGTCCCCAAAGCCAGATGTAATTAGCAGGATTTTTTCCGGCTTTGATTCGCTTGTTGTTTATGGGATGGTTCTCAAGAATAGTTCTTGAGTCGTCGATCAATTTACATAAAAGTTTACTATCCTTACCCGTTGGCATGCATTCATTTTTTGCCTTGCCAATAACGTCGTGTGGCGGCGTGCATCCGGCAGCTATGCCAACATCCCCTGAAGCAACCATCAGGTGCCGATAACTTATTCCGGGGTAAAACCTTATTTTTTCAGTACCAAGTCCGGAGTCAATTGCATCAATAAGTGCAATTGCTTCTACGCTTGTGATGTGTCCGGCACTGTAATCTTTGATAATATTATCCGTAATCGTAATCAAGTTACATCGAAATGCAACATCGCCATCTTCTAGCGGTACTCCCATGCTTGCAGCCTCAAGCGGTGCCCTGCCTGAATAATATATTTTAGGATTGTATCCGATAATAGACATATTCGCGACATCACTTCCGGGAGGCATTCCATCCGGCACTGTTCTTGCCAGCCCCATACATCCATTCATGGCAATAAAATCCATATTTAAAGTTCTGGCTTTTTGAAGAACTGTTTTCCCACCAAGTTCATCCATTGGGAAATCTGCCATGCCATCTCCGATAAGTACTGCATATTTCATTAATTCACCTGATACCAATATTGTTTGTACACTATTTTATAAATTATATGAGATCAAAACACCTATGAACTATTTGTCAATGTAATTGTATAAAGTTAATGGTATGCTATTATGATACAAAATCAACAATGGATGTTTGAGGTTTCTAAATATATATATTTTGTACTTATTTGTGAGACTTTTTAATATATTCCGAATAGTAATAACTGGATAACTGCTGAAAGTGCTGAAAGTGCTGATGATGATAAAATACGTGACGGGATATCGCGATAATTCGCTACACTTTTGAAAACGAGGACATTTCATAAGTGAGAAATCGACTTGATGATGAGCATAACGGACAGGTAATTATAGTTAAAAACCAAATTGTTAATGATACATTAGTATCGATGATCTATATTAGTGTCATCTATCAAAAATTTGGGTTATTGATTAGTCTACAAGGGGAAAATATAATTGATCAAAGAAGCTATGCTTTATGAAAAACTTGATGATAATCGGGTACAGTGTAATGTGTGTAGCCACAGATGCATAATCAAATCCGGCAAAAAGGGATTTTGCAGGGTTCGGGAGAATCGTGATGGTACATTGTACACCTTAATCTATGGTACTGTTTCAAGTGAGGCAGTTGACCCTATCGAGAAGAAGCCGCTGTTCAATTTTTATCCGGGTTCGCTTTCATATTCATTTGGGACAGTAGGATGTAATTTCAGATGTCGGCACTGCCAGAACTGGACGATATCACAGGTCGGATATGACCAGGCGCACTTTATTGATATAATGCCTGATGAAGCGGTCGCACGTGCCCTGAAATCGGGTTCAAAAAGCATTTCGTGGACATATAATGAGCCTACAATCTGGTACGAATACACCTATGATTGTGCAAAACTTGCAAAAGAAAACGGACTTGCGACAGTCTATGTCACAAATGGTTATATAACGCCTGAAGCGCTTCATAAAATCTCTCCATACCTGGACGCTTTCAGGGTTGATATCAAGGCATTTACTGAAGAGTTCTACAAAAATGTATGCAGTGCAAAACTCGCGCCGGTTTTAGAATCTGCGGTACTTGCAAAAGAACTTGGGATGCATGTAGAGGTAATCAATCTTGTTATTCCTGCACTTAACGATTCTGCTGATGAAATAAGGCAACTTTGCAAATGGATATGCGACAATACCGGCGCAGATACGCCGATTCATTTCACACGCTTCCATCCGTATTATAAAATGCAGGACTTTTCATCAACTCCGGTTAAAACTCTTGAAATGGCATATGATATTGCAAAAGAGGAGGGTCTTGAGTATGTCTATATCGGAAATGTATTCGGGCATGAGTATGAGAATACATTCTGCCATGCTTGTGGAAATTTGCTCATCAGAAGGGAACTATTTAATGTTAGGGAATATAACATCACGCCAGAGGGTACGTGTCCTGATTGCGGTGTGAATATACCGATTGTTGGAGAACATGCGGATGTGCATGGTTGATACACCAAAATGGATGCAATTCGGAGTATAATCTGGCGTAATCAAACCTTCTACAAACAAAAGCTTTAAGTCCAATCAGTGCTTTAAGCAAATTCAACATCTGTGTAAATATATCACTAGGCAGGAACATGATGAGCCGCCATAACTCAGTTGGTAGAGTGTCTGGCTGTTAACCAGAATGTCACAGGTTCGAGCCCTGTTGGCGGCGTAATGATTTTGCTACGAAAATTATTGCTATAAATCATACTGTTGCACTATAACTATACTTAATGGGTTAACATTCTACTGTTTTTCCATGCGGGCCTGTAGCTTAGCCAGGTTAGAGCGCTCGGCTCATAACCGAGCGATCACCGGTTCGAATCCGGTTAGGCCCATTTAATTATTAGAATGCGGGACCCAGTTGTTATCATTAAATGAAACACTGTGTAGAATAATATTGTAAAATAATATGTATGTGGAAATTGTGCATGAAAATATAGACTTTTTACATTCCGGATAAACGGATCGTGGTAAAAATGATCCATCGCAGAGGGGGGTTATTTTTCATTGCGTGTCTCTGCGATTTTTCGAATCATTCCGGAATATAGTAAAATGTTTCTAAAAATACGGTAAATATATTGCATTTAAATAATGTAACAATATTGTATTATTGAAATAAACATATATTGGAGAAAATAAATGAATAAGAAAATAATATCCATTTTTTTAGCTGTCATTATGGTAATGTCAGTTCTTCCGCTATTCTTATCCTCACCGCAGAAATCAAATACTGATTCCACCATCATTTATGATGCACCGGGTTTTGAGTCGATTCCGGGTGCCCATGTAAACCATAAGTTTAATTCAATTACTGACGGACTGGATATGATACCAAAAGGTGCTACTTCGGCACAGTATATTGATGTTTCAAGGATATCCGGCACCCCTCTAGAAGCAGCGGTTGCTAATGCTATTCAACCGGATATAGTGTACAATGCGAACATTACAAAAACATTTTTTGCTGATTATAGTGCCGATTCGACATGGATCGAATTACACACGATCTCACCTGAAGTTGTTGCATTTTCGTATTTTTCAAGCCCAACATCATATAATGGATACCAGTTGTTGGTTCGCGATAATGGAATATATACTGTTATTGGAACCCCTTTAATATTCGGTTCAAAGGATAAAGTGGAAGATACTATCGATGTCCTGTCAGGATCTACTGAAAGATCGGATAAATTTGGTTACATATTGAAATATGCTGACATGGATTCTGAATTCCAGCGTGTCACTGCAAATACTGCTTTTGCAAGCCAGTATTACCTCGATTTCAAGAGACTCGACAGCGGGGAATATTCAAGGACTGTTATCTATCTTGATGCTGTAAATAATACGCTTGAGAATCTGGCAATGTTTGAAGCAAACAGTACAAAGCGCAATGTTGCTTATGATATTACCACTGAAGGCAATATCACAAAAGTGGTCATCACTGGCAATTTCTACATAATTGCGAGTGAACCTGTTGAGTGAGATTTTCATATCACTTACTTTTATTTCTATGGGAAGACCCAAGAGTGGTTAGAACCTGTCTATCGGTGGATTTAGTAACTAGTGTCTCGACAATTTAGTTCTTATACATAATACTTGGATATTTTCTCGTCAGCATTTTTACTCGTAAACTCCCAGTTGATTTTATTCTCATTGTCATTTCGCCCCCTGGTCCACGCTGCCACTTCGTATGCCAGTAGCTCCATATCCGCGATCCGCCTGTCAGTACACTCGATATC
>JBQVLY010000003.1:0-35470 GCA_052361065.1 Methanosarcinaceae archaeon | reverse complement strand
CTGTTCAAGTCAATTCAAGTCTTTACAGATGCTGGATATCATATTTATGTGCATATTTCAAATTTTGCAGTTTTTTGTACAGGAAAAAATGATCTGGTAAGAGGTTAAAGTGCTTTCAAATGGTTGACGAAAAAAGTAAAATAACAAAACTTTCGGGAAAATTGGATGCTTAGACCCCTTTATAGGTCAAATGGAGGGTGGTGAATGCCGACTCTCAATCCCCTGTATTAGTTACGCATGTACACTTAGCACCACCGCCCCTTTTATACTTTTTTTAAATGCATAATTGCAAATGTGGTGACATATGTTGCACTATACGAAATCACTGCCTATTTTTGATTCCGTGACAAATCATCGAAATAAAAATCGGTCGGCTGCTATCGAAAAATAGAATCTCAAAACACAGGATTTCCTGATTAAAACCAGTGTTTTACACAGACACCAGATTGGCACTCAACTCTATAGAAAATGAGTGTATCTGCGATTAGTTATAGTTTAAAAGACCGGAAGAAGATATTAAGTCTATACTAAAAGTACAGTATAAATAGATACAAATAAAAGAAGTAGACCCATTATCACAACGGGTCATGTTTTGCACCAATTAAAATGTCAAACTTAATCCAGTTTTTCAATGGATACTTTCTTCACATGTGGCTTACTGATCTTATCAGGCATCCATGTTGGCTTATTCTTAGGTGCATCAACTTTTTCCTTCCACCCCTTGAAAACATGAACCTTCTTGGTTCCACGTTCTCGAAGTCTGATAGTTGCAGGTTTGGATTTTGTAGATTTATTCCTATTTGCGACCTTGAGAGCTGCTTGCCTTGGCTGTTTCCCAGTGAATACACCGTGCTCGTTTCCGTCCTTATCTCTTAATACAAAATTTCTTGTTTTAGACATATTGTCAACTCACAAACTGAATTTGTTACTATTAGTCATAATTTAGAACAACAAATATATATATGTTTTCTTTTAATGTTGCCTTTTGATTCGGTTTTGTCATGGTTTTCAACGAAATTATACAAGCTTTTTCAGATCAAATGTTGCTACGGCACATCCAACCATCACAAAACGGAAGTATAATACTTTATACTTTCTTTATGCGTTGTGTGGCGTTCCAGACTACTTATTTACAGAAAAACACAATTTTATAATATATTTTAGTATTTGTCGTAATGCGTAAAATGAGATTATTCTATCTGAAACCAAAACCCATACGGCCGCTGCATGTATGGCGAATTGACTCAGATCAAAACTGGCAAAACAAGTACCAAATCTTAAACACAAATCAAATCAACATCATAACATTTACATGCAATGAATCCATTTGAGATTGTTACTTGAATTGAATTTATAAACGCTACATCATTTATTCAATGAATATATCGTATTCTGAGGTTATATAATGGAACTTCCAGTTGTACAATTACCAGATGTGCAGGCAAACAAGCCTAATATTCCGATCAATCTTACGCGCGTTGGTGTAACAGATGTCAAAAAACTTGTTGAAATCAAACGAAGGGACAAACGTCCGATCATACTGCTATCAACGTTTGATATTTTCGTAGATTTGCCATCAGATCGAAAAGGTGCAAACCTTTCCCGCAATTTTGAAGCTATTGATGAAGTACTCGAAAAGGCTGTTAACATGCCAGTCTATGAGATCGAACAATTGTGCAGCGATGTTGCACGAAGTTTATTGAACCGTCATGAATACGCAACCCAAGCAGAAGTTATTATGAAGAGCGAATATGTTGTCAAGAGAGAATCACCCGTAACGAAAATGGAATGTCAGGAAGTTCTCGATATATTTGCTGAATCCGTGGCCAAAAGGGATATTAATGGCTCAATTGCGATCAAAAAAATCATAGGTTCTGAAGTTACAGGAATGACTGCATGCCCCTGTGCACAGGAGATTATGCGGGAGAAAGCACAAAATGAACTCCTTAATCTTGGAGTCGATGACCAGACCGTTGCAAAATTTTTGCATAGAGTACCGATGGTAACTCATAACCAGAGAGGGCGCGGTACCATATCGATAGAGGTAGAAGGTAACATTGATGTATCTCTTGATGTAATAATAGAAATTATAGAGAACTCCATGAGTTCAAGCATATTTGAATTATTAAAACGATCGGATGAAGCGGCTATTGTCGAAACAGCACACAGAAATCCAAAGTTTGTTGAAGATTGTGTGCGTACAATGGCAAAAAATATAGTCCAGCAATTCACTCATCTACCTGATAGTGCAATAATTACTATCAAACAGATAAACGAAGAAAGTATCCACCGGCATAATGCTTTTGCAGAACGTGTTGCTAATATCGGGGATTTGCGGATTGAAATTAGTCAGGGTGCGATGGAAAGACTTTAATCTAAATAGATATAAGCAATGTATAATCATGATAAACCATTGAGGTGATAAATATGTGTAGTGTCGGAGATTCATTTGACGTAAATATAGAAAGTAAGTTGCCTGTGAAGGAATACGTTTGCAATGATTGTAAAAACCAGTTTAAGGGAATTGGAAAAAACGTCATGTGCCCCTCCTGCCAGTCCAGAAATGTGGCAGATTTTAATAAATAAGTGACAGTGTCATCGATTCCATAGATATATTCAATATGAATAATTTAACATCAGATCAGAACATTCCACTTGATAATAGTGAAATGATTCTTTTGCGTGGCAAATCCGGGACAGTTGCAATTGTAAAGGTCGGACCGCGCAGCCAGTTTTTTTTAGAAACCGAAGATGAGGAAATAGTACTGGGACTTGATCCGAATGACCTGATCATAGCCTCCGCCTTTTCAACCGGGAAATTGTATGAGAATGGGCTTAAGTGTGTTCTTTACATGGTAAGGGAACTCAAGTCACCTTTGATAGTTCTTTCAAAGAACCACAAAGCATCAGCAAGATTACCGATTGTGGTATCTGTGGGAGAGAGAACTGTGATTAGTTGTAATATCAAACCCGGAACACATCCAAACCAGGATGTGCTTTGTGGGTCAGATGAGTTCAATGGTCTTGAGGCTATAGGTACATCTACAGGAGTTGAATTGAAAAATATTCCGCCGTGTGTAATCACAAGGGTTAAATTTAAAATATAATCCACCATATGTTCTATTTAATATTCAAATCTGTTGAATATATGTATACTGTGTATATTACAAAATTGAATAATATGTGTGCAAAAATTGTGCATAATAATAAATAGAGGTAATCATCTTGGACGATTCAAAAATAATTGAAGTGAGGGACACAAATGGAACAGTTATTGAGATCGGAACCCGTGTGAAATACATAAATACCGACACTGTTGGTGTTGTAACTGATATTAAAAGGGATTCTGACGGAGATTGGGCATTGGTTGACAGGACAGAACTGTATTATAATGTAAAAGTACTTGAAGTGACGGATACAGTTATAAAAACAGAGATTCATGAACATAAGATGACAGAAACCGATGCCGCACAGTACCTTAAAAATCGTTCCGAGGTTCTTGGTGCACAAAAGGCAGAGGATATTTCCCAGGTCACTGGTGGCGGTTGATCAATACCGATACCAGTCTTTATTTCTGTATTTTTTGAACATAATTCGAATTTATAGGTCATCGATCAATAGTTTTGATCTGAATTATTATACTCCACATCTTTGCTGCTATTGGGTGTGCCGTCGCAAAGTTTGACTAATTCAATATATGTCAGTTTTTGAATTTTAAAATATCCTGATGGTTAAAATATCCTGATGGTTCCCAACAAATAATTTAATAAAACACAGATGACATGAATCGAATGGATTTATATGGATGAAATCAAGTCCATACGCATCCGTTTGATCTATAAGATCCGTGTTATACCATAATATTTTATAAATCAATAATGCATGAATTTAAATTAAACCTGATCTTTCAAGTAGCGTCAACGAGCGAATCCATTCACCTTTGGGTTCGCGTGATGTTCCAACAACCAGCCGTTTCATGTCTCCTACCTGCTCAACCATACCCCGGGCCTCAATGATTTCACCAACAAGCGCCTGACCTGCGTATGTGTGGGTGTATGAAAGCACATGATCAATGCTTTCATGGTCAACCTTATACATCGAAGGATTATCAAAAGCAAATTCAGCGTTTATGACAGTGGCTTCAATTTTCATAGTCCCGATATCCTTTCCGCGCGGCATAGGTTCTTTGATCTGGTCCCAGTCGCGTACGAACAGGAGATCAAAATATGTACCATCTATCATACCACGATTGCCTTTTCGTATCTCATGCAGTATGAATTCATCAAAGGGTATTTCAGGTATCCGTTTATCATAGATGCGATGCCACATCACATCATCAATGTCTTCAATAGTGCTTTCTTCCGACTTTGCAACCGCAATAGCATCGCGCGCTTTGAACCAGCAATTTCCATACACCACGAAATCAATATCAGATGTCTCATTTTGTAATCCTGGCAGTAAAGAACCCGTGACACCCATTTTGGATAGTGGAATGCCTGCATTTTGCAGCGTCTCCACGATCACAGCAACTTTGCGATCAGTCTTGACAAGATTTGGAACACAATCACCCGGATGCAGCAGTTGTTTTACCTCATTTTCAGGAACAACATGGACATCCTGAACCCATTCCGGTCTGTTTTTTTGCATAAATTCAAAAGCTACGTCAAAATCATACTTCTTGTAGCGAATGCCATCAAGTTCCCGTTCACCATTCTCATCAGGTACATATCGAAATGTCGATCGTATACCGTCCGGATGAAAATAATCTGCTACTGCAAATATCCAGTTGTCCTTTGTAATAATAAAATCCCTGAGCCTTGTTTTGATCATAATTCCCAATCCGACAAGTTAATCAAATATAATTCAACATTTATCTGTTTCTTCAGTTTTTCAATTATGTACTTAACTATATGATTAATTATGTGGTGATTATGCACCCCGATTCTTCCACAATAACGGTATGTTCGAACTGTGAAACAATACCGCCTGAGATCTCATGGAGTACAGGATATGCAATTATATCACCTGCGGTAACATAATTATCTATATTAGCACCTGCACTGCCCTCCAACCATCGGCGCGCAAACGGAAGATATCCGTACTGTTTGTAAAGGTCATCAGGCAAACCTTTGCTGTGCGTATTTGACTCATTATGTATATGCTTTCCGAATAGTTTGTTCAGGCTGAATATATGAGAATCTCCATTTCTTGTCGTACCTTTTCCGTATGTTGCAAATGGCTCTATAGCGATTACATCCCCTTCTAATAATGTATTTCCAAACGATGCCGCATAGTTTGGAATATTCATATTTGCATGAAGACAGTATTGCTTGAGATTATGTCCTGTAAGATCATATATTGGCAAAAACCCCATCTCATTTATCGTATCCTCGATGACCTTTCCCATATCCTTTGTGTTTACTCCTGCACAGGTCACAGCTATCACATTCTCAAGCGCTTTTTTTGATGCACCTAAAAGTTCTGTGTGCTTAGTAGTTGAGATCTCAATCGTTTTTGCCGTATCTGCTATGTATCCATCAATATGTGCACCGAGATCAATCTTGACCACGTCGCCTTTTTGTAACTTGAGTATATCATTGGCAGGTGGAGTATAATGGGATGCGATCTCATTTATCGATATGTTGCATGGAAATGCAATTTGTCCGCCAAGTTCAATAATACGTGCTTCTGCGACCTGTGCAAGTTCCAATACGGATATGTCTACATTGTGTGAAGCATATTTCACTGTTTCACGCAAAACCTTTGATGCTATTTGACCCGCATCGGTGTAGCATTGTAGTATATTGGCATCCATCTGTTGTAACCCATATCCGGAAATATATGATATTTATGCGTAGAAAACGATAGGTAATTATAAAACACTAACTAAATAACTAAATAACTATATAATTATATTATTTCAAACAAACCTGCGAGGAAAAGCTTTGTCCCCCATACCAATAGAAGAATGGATAATAAAACAACGGCGCGAGTTTCACAGAGAGCCGGAAATCAGTTTTAAGGAATATCGGACACAGGAGAAGATTATTAAAGTACTTAAGGAACTTGGAATTGAACCAAAAAAAATAGCTGATACCGGAGTTATCGCAACAATACAAGGGCAGCCGGATGGACCATGTATTGCACTCAGGTCAGACATTGATGCCCTTGAGGTTTTAGAAGTGCCAACCGCACGAAACAAGGATTACATATCCCGTAACAAAGGTTTCATGCATGCCTGCGGTCATGATGCGCATATTGCCATGGTTTTAGGTGCAGCACGTCTTTTGCAGGAAAGTAAACATACTTTTGCAGGAAGTGTCAGATTGATATTCCAGCCCGCAGAAGAACAGCCCCCGGGAGGGGCAATAAAGATGATTGAAGAAGGCGGGCTGGATGGCGTAGATGCTATTGTGGGAATGCATGTCTTTGGTGTTATCAATGCTAACAGGATCGAATTTAAAGATGGAAGTTTTATGGCAAGCTCGAACATGTTCAGTATCAAGTTCATTGGAAAGGGAGGTCACCACTCCACCCCTGAAGATTGTATTGATCCGATACTCATTGCAGCAGATTTTATAAGCGCTATCAACAAAGAGATCAAAATCAGGATAGACCCCTTAAAATACGTATTTGGTATTGGTAAGATACAAGGCGGCGCACAGTTTAACAGGACACCGGACTACGTTGATATCGTTGGAAGTTTCCGCACATTTAATGACAGCGACACTAAAACTATTGATGATATTATTAAACAGACACTCGATAGCCTTATGGGATCATACACAACCGGGGATTGCAGCAGTGCACCTGCATACGAGCTTGATATTATGCACGGCTATCCTGTGCTTGTGAACAATGTAAAATTCACAAAAACAGTATACTCATTGCTAAGCAACAAGTATCCGGATGTCGATGGGAACGCTAAACCCATCTTTGGGGCAGAGGATTTTGCATTTTATCTGCAAAAAATACCTGGAATCTACCTTACACTTGGAACAAGGAATCCTGAAAAAGGCATTGTTGAAGGTAACCATTCAAACAGATTCGATATTGATGAAGATGTACTTATCACCGGCACCGGGATATTGCAGACAATCGCATTGGATTTCCTTAAAAATCCCGGGGTTTACCTGAGATGAATATAACTGTTTTTTCAAAGTCCGTTTCCGGGGAGGTCAGGGAACTTGTCTTAGATGTGCTAAAAGAGCAGGGGTTTGAATACGATCCAGCAAAAGATTTTGATCTTGATGACATTGACGGATATTACTTGCAGTCAGGTGGTGTTTTTTATGTGGGGATATCGGATGGCAAAATAATTGGGACGAGTGCTGTGCGAAGAATAGATCAAAAACAATGTGAGATCAAACGAATCTATGTAAGAAAAGAATTCAGGAACATGGGATTTGGCAGGGAACTGTTTTTAAGGGCGGTGGAATTTGCCGGTGAGAACTATTCAATAACCGTGCTCAAGACGGATGCCAGATTGATAAAAGCAATCGGGCTATATCTTAAAAATGGGTTTTCAGTGGTCAATGAAAAGAATGATGTACTGTATTTTGAAAAAAACCTAACTGATGTCCGGGTTGACTTGCACTATAATAGTTCTATAAATTATATATAACAGGAAAAGGTTCACTATGCGACCTTTATCTGCCATATTCATCTGACTATGTTATTTCCACTGCATTTATTCGATCTTTTTTGCAAGAGCTATCTCATCACATTCCGGAAACTTGGGACATTTGATGCATCCGATCCAGATTTTATGTGGAAGGGACGATTTTTCCACTTTTGTGAAACCGTTCTTTTCAAAAAATACAGGTGCATAAGTAAGAGTAAATACGCTTTTCACACCGAGTTTACGTCCTTCATTAAAGCATGCATCCAAAAGTTTAGAACCTATACCGCGTTTATTGTATTCGGGTTTTACGGCAAGAGACAGGATTTCTGCAAGATCCTCCCATACAACATGCAAAGCACAGCAACCAACAATTTCACCATTATCCCTGTACACATAAAAATCACGAATATTATCATATAATTCACTCAGTGACCTGGCAAGCATCAACTCCTGTTTTGCATACTTGTTGATAATCTGTCTCATTGCTTCAACATCTGGTATTTTAGCTTTACTGATCAAATTATGTCCCCTTGTTTAATAAAATATAGAATAAAAACGAGCGCGAAGGGATTCGAACCCCTGACTTGCAGCTTAGGAGGCTGCCGCCATATCCTGGCTAGGCCACGCGCCCTGATTGAAGGATTTAAATTTGAACTTAAACTTGAACTTTAATTGTAACTATTCAGTCCAACGATGACGTTTATGCGTGTCTGAACAGTTACCTCAAATATGATCTTAAATTTATAATTGGTAATACGATTCAATATATTTAACTCATTGGTGTGTGGTATAGATTTTTTTAAATTGTATTTATTTAGCGATTTTTGACGCCGAAGCAATCCTCTAAAGCTTCGCATTCCCAAACCACTGGTGCGAACGATGACGTTTTCACGGCATTTCAACTTATAATTTAAATATTGAATAACGCAGCATAGTGTTTTTACAGGTAGTGCCCTATAAATCGTGACCTTTATATACTTTATTGAATGAACATAATAAAGCGTGTAAATGAGCGAACATGATACTGAGGCACGGAGTGCTTTTTTCAGGAGAACTCTAAATATCTCTGAGCCTCCATTGTGACAGTTTTTTAAGTAGGTCACGAAATTTAGGACACTACCCATTATTCAGTTCTTTCCGGGGTATGTTTTGCATTAGTTTGATTGGGAATGTACTTCTAAATATCTGCCTTGACTAATTCGTATCCATACGTCTCTACCTGCAAAAATGTGAGGTACACTGTATCGGTTTCCATCAACTGATATCAGACAATCAGATCTAACTTTGCGGAATTCATTCGAAATACAATGAATTTATTGTTGGGAAATGGAGAAAGCACTGCTATTTCTTCGGCATTGAAATCACCCAATCCCTACTGCAATAAAACAGGAGCATTTTAGCATATAGGGTGGGTCAATTTTAGGTGGGAATTTTCAGCAGATTGAATTTGTAAAAATGTGTGCATGGAATAAATCCGCACATTAGTGAAAAGTCCTTTCTTATGCATGGAATGTGCCGCGCTCTCGCGTGTGTGGTAGCACCGTTTTCATCTCAAACTCGTTGAACCGCAAATGCCACAACAAAACGGTGCAATGGCTAAACAAATACAAATAATTTAATATGAATAGTGCATCTTAAGCGCAATATTAAAGTACCTGTATGTGTATTTGGTCTGTCGCGTGATGAATGTGTATCAATCATAAATTCTCAACGGGCCCGTAGCTTAGCTTGGTGGAGCACCCGGCTGATAACCGGGAGGTCCTGCGTTCGAATCGCAGTGGGCCCATTTATTTATTATATTCATTCACATCCATTCATTTTCATGTATTTATATTATGTTTATATATAAAATTCTGACTTGATATTTTTGACTTTGTTTCAAAATTGACATATTGACATATATAGAGCGTATTTATAAAACCGATTACATAAAACTTATATATTAATAGATAAATTATATTTATAAAACATGGTTATTTGGTGATTGTATGATAAGTGAACAAGTCATGATGATGGAAGACAACGAATTTGAGATGGTTGAGTTGCTTAGAAAGCTGAATATGACCAGACCGGTTGCCCTTACAATTGCTTGTTTATCAAGCTTAAATGAGTTAACATCCCGTGAGATCGAAATGATGTCAGGGCTAAGGCAGCCTGAAGTGAGCATTGCAATGCGTCACCTGAATAAGTACAACTGGGTAGAGATACGGGATAAAAAAAAGACCGAAGGGAAGGGACGACCAATCAAATTGTATAAACTTATCGTATCACTTGAAGACATAATTAATACAATAGAAAAGGAGATACTATTAGAAAATAAAAACGTTCTTGAGAACATACAGCGGCTCAAGAATCTGTCGTAACTCATCTGAATACATTTTTACTGTTTTTTTGTGACATATCATATTTTATTTCTCATTCTTATTGTAAATTTGTATTTGATTATAGTGCCCAGACAGGATATTTTTTTACATATGCGTTCTCAATCAGGACAATTATATGTGGTGAGCGGTCAATCTTAAATAGCAAATATATTTAAATACAATCCAATGACCCCTTCAACCGAACATATTGGCGTATTTATCTGCCACTGCGGCGGGAACATATCTGATATTATTGATATCCAGTCAGTGAAACAGGAGATTAGAGCAAATAGAATCTCTGTTTTTGATTGTGAATACTTATGCTCGAATATTGGTCAGGATCTAATAAAAACAAGCATCGAAAAATATTCACTTGACAAAATCGTCCTGGGTGCCTGTACGCCGGCAAAACACGAGAAATTGTTCAAGAAATGCATAGGAGATGCTGGATTGAATACATCGATGCTTGAGATCGCCAATCTTCGTGAACAGTGTTCATGGGTACACTCAAATAAATTTGCAGCAACGAAAAAATCTATCTTGCTCCTGAATGGTAAAATCAAACGCATACAAACAGCCCATCCCCTTATACCGGTACAAGTTACTATCAACCCTAATGCAATGGTCATAGGTGGCGGCATTGCAGGCATTAATGCTGCACTCAATCTTGCGAACAACGACATTCACACATATCTTATAGAGCAGGATGTCACAATCGGCGGTAATACCGCAAAGATAGGAAAAATATTTTCGTCTGAAAAACTTGCCGAAGAATGTGCCATGTGCTCATTAAGTCCCCTTATGAACGAGGTTGGTTCGCACCCTAATATTACACTTCATACTTACGCAGAAGTTGAAAGTGTCAGTGGAAATGCCGGTGATTTCAAGGTCACAATGCGCAAAAAAGCAAGGTATGTGAAAGACAACTGCATGGCGTGCGGAAGGTGTAGCGAAGTGTGCCCCGTATATGTAGAAAATGATTTTAACTGCGGTGTAAAAGACAAAAAAGCAATATCTATGCGCTTTGCTCAATCCGTACCGCAGACATACTCGATCGATCCGAATTATTGTATTGAACTTGCAGGTATTGATTGTGGTAAGTGCCTGGATGTATGCAAGGTAGATGCTATCGACTTTGGACAAAAAGACGAATTTATTGATCTTGATGTTGGTGCGATTGTTGTAGCAACAGGTTTTGATGAATATAATGCTTCAAAAAAACCGGAATACGGATATGGCATTTTTAAAAATGTCATTACACAGATGGAACTGGCGCGAATACTCGGAGTCAATGGCCCGACGCTTGGTAAACTCGCACGCCCCTCGGATAATTCGGCACCAAAAAACATTGTGATGATACAATGTGTAGGATCAAGAGATGAAAATTCGAGCGGGAACAAGTATTGTTCGCGTTACTGTTGCATGGCTGCGCTCAAACATGCAAGTCTCATCGTAAAAAAGTGTCCTGATGTTAATGTGACAATATGCTATATCGATATTCGCGCCTTTGGATTATATGAAAATTACTACCGTGCAGTGCAGGATATGGGTATATTGTTTGTACGCGGGCGTCCGGCTGAAGTGGTAGAAAGATCGAATCAAAATCTTGTCGTCAAAGTAGAGGATACTCTCATACAGGAATTAAAAGAGATCCCAGCTGATATAGTGGTATTATCATCAGCGATGGAAGCTTCATCCGGTACTAAGCAAATTGCAAGAATACTTGATGTGACACTCAGCGAAGATGGTTTTATAAAGGAGAAGCACTCAAAATTAAGGCCTGTTGATACATCAAGAGATGGTATTTTCGTTTGCGGAACTGCCCAGTCTCCCAAAGATGTTACGGATACTATCGCCCAGTCGGGACTTGCGGCTGCGCGTACAAGTGCTTTTATCTCGGATAAAGTGATTAATTTTAATCCGCAGATTGCACATATCAACAATTCTTTATGCGACAGTTGCGGTGATTGCCTCAAATGTCCATTTGATGGGATTTCCAAAAACGGATCAGGCAATATCCGCATAAATCCACTCGTATGCAATGGCTGTGGGTACTGTACAAAACTTTGCAGCAAAAATGCAATTAGTATTGATGGATACAAAGAGGAGCAGATAATAGCTGAGATTGATGGCATTCTTGAAAAGGGGGATGTGCTCGTCTTTTTGAGTCGCGAGATCCCGTATGCCACTGCCGATAACATAGGAAACAGTGTGATACAGTATCCTGTAAATGTAAAGATCATCAAGGTACCCACAACCACAATTGTTTCTAAATCCACGATTATGCATGCGTTTAAATGTGGGAGCAGGGCAGTGTTGATGGTTGAGGAACCCACAGATAATACGATTGGTGAGTTCATCTATCCGCTCGCACTTGAGAATTTCGAGAATCTTAAGGTTGAACTTGGAGATAAAAGTGCACGCCTGTATTTCAAGAAAGCATACATTCCGAATTACAGGGGACTGGCTGACACATTCACATTCCTTGCAGAAATGGAGGATGGAAAATGACCCGGGATATGACAGGTGCACTCAGTGAATATGACACACCTGTATGTGAAACACTTGTACAGACCGTTAAAAAAAGTCTGAGAACATCTGATTCTATTGGAATTAACCGCTGTTTGCAGTGTGGAGCGTGTACATCTTCCTGTCCTGCTGCACGGTTTACTGATTACAATCCCCGAAAGATCATAAAGCGGGTAATGGAAAACGACATTAGTGTCATAGAGGATGAAACTATATGGGATTGTTTTTATTGTTATACATGCCATCTTCGCTGTCCCCGTAACAACAGTCCGACACAGGTTGTGCAGGTACTTAAGCAGATGGCGATCAATAAAGGTATCGGGCTTGACAGACTTGAAGTCCTGTTCGAATATGGGAATGCATTTGCAGAATTCGGGGTAAGCAAAATACCTGACATCTATATTGGGCAGATGAAAGATGATTTTGACATACGATGGCATAAATTCAAAGAAAATATTGATTCGGTACGCAGTGAGCTTGGGCTTGGTACTGCCAATGTGAAGGATCGCGGACGTGGGGAGATTCGTGCAATACTTGAAGGAATCGGGTTCTTTGAAAGGCAGGAGAAATTGAAGCAACTGGCCATTAACAAAAAACAAAGATTCGAATTGGATACATCCGATAAAAACAAAGGGACAACAGATGAAACAAATTGAAAAAATTCCGGATCGTGGTATCCTGCTGTTTAAATCATGTATGGTCAGTGCTGAGTACCCGGGTATTGAAAGTTCAACAACGTATGCATTTGATAAATTGGGTATTGACTACATTGTGAGCGATGAGCAGTCATGCTGCACAGGTCTTGGATATTATTTTGACCTGTTTGACCAGATGTCAACAACGGCAATCGCAGCCAGAAATTTTGCAGTGGCAAGAAAGAATGGATATACAAATATCACAGCCCTGTGCTCAACCTGTTATGCAATAAATAAAAAAGCATGTGCCCTGCTCAATAGTAATGATGAAGTACGTTTAAACATTAATTCTGTTTTCAAAGAGGCAGGTCTTGATGACCTAATGTATGATCAGAACAGCATGGATGATTTTGATAATTTTTATCATGTTGTAGAGATATTCTTATCAAAGGCTAAACAGATAAGCAAAATGATAGGTAGAAATAGGGGTAAACCCGGTGCGTTCGACTTTTCAGGTGTTCGCGTTGCAGCACATCATGCCTGTCACTATTATAAGATACAGTCAGATGATATTCTGGGTGATCCCAATCATCCGTTGCTGATCGATACGATCGCAAAGTCATGCGGTGCTGATGTTATTGAATGGTATGAAGATAAAACTCTTACATGCGGAGCTGGTTTTTCACAGATTCATGTCAACCGGGATCTGTCTCTTAAGGTTACACATGTCAAACTCGAAAGCCTGAAAAGAGCGGGTGTTGATCTTGTGCTTCACATGTGTCCGAACTGCCAGATACAATATGATCGGTATCAACCTGTTATCGAAAAGAAATATGGGATTAAATATGATATTGTACATATGAATATTGGCCAGTTTGTTGCACTTGCACTGGGTGCTGATCCTGAAAAAGTGTGTGGGTTCAAAACACATTCTGTGCCGCTTGATGACTTTTTAAATCGAATCAAGTCATCTGTCTAATTTTGAATTCTCCTTGTGAAATAATTGACTTTTATTTGTTTTACGATTTTTGACGCCGAAGCAGTGCTCTAAAGGAGGCGCATTCCCAGACCACTGGGTGGAAGATGACGTTTTCGGGGCATTTCAACTTATAATTTAAATATATAATAACGCAACATAGCGTTTTTACACACCAATGTTATTGAAAATGTTCAGATATATTTGATCGAGGTATATTTTTCATAATGTTTAGAGTGCGCCGCCTGTGGCGGTATTGCTGCGCAGGGTCTTGCGATTTGAGCTGTGCATTGAGATTTCATCGAAACCATCTATACAAATTCATCAATTTAATTTCTCCGTTTGTATGCCTGACTGAAACTATAGTCAATTATATATAGATGTGCAAACACCTAATTTAAGTGTTATGGCAAAAGATATCTTGATACACCAGATCGTTGATGTACTGGAAGTTGCAGGTTTTATTGTATCGGAGCGCTGTAATATCAGGCCTCGAAGCTTTGATCTTGCTGCACGAAAAGATAATGTCCTATTATTTTGCAAGGTCCTGTATAACATTGACGGCCTGAATGGAGACACTGCAAATGAGATGAAAACACTTGCACAGTATTTTGGCGGTTCAGTGCTGGTAGTTGGTGCTAAAACCCGTAACCAGTTTCTTGAGGATAATGTGGTGTATGTGAGATATGACATTCCGTCACTGAATGTCCAGACATTGTTCGATTATTTTGTTGAAGAAGTACCGCCACTGGTATCGGCAGCCCCAGGCGGTTTATATGTCTCAATAGATGGAAACGTATTGAGATCCGCAAGGATGGATCGATCCCTTTCGCTTGGTGCACTTGCATCACAGCTTGGTGTGTCCAGAAGGACCATCAGCAAATATGAAGAAGGTGGCATGGATGCATCCATTGACATTGTGTTGCAAATAGAAGAACTGCTTGATGTGGCGATTGCACGCTCCATTGATATCCTGCGGTTATTTGATGAAAAACAGGTTGTACAACGCCAATACAGTGAAAAAATGCCTGATGATAATATTTTAAGTTTGATACACACACTTGGTTATGATGTACTTCCTACATCCCAGGCACCATTCAAAGCAATATCCAGTGATGATGCAAATGTCATGTTAACAGGTGTGAGCGAATACAGCAGTGCCATGATCAAGCGCGCCCACCTTATGAGCAGCATTGCCAGAGTCATTATGACACAATCTGTTTTCATAATAGAAGGACACAGCAAGTTGAAATCTGTTGACAGTACGGTACTTATTGAACGATGTGAACTTGATAAATTGTCGGATTGTGACGAACTTGATACACTTATCCATGAGCGGAAGAAAAAACAATGCGTTTGAATTCTCAAAACCTATTGTGCTGCCCCGCTGGAGTTATTAAAATGTTATTTGAGATTAAGAGTACAATTATCAAATACTAACATTATAAAATATTCATCCAACTGAATCAAATCCTAATTCATTTGATGTGATTAATGTTGTGCCAGATCCACAGAAAGGATCAAGCACACACGTTTGGTTTTTTTTACGTGCCAATAGTGTTTTTATGAGTGATGTTGAATACCCTTCACGATACTTAAACCATCTATATATTGGATGACCCTTATAATCAGAAAAATTGACAAGGTTGGCGAATTCAGGTTTTGATATTAGTATTTCATCATCCAACCGATTTTTCAAAATAGTTTCTAATTTTGCACTTTTCCTGGTTTTTATATATACTACTCCGCAAGTATAATTTATAATCATTTTGTGATAGAACCGATGTAGCAAAGTAAACAGGTAAATAAAAGTTACAAAAAACTGATGCGGGTTAGTATATTCGAGACTGCATGAATCACCAATAGAGGATTGCATGATAATATTTTCAGAATGGGTACACATCATTTGTATGGGAACTAATGTTTGAGACATTATTTAAACCTCTCCGGCACGCAATTAATGCAAAAGAATACTGATACTAATGTAAAATATTTCACTTAAATATCCCCCATATTTTCCAGTGGACCCTTTTTTCAATTAATTGTGATTTCACTTTAGTTATTGTTCAAGTAAAAATATCTTTACCTTCTTACCTATCCAGTCCTTTGGCACATAAACTCGTCCTGAATTGCCTGAAGATTTAACAGTCTTTTCAATCACTTGATACCCATTTGACAGACGATACGCAAAAGACAAAGTAGAGCAAGCAATTTTGTCATAACAAAGAAAACAATCAACTTTCACACCCAAAATCGTAGCAAATTGAAAATGTAGATGCAAAGCAGAATAGGAATATCCCCAAAAACTAATATATATTTATCCCCTATGAACTCACAATGAGCAACATTAACACTAACAATAAAACAAAAACCAACATTGCAGTTTTAGTTTCAGGTCGAGGTTCCAATCTTCAGGCCATCATCGATAGTATGGAGAATAAAAGCATTGAAAATGTAACCATTAAAGTTGTTATCAGCGATGTGGCGGATGCCTATGCACTTGAACGTGCAATGAAACACGGTATCGATGCGATTTTTATTGATCCGGCTGGTTTTGAAGATAAATCCGGATATGATGAAGAACTCTTAAAGGTCCTTGCCAGTTATGATACTGAGTTGATAGTTCTTGCCGGATATATGCGGATTGTTGGCAAAGTTGTCATAAGTGCTTATAAGAACAGTATCCTGAACATACATCCGACCTTGCTCCCTTCTTTTAAGGGGTTGCATTCCCACAAGCAGACACTGGATTATGGGGTGAAGGTATCTGGATGTACAGTACACTTCGTTGATGAAGGAATGGACACTGGTCCGATAATCCTACAAAGTTGTGTTCCCGTGCTTGAAAACGACACAGAGGATTCGCTATCTGAACGTATTTTGGAACAGGAGCACAAGATATATCCCCGGTCTATAAGACTTTTCATTGAGGGTAAACTTAAAGTGGAAGGGCGGATTGTTAGAGTTTTAAAATAGGTGTACGATTCATATCTACAATTAATTTACATATTTATAATATAACACATAATCAAATGGTGAAGAAACAAATGTCTTATATTTCAGAAATTGACCCCCGGATCGCAGAAATACTTGAAAAGGAAGCGGAACGTCAGGATTACAAATTGAACCTGATAGCATCAGAGAACTATACGAGCCGTGCTGTCATGGAAGCACAGGGCTCAATTATGACTAACAAGTATGCAGAAGGCTATTCCGGCAAGCGCTACTATGGTGGCTGTGATTTTGTTGATATTGCGGAAGACCTTGCAATAGAGAGAGCGAAGGATTTGTTTGGTGCAGAGCATGTCAATGTTCAGCCACACTCCGGTTCCGGAGCGAATATGGCAGTCTATTTTTCAGTGCTCAATCTCGGCGATACTATAATGTCCATGGATTTAACACATGGCGGTCATCTGTCACACGGCAGCCCTGTGAATTTTGCAGGCCAGTTATACAATATTGCATCTTATGGTGTTGATAAAGAAACTGAAGCTCTCGATTATGATGCTTTGATGGATTTTGCAAAAAAAAGCAAACCCCGGATGATCGTTGCAGGTGCATCCGCATATCCACGTAAGATCGATTTCAAGCGTTTCAAGGAAATCGCAGATGAGGTTGGAGCATATCTTCTGGCAGATATAGCTCATATTGCAGGACTTGTTGTAGCAGGTGTACACCAGAGTCCGGTCCCTTATGCTGATTTTGTCACCACCACGACCCACAAGACATTGCGTGGTCCACGCGGTGGTATGATTATGTGCAAGGAAGAATACGCAAAAGGAATCAACAAAGCTATATTCCCTGGTATTCAGGGCGGACCACTTATGCATATTATTGCAGCAAAGGCTGTGGCATTCAAGGAAGCGCAGGGACAGAAATATAAAGATGATCAGGTGCAGACCGTGAAGAATGCAAAGGCAATGGCTGTCAGGTTGATCGAACTTGGTTTTGATCTTGTTTCAGGCGGAACTGATAACCATATGATGCTTTTGAACCTGAACAAGTTCGATATGACAGGCAAGAATGCTGAGACTGCATTTAGTAATGCAGGAATCATACTTAATAAAAATACGATCCCATTCGAGACCAAAAGCCCGTTTATAACAAGTGGAGTGAGAATCGGTACTCCGGCTGTAACAACAAGAGGCATGAAGGAAACAGAGATGGAAGAGATCGTAGAGATGATAGATACTGTTATCAACAATGTGAATGACCAGCACGTCCTTGATACTGTCAATGCAGATGTCCAGCAACTTTGCAGCTGTTTTCCAGTGTACAAATATATATAGTTCAGGCTTGTTTAAAGCATAGCAGTAGATGTGATGTACAATGTAGGATAAGAATATTGGTCCCAAAATGATATATGGAAAAATAATAGATGGCAGGAAACTTGCACAGAAATTGGAAGCGAAAGTTAAAAAGGACGTAGAGGATCTAAAGCTCGAATATGGGACAACTCCCGGTCTTGCAACGATACTTGTCGGTGATAACCCTGCATCCGGAATGTATGTCCGATTAAAACATACAGCATGTGAGAGGGCGGGAATCTTTACAGAGGATATTCCCCTTCCGGAAACCACCACACAGGAAGAACTTATCGATATTATCAATACGCTTAATAACAGGGATGATATTCATGGCATTTTGGTACAACTTCCGCTTCCGATTGGCATCAATGAGCAGGCGGTTATGTTGTCGATCGCCCCATCAAAAGATGTGGATGGTTTCCATCCATGCAATATGGGACAACTTTTGATTGGAAATGAAGGGTTTGTTCCGTGTACACCAGAAGGTGTGCTTTGTGCACTGGAAGAGTACGGTGTGGAGATTCAGGGGAAACATGCTGTAATAATCGGGCACAGTAATGTGGTTGGTAAACCAATGGCTGCAATACTTATGAACCGCAACGCTACGGTGTCAGTATGCCATGTTTATACCAATGACATCAAAAAGTTCACACTGGATGCTGATATACTTATTGTGGCGACAGGTGTCAAACACCTTATAAAAGCCGATATGGTAAAAGAAGGTGTTGTTATATTCGATGTCGGGATTACCGAGGAGGATGGAAAAGTGTATGGGGATGTTGATTTTGATAATGTGGTTAGAAAGGCATCTCTCATCACACCTGTGCCTGGTGGAGTGGGACCGATAACGATTTCCATACTTATGCAGCATGTGCTAAGGGGTGCGAGAGGCGTTGAATAAATGCTGTCCGGTTGGAAAATAATGTTTGTTCAGATGGTTTAATATTGTATAGTCAAAAGTTGCGACAGCACATCAAACTATAGCAAAGAGCGGGATATAATTAGTAAGGACTTACCTGAAAATAACCTGTCAAAATCACTTTATGGTTTCCCCATCTCCTTAAAGGCATATAATTTCAACTTATTTTCCGGTTCTACATAAATACAATAAAAATGTCACGATTTTTACCGGATGACGTGTCTTTCAGATTCAACCATATTCCAAAAGCCATTTCCATAGTGGAATATACACGATCCGTTTATCGTCTACCATCTCTTCTAAAATATGTCACCACATTTACAATCATGCATTTCAAGAAATTGAAGATGATACAAAAGGGGGTGGTGCTAAGTGTAGATGTGTAACTATTCTATTTTATATATACAGATGCAAGATTGACGCCATAGGCACGCCAGTCCCCATTGATAAATACTTATATGTTATGCAAATATATAGTTAGAAATAACATAATTATGAAATAATAGGGTGCTATAAAATGATGGAATCCGGTATATTGTGTCGTTTCGCTTTCATGCGTAATGTTTTATTGGTAATATATTTATTATCATTGGGTTGTTTGGTTACGGGTATTGTATCAGGCACGAGTGGACCTGACTGCATAGAGTGTCATGATGTTGCAAATACGACAACAGAGTATAATGTATCCGTATCATCCATGAACCAGTCCGATAATATTCATGCAAATTTGAACAGCGCCATGAATGCTGATGCCGCCAGCAGTACAAGCAATGCCGATAACAGCATGTGCTGGGGCTGTCACGTAAGTGCTGGCAGCGAACCATTGGAAGATTACAACTGTTCCAACGCGATTCCTAGTAACTGCTACGAATGCCATGACGGAACTGACAGTAGCGCGCCAGAGGTGAAAGAACATTTCAAATCCGGCGAAGATATTAAAGCGATAACCGACGCTGCGAATGCAACAGAATCTTGCATCAGGTGTCATAATCTGGACGAGATGAAAAACAGTGCTTACACAGAACCCGATGCCTCTAACACTAATTTATCATTGGCATCCCATTATGGGATAAAGAGAGATGACATTGTTGCTTTGGATACTGCTACTTCTGCTTATTGTATGTACTGCCACAATAATGGTACTACTGCTTTTCCTGTCACCAATAATTCTATGACAAGTCACATCAGTGGATCCGCTTGCACAAATCCAAGTTGCCACGCAGATGGGCGTATCCACTATGGATCACTTGAAAAGCATGAGACCGGAGGATGTGAGTACTGCCATAGTGATAAAATGGATACAACAGTGCATTCTCCGGGCGTAACCTGCCTTCAGTGTCACAATAACAAAACTCTGGACTACTCGGGAACCAAACTGTCCCCAGGTTCATATAATGCTAAAACAACTATTCATACAACTAACATAATACCCGGTAACAACGCCAGTACGTCATCCCCTCTCTGTACCGAATGCCACACAAAAACCGTTGCTGAGATCCAGGATGGATATGAAAACGTTTTGGGAGGGTATGCTATGATGGATGACAGCAGCAATCTCGCGCCGTATGGTTCGAATATGACACACAAGAAGAATACGGCAGTAGAGATTGGTGGTGTAACATTTTATGATATAATGGGGACGGATCCGCCCGATGGTAATGTAACGTATGCACGACATGCAAATCCAAACACAGACGGAGGGTGGGATGGAGCAAGAAGTCGGGGAGAGAGACCCCCAAATCAAATTTGCATCAACTGTCATACAGATGTTTTGGAAGATATTAAGGCTATGGCTGGTACTGGCTATGAATGTGATGTCTGTCATAATCTATGGGGCAATGATCTGTTTATTGCGATTAAACCGCCTGCACACAATTTGTCCAAACCGGACTGTTCCGTGTGCCATCACAAATACGAGGCATCCCATGTGCGGCATACACCAGCATTTTTGGGTTTAAGTGTGCTTGATTTGCCAAAGTATTATTACAATGTGCTTGGTCTACAAGGTGGCAACATAGTAGATATGATGGACTACAGCGTCCATGTAAATATGATCGGGAATGTGACAGCCGGTGAACCTACAAATCAGATAGGCTGCCTTGTATGTCACACTAATGTAAGTTTCGCCATAGATTATACTGCAGGCAATAATCTAGATATAACTATCACAGATCGTTCTGGCATCCATACATGGAACTCCAACCCGGAGTGCACAAAATGCCACTCCCCCACTGGTACAAGTGAGGGTCCCACAATCCACAGTCATATTTTCGTTGATGAAGGAAACAACACCCAGTGTCTGGAGAGATGCCATGATGGTACTGAGCGACCTTTCATAGATTATTCTCCTTCACTTGATCGCGGGCACGGGCATGACGTAAAACCGGCGGGCGGTTCGGATTGTATCGCTTGTCACGATATCGGTGAAATATCTCCAAAGGTCAATTTCAGTATAATGAACGATTCACTCTCTGTACACCAGAATATTCAGAACTATTCTATCATCAAAAGCGTTGATGAGACTAACAATACCAACAAGATATGTTGGGCTTGTCACATGAACGACAGTCAGTATACAGACACAACAAACAAAGCCCATGCAGACAAGTTGGGCGAGTTTAACGGTGTACCCGTCTACACCTGTGATGAATGTCATATCGATGATATTACTGGCATCATGCCAGATAGTGTTCTTGTAAAAGAGCACTTTTATGGTGGGACTGAACTCAAAGCCGGCAACAGCATCGATGATCTCACCTCATGTGTGGTCTGTCATAACCTGAGTGAGATGAAACTTGATGTTATACTTGACAATACAGTGGGTGGTACAGACCCCGAGGATCGGGACAATGCCAGTTACCTGATAGCTCACTATGGGAAAAAACGCGGCACAGGAGCGGACAACATAAGAACATGGGACGGCGGCGTTAATTGCAGTTACTGTCATCAGGACAGCAACAGTGCCTTTGCAAATTCTTCAATTATGGTCAATCCAGCCTTTAACTCAAGTATCCCTGATCACAGTGGCAGGTACCCATCATCTCCTGCTAACAATTGTACCAATGAAAATTGCCACAACGGCGGCTGGATGCATAACGCCAGTCTTACAAAACCCGCAGGTCTTACTACTAATTATTCTGACGGTGAACCCAGTAGTCAGGTTTGCCTGAAATGCCATGGTCCGGGTAAATATACCGACTACACACCCGTAACAGGCTTAAAACAGAGACACAGCGACACACTGGATTGTACTGAATGTCACCTCTACGAAGCCCGCGATATCCATGGTGTCAAGTACCTGCAGAAGGACGACACATACAGCACGTCTAATAATACAGCCGTTGACTGTGTCAGATGCCATAATGACAAAGATCCATTGAATAATATCAGTATGTTCCGGCCGCTTGTGCCAACGAACAACAATGTCAACTTCGCTCACAGTGAAGATCCGGACAACGGTAGCAGATGGAACGAAACATCATACTGGGACAGTACGGAAAGTGCATGTGACTACTGCCACGGCGACACTAAACACAACAGCAGTGCCCTTGGTCCCATAGAAGCTATCCGTGACGGTCAAGAATTGAATACCAGCATTGACAGCAGTGACAGATGGTGTGGCGGTTGTCACTATGAAGAAGCAGATAACTATAAAGGCTGGTTATGGGATCCGATTCCACCAACTATAGTCATCAATAACGCAAACAACAACACAGCATATGACGATTCCAGTATCGAATGGTTCAACCATTCCATAAGTTCGTACGATGATATGATCTGTGCTGCCTGCCACGGCAGTTTGTTATCTGACAATTCAACTACTAAGGAACTTGCTCATAATGCAGCCGTGGGCGCATTCGGTCCGGATTGTATCAGCTGTCATGATGCGGATAGTATGTCACCAAAGATCAATGTCAGTGTTGTGATCAGTAATAGTGCCATTCACTCAAAAATTGCAGGTTATCCTGACAGTATCATTGATAATACCCACTCCGGAGTTAGTGACGACAACAAGATATGCTGGGCATGCCATATGGACAATGCCCGTACACCCGGTCCGAATGATCATGCTGACAGGTGGATATTAAACGGTGTATATCCGTACACATGTGATGAATGCCACGTTGAAAATATTGTTACTAATCTGTCAGGTCTCATTCCATTAGTTGAAGAACACTTCTTTAACGGTACCAATCTTGTTATTAATCAGGGCATGACCAGTAATATTAGTTCCTGTCTTGTCTGTCACAACGAAAATGAGATGCGTCTTGAGACCGAATTTGATGGGACCAACAGCGACCTGTCACTGGTATCCCACTACGGCAAAAACCGTTCGGATATCAGGACATGGACGTCTGATAGTAATGGTGCCAATATTATAAACTGCAGTTACTGCCACTCTAATGAATCATCTATTTTCCGGTCCTATATGCGTAATGCAGGTAACAGTGACATCGATGAGCACAGCCGATATGGGTCTACACCAAGTTGTACTAATTCTACATGCCACGGCGGAGTGCGGATGCACGATGCAAGTCTTGCTAAACCTGTTTTGATGGAGAATGGTGCAGAAGATAGTGGTGTATGCCTTTTATGCCATGACCCGGCTAATTACAGCACCTATATGTCATACACTTCACCAAAATCCAGGCACAATGACACATTGAATTGCAGTGAATGTCACCTATCAGAAGCCCGTGACATACATGGCGTCAAGTACCTGCAGAAAAACGGTACTTTCAGCATGTCCAACAGTAGTGTTGTTGACTGTTACACCTGCCATTCATCAGGTGCGGTTGATACTAAAATTAATGCAACAATACCAAAAGTACCGGATAACAATTACGGATTCGGCCACAGCGATGCTCCCACAAGCGGCAGCAGGTGGAATGAGATACCTTACTGGAACGACAGTAACGAAGCCTGCGAGTTCTGCCACGATGATACCAAACACGAGACTATTGCTATTGGTCCGATAATCAATATTAGCGCAGATGACAGTCATGTTGCTCTTACTGATGGCAGTACCAGTGAATTGTGTTCCGGTTGTCACATTGAAGATAAAATCAGATACAACACCATCCTGAGACCTCAGGCTCCTCCAACGATTTGTGTCAACAACATTGGCAATAATACCTCATGGGATGGTACGGGACAGGGCTGGTATGATCACTCAAGTATTAGTAACTTCTACGATGTCGGTTGCAAAGGCTGTCACGGCAGTTCACTATCCACTGATCCAACCACTGCCCCAACCAACACTGAATTCGTACATAATGTAGCAGAAGGTGGCGGTAAATATTGTGTTGAATGTCATAGTACAATAAACAGGTCCATGACCGCAAGATTCCAGATTGATGTCCAGGCTATGAACAAATCAGATGCAATACACTATGATCTTAACAGGGCTGCAATTGCTGGAATGAACCGGAGTTATAGTCCGGATAATGTGCGTTGCTGGGCATGCCACGGCGAGGGTGACGGATCAGATGCAGACCAGCCTGAAAGTCATCCTGAAAGGGTATTAGAAAAAAATCCAAGAAATTGCAGTAATATGGACTGCCATAATGTCAATCAATCCTTGTTTTATGAGCCCATGGTTTATGAACACTTCAAGTATGTAGATCAGATCGATGAAAATGTATCCACAGAAGTTAATTGTACAGCATGCCACATAAACAGCATCATGCTCAATTATGATCCCAATCCGGAGAATTCAACTGATACATCAATGGTGTCCCATTATGGCTCCACAGACGATTTGATAAATACAACAAGCTGTATCTACTGCCACCTTGATGAGGATAATGCAGAAGAATGGGGTGATGCACCTGATCCTACGACTAATATATCCAGGCTTTCAGACGAAGAACTGGAGATAACCATGTTAATAGGTGATAAATGGCACCTTGGCAACCGGTATTTCCTGGTATTTGCAGATATCGGCGTTGATGGTGACTGTGCATTTTTGAAATTATATCAAAATGATTCACTAATTGATGAAATAGTGGTATATGATGCCTACAACTACACTTATGATGATGATTTCATTGATCCTGACGGTGATGAGATATCAGATTTAGTTGTGCTTGAATTGAACTTCACTGCGGTATTCAGGGGTGAGCAAACAGGGCTGGTAATGATCGAAGGGAAATCATGGAAACGTATCCATCCTGAAAATAAAGACCCTGCCTGCTGGGCCTGCCATATGGATAACCACAGGATTGAGAAGAATAGGTACCTTGTACTGGATGAGGACGAAGACCTCATATATTACATAGAGAAATTACTGGACTTCTCGGATGATGATACCGATGATAAAGTGACCCTCATGCCGGAAAACCTTGTGCTTGGAGAAGGTTATAAACGGACACTGCAGATTAATGAAGAGTATGTATTAACAGCAGAGGAAATAGATGTAAAAGGTCACAAAGCATATTTGACGCTGACCAGGAATGACGTTGTAATAGAGGAAGGTGTATATTCAAAAGGTGAGGATATAGAACATGAGGATGACCTTTCGTATGATGGACACGATATCGATGATTTCATGACTTTCACAGCCAGTATAGGCGACACATTCCGCGGAGAGGATTGCAACCTTGTAAGCTTTACAGACATTAAGATTTTCTCTGGCAATCTTTTGGCATTTGATATTGATGATGACGATAAGCTGGG
This sequence comes from Methanosarcinaceae archaeon, assembly GCA_052361065.1. Lineage (GTDB taxonomy): Archaea > Halobacteriota > Methanosarcinia > Methanosarcinales > Methanosarcinaceae > Methanovorans. The sequence continues at coordinate 9,439 of JBQVLY010000003.1, read as the reverse complement.
CGGATATAATACCAGTTATCTCCACGCGAACGATACATTTTCCATAGGCGGATATCCTGATACTTTCCATGTACCACCATTGAATGAGGGACTGGACGGTGGATCCGACTGTGTACGATGTCATGATACCAGTCACAGGTTTGGAATCTCCTCGGTCGATGCCATACAGAGTCGTCTTGGTGGACATAGCGGACTCAATGCCAATGCAACAGGCAATGTCGGCACTGATGATATCAATAAAGCTTGCTGGGCCTGCCACGGGGAAGGAGATGACCCCGGTCAACATCCTGCAGATTACCTGTATCCAAGGCAGTGTAAGGATTGCCATGTAGATATGGAAGAACCAACCTATGGTGCTGTGGACCTGAGTAATGAAGCCCATGGTCAGGTTGAAGATTGCAACAAATGCCATGCAGCAGATTATCCGGGATTGCATGTCATCAATGTTTTCGAACCTGCAATACCCTATATTATAAGGGTCAACGTATCACCAGTGACAGTCATGCCCGGAGATCCGGTGACAGTTGATTTCACTGCTATTGCCGGCTGGAACATGCAAGTAAAAGCCGTGGAATATTTCATAGACGTTAAAGGTTCACCTGGTACCGGCACGCAGATTATGTCCGTGGATGGTACATTTGATCAGCAGGAAGAAGACGGTACATTTACTATTGATACCGATGGACTTGGACCTGGTGAACATACCATTTATATCCAGGCAATGGAGCGTGACAATAAATGGGGTCCGGTAACTGAAGTTATGTTCTCAATAGATACTGAAATTCCGGCTGTTGCAGCTGAACAGAAAGACGAGCCTTCCAACATTGGAACAATTTTAATGGTTGGTGGGGCGAGTGCTCTTGGCTTACTTCTTCTTTTACTCTGGAAGAAAGGATTCATGTTGTTTAACTGGGACAGCGTCCCTGGAGACGATAGCGAGAAAGTCATAAATCTCCTGAAGGATAAATTCCATCTTGACTGGGCAGAAAATGCTGTTGTAAGCAAATCCGCTGACGGTAAAACCATTCTGGTCTCAAATGATGGAAACTCGGCCGAAATAATGATGAATGCCACAGAAGAGAATGTGACTGTTAAAATGAGCGATGGCAGAACACATGATCTGAAAGTTAAAATGGAGAAAGAGACACAGAATATATACGGATTCTTCATGCCATTTATCGGTAAAAGGTGATACAATGATGCGAACGAAGAATACATTGATCGGGATGAGTATTGTACTCTTGGTTATCATCGGATCGGGATGTTTGACCACAGCGCAAGAAGACGAAACAGTGATATCGTCATTACCGGAAACGGTGCAAGCACAGGCATCCGAACCAGTACGTGTGTCAGGACAAAATCCAACCACATCCCCGGAAACACTTAGTTTAGATTATATGAGTGCTTCCGATGAAACCTGTAGGGAATGCCATCTCCGTCCATTCACTTCAATATCAATGGAAGGCGGCAAGCATGATCTGGGTTGTACCTTCTGCCATGTTCAGCACGGCATTAAGCCCGAATGTTCCGTTTGCCACGACTTAGCCCATGGCGCACAGTTAAAGGATTGCAAGGACTGTCATGATGAACATGCCCCGATGGGAATCACATCAAACCTGGACTTTGACCAATCCTGTTCAAATTGTCATGCGCAGCAAACACAGGAGTTTACGGATCATCCCGGAAAACATGGTAATCTGGAATGCAGTTTTTGTCACAACACCCATAGGTACATTGAAGCATGCACAAACTGTCATGCACCGCACGGCACATGGTTGCCATACACTGAATGCCTGAATTGCCATCCTGCACACATGCCACAGGAAATCAATTATCCCGATGTAATTGCCGGTGAAACCTGTGCTTTCTGCCATGAGATGGTAAGTGATGTATTGGATAACGGTAACACAAAACATACAGCTGTAGGTTGCACAGGGTGCCATCCTGTCCATGAACAGATACCTGAATGCATGGATTGTCACACATCGCATACTACGGATATGGCCTATGAGAATTGTACCGCGTGTCATCAGGCACATGATCCTCTTATTATGGAATTCCCTGAAGGTACGGAACAGGATATCTGTGAGATATGTCATGAAGAGATAAATTCAGTATTAAGTGCAAGCAATACAAAACATGATGATTTAGGATGTGTTTATTGTCATCAGGATCATCGGTATGTACCGACGTGTGAGTCATGTCATGGATTACAGCATGACAGGATACAGATACACGAGGATTTCCCTGTATGTGTGCAGTGTCATATTGTTTCACATGATGTTAAGGTCATAGTGATAGACAAATGATTAAAACCACTTTGTCCGGGACTGCACATAACTATTGTCGTGTCGATCATACAATGTCGCTATATTGGGGGGAGTTAAACAGATGCAAAAAACGACGCGATGCCGAATAAAGAAGAGCGATTACTCGCTCTCCCTTTTCTATAGAACGGTATGTGAAAGTTTCTCTTCACACTGCCCAAGACATTCTACATAACCCTTTCGGGCAGCAGCTTATTAAATAAGTGGCATTAGTTCGATTTTAAACTAATCATAACATTTTACGCATTCGTCGTTTTATTTAAAGATGTATTGGCTTTCTCGTAGTATATAGTTTATAGAATTATGCAGTCGAGTTAATCCGAGCGCAAGCGAGGATTTTCTCGGCCGCCGTTGACATGATGTTATAGTAATGACGATCATGAACAAAGATAATATATTTACAACACAAATATACACACCATGAAAGCAGCCTGTATCCAGATGAACATCCACCATTGCAAAAAGCAGACCAATATTGACCATGCACTCTCAATGGCAGGGAAAGCCGTGGAAGAAGGTGCAGAACTGATCGTGCTACCTGAAGTATTCTCAACAGGGTTTTGTTATGACAGCATTGGAGAAAATGCAGAACGTCCTCCATATCCAACGATTGAGGCAATATGTGGCTTTTCAAAGGAACACGACTCCGTCCTCATCGGTTCTATCATCGAAGCCGTAGAAGATGAAAATACAATTTCACCACATAACCAAATATATCATAATCTCGGTTTTTGTGTCGAATCCGGAAAGATTGCAGGAACATACAGAAAAACCCATATATTCGGGCAGGAAAGATCATATTTCTCAGGTGGGGGCACAATCCTGCCAATCCGGCTTGAAAAGAGTAAGCTCATAATCGGGCTGCAAATATGCTATGAGCTGCGGTTTCCGGAAGTCGCAAGGAAACTTTCGCTTGCGGGCGCAGATATACTTGTAACAATCGCTGAATTTCCAAACCCGAGGGAACATCACTGGAAAACGCTTGCCACAGCCCGCGCAATAGAGAACCAGATCCCACATATTGTCTGCAATCGCATGGGAGAAGACCCATACTCAACATTTTTTGGCGGCTCAATGATAATCGATGCATGGGGAGATGTAAAAGCACAAGCATATGGTGGAGAATGTATCATCATGCATGACATCGATGTGCGTGAAACTAACAAGATACGAAAAACCATTCCGGTATTTGCTGACAGGCGCCCGGATATCTATTGATCGTATTTGTGCAGACAATTATTGAGTTTTATTGATGTATTTTGATATATTCACATAAATAAATATATTATATATTTATTCATGTGAATGTTTTTAGTATCAATATGATGCCTCAAGTATTCTGTATCAGAACAACTCAAAAGTATTATATCTTATAACTATCACAGTAAAGCCAATTGTAATAACACAACCAACTGTTATTGTGCTACTTAAACCAAAATAATAATGAGGTAACAATATGAGTGAAAAATTAGGAGTATTAGCAATCGGACATGGAAGTAAACTTCCACATAACAAAGAGATCGTTGAAAGCGTCGCCACAAATATTGCAAACAAACATAAAGATGTTGTTGTAAAGGTCGGGTTTATGAACATGAACGAGCCAAGTATCGCGGATGCACTTGCGTCATTTGCAGGTACAGGTGTTACTACCATTGCAGCAGCTCCGGTATTCCTGGCATCCGGTATTCACATTACAAAGGACATTCCAAAAATACTTGGACTTGAGGAAGGCAGCAATAAAACAATAATAAAACTTGGTGGTAACAACGTTACTATCATCTATGGAAAGCCTCTTGGCGGTGACGAGTTGATATCTGATCTTGTGTTCAAAAGAGTACAGGAAGCATTACAAGCCTGAACCCGAATAAAACATGGCAGGTCAGAAGAACGTCGTTGTGCTTGATCTGACACACGGCGGAATAATCATTGCACAGAAATTGGTAGAACTCGGTTACAACGTAAGTGCTGTTGACGTATACAATACTGTAGACCCTGTCATTCTTACTGACCTGCAAGAAAATTTTAACATAAAAACATCAAAAGAACCTATTCCAATCGATGATCTTGATATGGTCATTGTTCCGGTACATCTTGATCCTGAATATAAGATGCTGCGACAGGCTCGTGATATGGGTAAAGAAATTGTAACACATCATCGGGTTGTTGGTGATATACTTTCCTGTGATAAGACCATTGCATGTTCAAAGATCATAGAGATTACCGGAACAAAGGCGAAAACAAGTACCGCATCCGTCCTTGCCGACATGCTGTCACGCAAATTTAGTGTTGTACTTCACACAACCCGCGGGCTTGAACACTGGGAAAACGGCAAACCATTTATGATATATCAGGGATTAAGCATTGCACCAGGTAGTATCCTGCATGCCGTGAAAAAAACCATATCATATTCACCTAAAAACATTGTGCCGGATGTATTCATATTTGAAGTGTCAATTGGCGGCACAGGGCATGCCGATATTGGAATTCTGACCACAATTGCACCGGATTATAAGATCGCGAATGGCACAGCATGGGCAAGCGATGCAAAAATGCAGATGCTTGACAATGCTAAATTCGGCAGTACCCTGGTAATAAATTGCACAGACGATATAGTAACAGGGCACACTGTGGGTAAAATGGTGAAATGTCTCACCTTTAGTGATTCAAAAGATTGCAAAGCAGATGTGAACCTGGCACTTAATAATAATAATAATAATAATAATAATAATAATAATAATAATAATAATACAATTGTCATAAATTCCGGCAAATTAACATTTGTCGCCAATACACAGTCAGGTTATGACATCGAATCATATACTACCGCAATGGTTGCTGCTGCAACTACGGCACTTGAAATGGGAATTGGGATCGATGATATAAGCAATACATTAGCCAACTTCAGAGGTCTTAGCGGTAGAATGCTTACGCAGGTATTTGAGGGTAAGACATTGATTGATAACTCCAACTCAGGAATGAACATCACCTCTGTAAAAAAATCGCTTGTGTATGCACTCAATATGAAGAAAAAAGGCCGGATAATTATGATACTTGGCGAAGAAGCCGCACAGGTATGTGAAGGGTTACCACCCGAAGATGTATTCGGATTCCTGCGACAGCAAAAACGCAACATCGATGAACTGGTCCTTGTGGGAAAGCGGATGCGTGCGGTTAAACATGATAATATATATTATGCCGATTCACTTTCACAGGGATTGTCTGTTGCATCCGGAATTGCCAGTAATGATGACCTGATATTGTCCTGTGTCAAGTGTTTCAGGTAGATATGACTGATAATTGAATTTATTAAATTAGAAATAATACGGAATACCAATATGAGACGATAACATGGATAAAATGAAAGATAATGGTCAAACTAAAACGAAAAAAGAGATTTCAATCATACACCCCCGGCCGAGTTCGATTGTTGCCGCACTTTATACGTTGCGTGACCTGAATGTTGATGTTGCGATCCTGCACGGACCCCCGGGTTGTTCGTTCAAACATGCGAGACTGCTGGAAGAAGACGGGATACACGTAGTCACAACATCACTGGATGAGAACGGTTTCGTATTTGGTGGCCATGATGAACTTGTTTCTCTCATGAAAAAGGTTTCTGATATGTTTGATCCGAAACTCATTGGTGTAGTTGGAACATGTGTGAGCATGATTATCGGGGAAGAACTACATGATGCGGTGGTGGAAGCAAACCCGGGTGTGCCTGTGATTGAAGTGGAAGTACACGCAGGATATCGAAATAATACCAAAGGTGTGCTGTTAGCACTCGAATCCGCACTGAATGTGGGAATTATTGACGAAAATGAGTTTAATCGCCAGAAAGCCTTGCTTGAAGAGGCTACAATGGTTGAAAAACGCCACGGTGCAGCAAGTAAGGAGTACCTTGCACCATCAAGGGGGGATGTGAAATATAAGGTTGCACAACGTATTATCGATCTCTTGAGGGAAGGCAAGCGCGGCATTACCATCATGAATGCCAAGAAAGAGACAGGGTATATGTTTGCCGACATTACAGTCGCCGTTAATGAAATTGCAAAACAACTCGGTGTTGAGACAAACATTGTGAATATGGCAAATATTGATGATACACTTGGGCTTCCCCGTGTACGTCATCATGCAAAGTGTATCAAGGATGACTTAGAAGCGCGCGGTATTGTGATACATGATAATATCGGTGGACTGGACGAGTACCCGATCGCAGGTAATGTGGCCGGTAAACTTATTGATGAAAAGTACGGCGATTACGATTTTGCGGTCATAACCGGAGTTCCGCACGCGGTTCCGATGGATAGCATATCCGGTATGGAAATTATATCAGTGACCAATGGACCAAGACAGGTCTTGCCTCTAAAGGAGATGGGACACAAATACGTAATCGTTGAGATAGATCTGCACCCAAAGACACTTGGTGTTAACCACATTGTGGAGTCCGAGTTCGGTGCAACACTGCGTGAAGTCGCAAAGGAAGAATGAACGGTTGGTGATGATATGGGCGATAATTTAAATGTGCGGAATAAACCTAAAGTCATAGCGATATATGGCAAAGGAGGTATTGGCAAATCAAGCACGGCATCTAACGTTGCTGCTGCATGTGCGGATGAGGGGTACAAAGTGATGATCATCGGGTGTGACCCGAAAAGCGATTCATCCATTACCCTGCTTGGTGGCAAACGGATTCCAACAATTCTTGACCTTATACGAAGCGGTGTTGATATCACAGAGGATGATGTAGTATTTGAAGGATACAATGGCGTAAAATGTGTTGAAGTCGGTGGACCTGAGCCTGGGATCGGATGTGCGGGACGCGGCATAATTGTAGCGATACAGAAACTCAAGAAGATATCAACAGTACAGGATAATTGTGACCTTGTGATATATGATGTGCCTGGAGATATCGTGTGCGGCGGATTTGTAGCACCTATCAGAAAAGGTCTTGTCAGTGAGGCGTATGTGTTGACATCAGGTGAATATATGCCACTCTATGCGGCAAACAATATTTGTCGTGGTCTATCCAGGATAAATACTCCGCTTAGCGGTGTGATATGCAATGCCCGTAATGTAAGCCGTGAGGAAGAGATCGTCCGAAAATTTGCGGAGGAGATCGGGAGCGAACTGATAGCATTTATTCCAAAGGAACAGATCGTCCAGGATTGTGAACGGGACGGATTTTCAGTTATGGAAAAAGCACCGGATTCTGAAATTGCGCAGGTGTACCGTAAACTTGCATGTGCGATTATGTCAAAGGATGGATCCGTGATGGTAAAAGCGCTTGAGGATGAGAGACTGCGTGAACTGACACGTTGATTCGAATCAGTTAATATTATTTGGTTTTTAACAATTAATGTAAGTACCATGACACGATCAAAAATGAACCAAAATGAAAAAATACCCATCCCGCGAGTGTTGTTAGCAGCTGATCGCTCATCGTCCGGGAAAACAACGATTACTATCGGGTTACTTGCAGCACTTATCGCGCGCGGTTACAATGTACAGCCGTTTAAGGTCGGGCTGGATTACATAGACACGAGTTACCATTCCGAGATTACCGGACGACGCGCCCGAAACATTGATGGGTACCTGATGGATAAAAACGCTGTACTGGATGTTTATACTCATGCATGTGAGGCTGACGGAAGAACAGATATCGCGATTATTGAAGGTGTCCGGGGATTGTTTGAGGGTTTTGAAAGTTTCACCGATCTTGGAAGCACTGCGCAGGTGGCAAAGCAACTTGATTGTCCGGTAATATTTATCATCAATGCAAGAAGCATAACGCGCTCAGCTGCGGCTATTGTTAACGGTTATAAAAATTTTGACACTGATGTCAATATTGCAGGAGTTATCCTGAACAATGTCGGTGGAGGACAGCATGCCAAAAAGGCAAAAGAGGCGATCGAGCATTATACCAGGTTGCCGGTTATAGGAATTATCCCAAGGGACAATTCAATGCAGATATCTATGCGACATCTCGGGCTTGTACCTGCCCTCGAAGGACGGCGGAGAGTAGATGATTTCAATGAGCGGATCGGTGCTATCGAGAATATTATCACGAAAGGGATCGATATTGACAGGTTCATCGAAATTGCAAATACTGCTAAACCACTGGAAAAACCCGGAGAAACTATATTTGTGCCACGTTTATTAAATGATAAACGCCCGACAATCGGTATTGCCTTGGATGAGGCATTCAATTTCTATTATCATGATAATATCGAACTGCTTGAACTTGCAGGAGCGGATATCAAATACTTCAGTCCAATCCATGATGCACACCTGCCGAATGTGGACGGACTCTACATCGGCGGCGGTTATCCTGAACTATTTGCAGCTGAACTTGAAGCAAACGTTTCTATGAGATACGACATCAAAGAGGCTTCTTTCGCCGGGTTGCCAATCTATGCGGAGTGCGGTGGATTGATGTACCTCACCAGAAAATTGACAACAGGTGTTAAAGGCAAGGGAACATATCACATGGCTGACATGCCGGAATCTACGTATGAAATGGTTGGCGCACTTCCGGGACATACTCTTATGGGCCATACAAGGATTGTCAGTTACAATATCGGTACACTGGAAATGGATACTGTTATCGGAAAAAGCGGCAACTCGTTTAAGGGACATGAGTTTCATCATTCCGAGATAGTAGACCTGCCTTCCGATGCCAGATTTGCGATAAAACTTTCCCGGGGGACAGGTATATTGAAAGGCCGGGATGGACTTACGGTAAATAATACTATGGGGTCGTACGCTCACCTGCATGGGGTTTCGTATAAAGAATTTGCAGAATCATTTGTGGATTGTGTCAGGATCTGACGATTGAAATTATATGGTTATAAGGCTGTAAGTGATAGTATCTCCGAAAAACGGTTTAGTTTTCATTTGTAAGTGTCAATATAAAATTTTCCATTTTTAAACAGTTGGACATGATGTGAACTGTCGTAATCTGCATATATGTCTATTGGATATCTTTTTAAGTAAGTAGAGATGCAACCAAAAAAAAACAGTAACTATTCAGCTATACATAAACGTTATCTGTAGACAGAATCGTCCACAAATTGATAATTGCACACAATTGTCAAACACCTTTGAAATCG
>JBQVLY010000002.1:0-43862 GCA_052361065.1 Methanosarcinaceae archaeon | reverse complement strand
AAATTTAGTATGGCCTTTAAAATTGAATTTAAAGGCCATACTAAATTTATTGGTAAAAATGGGTGATAATCTGCTTGTGTAGATGAAAAGGAGGTTAGTTAGATTCGACTCTCAAGGCCCTAACGTGATTATTCAATGAAAAAAGGTCCTTATCTACCCTATCTGCTTCCAACTGAACATCGTTATAATCCTCTGCTACCTTGAAATTACTTAAATTATCATCAAGCCGTTTTATTCGCTCTTCAAGGTCAACAAGCGTCAAGGTTACATCCTTATTTTCAGTAAAGAAATCTCTCAATAATGAATCATTTTTAAAATTCATCGCAAGTTTTTTTATCCGATCCTGCTCTTTTCTTATTTTATATTTTTTTTGCGCAAGAACGACATCAAGTCCCAGCAAAAAAGCATTATAAAGTAATGCCTGATAATCTGTTTTGGGTTTCCCGGGCTTATTATAAGCCACATACGAATGTTTTTTTGCCCGGATAAAAAAAGGTATCAAGGAACGAAAGGATAAGAAAGTAATATCCACAGGAATATCAAAACATAATGATTTCATATTTTCATTGAATTTTTTAATAGAAATTACTTCGTTGTTTAATTCAATCTTTTTAGGGTCATTTGTTGCCCGTTTTGCAGTATATTTCTTATTGTTTATTTCATAATCAACAAAAAATTCACATTCCGGGAATTTTTCACAAAATGTTTTATAATCTTCGGTACGGGCTCCGAGACAAAAATGAACAATACGCACCAGCAAAGATTTTCCAACACCATTATAGGTTTTACCCTGTTCATTCGAACCTGGGTTTTTTTGTTTTGCAACAATAAAACTGAGTCCGGTTTTGTTAAATTCAACAGTCCTAAAACTTGGCTGATTGGAATAAACTTTTAACAATTGCATTTTATTACAACCCCGTCCTGTTCTTTAACAGCACCAATTGAATGAAGATAAACAATTGGAAGGTGGGTAGTAACATTGGAACATGCCACATGCAGCAGTTGTTACAAGGAATCGATATCATTACCGGACTTGAACTATGGAAAAAGAATATAAGATTATGCAACTCAGAACACAATCCAAAATTGGGATGCAATGAAAAGCATTAAATCCAAAGTTAGATATGTTGTGGTCAGGTATTATTCGTAAATATGACAATAACACATAACCAGAGGACCCTTTTATGCCAATTATAACCTTACAATACGATGACATGGAAAAACTCACTCGTGCAGACAAGGATACGATTATCGATCGCGTGCCCATGATCGGGGCTGATATTGAGCGTATTGAAGAAGAGTCAATTGATATTGAATTCTTTCCAGACAGGCCGGACCTGTATAGTGTTGAGGGAGTCGCACGCGCAATGAGGGGATTTCTGGACATTGAAACGGGTTTTTGTGATTATGAAGTGAAATCTTCTGGTGTGGAGATTACGCTGGACAAGGATATCGAGGATATCCGGCCTGTTCTTGGGTGTGCGGTTGTGAGGAATATCAAGTTTGATGATAATTCTATAAAATCACTCATGGACTTGCAGGAGGACCTTCATTGGGGACTTGGACGTGATCGCAATAAGGTATCCATTGGTGTGCATGATATGGCAAATATAGTGGCTCCTTTCAGGTACTTAGCAGCTGATCCGTACTTTGAATTTGTGCCTCTTGATTTTACAGAACCAATGTCGATGCGCAGGATTCTTGAAGAACATCCCAAAGGTGTTTGCTTCGCACATCTTATGGAGGGATTCGAAAAATATCCGCTCATATTGGATAAAAATGATTATGTACTTTCATTTCCACCGATCATCAATGGTAACCTTACAAGGGTCGAGGAAAGCACAACCGAACTGTTCATTGATGTAACCGGACTTGCCGATGCTGTTTACACTGCACTTAACATTGTAGTTACATCACTTGCAGAACGGGGTGGGAAAGTTGAATCTGTGAAAATAATAATGACTGATGGTAGTACAAAGACCACACCGGACCTTACACCCCGTATTCATAGGGTCACAAGATCTGAAGTGAATTCGTTGATCGGTATCGATCTTACAATTGATGAGATTGTCACTCAACTTGAAAGAATGCGGTTTGGTATTCGTAATATAGCTGGTGATACAATTGAGGTAGAAATTCCTTCGTATCGTGCTGATATACTGAACATCGATGATATTATCGAGGACATTGCCATCGGATATGGATATGAAAAAATAGAACCTGATTTCCCAAAAAGTTCCACAGTCGGGGAAGCACACGGGATATCACTGGCAAGAACTGCAATGCGTGAGATTATGATCGGTCTGGGATATTCCGAAGTGATGCCGTTCACCCTGACAAGCGAGAAGATCCATTTTGAATGGATGTGCCGTGACAGGACAGATGATGTCACTCATGTACTACATCCGATAAGTGAAGACCAGACCATGTTGCGTACAACTATCCTGCCAAACCTCATGGAGATACTTTCACTGAACCAACACCGTGAACTCCCCCAGCGTATCTTTGAAGTGGGAGAGGTTGTGATCAACAATAACAATTGCCGCCATTTGGCTGCGGTATCCATCCATTCACAGGCGAACTTTACGGAAGTACGCGAGCTCGTGGATGCTGTCATGCGCGAGCGCATGATAGAATATAAGGTTGTAGAATCACAGGACTCAGCATTTTTGGAAGGCAGGCGCGCAGACATCCTTGTTAACGGTGATAAAATCGGTGTTATGGGGGAGTATTATCCGGAGGTTGTTACAAATTTCGGATTGGGACAACCTGTGATCGGGTTTGAAATCGATATAATGGTATGAATTGTCTAATTTAGAGACTTTTTATTATTTTCCGAAATTGTTTGGAAAACCACATGGGCACGCAGGAATAATAAGGAATACTCTACGATGAATCTTTTTTGCCATAATTTATTTATGACCAATACGAACAAATCCGTAAATATTATGATGTTTGACTGCAAATATCAGGTTGTATGAGAGTAGCAGTAACCAGATTACAGGAAAAAGAGGATAATACCGTTGAACTCTTTGAAAAATATGGCATTGAAGCTATAATTACTTCCACCATACGCTCACGACCACCGCGCAATCCCGCTTCATTTAATAAATTGGTGCAAATGGTGAATGAGCAGAGGGTCGATCTATTGATTTTTACAAGTTCGCTTGGTGTTTCGAAGTTATTTGAAAAATGTGGTTCTGTTTCCCAAAATATAACAATTATCAGCGTGGGTCCAAAGACTGCCCGGAAGGTGAACGAATTTGAACACTCGTCGGAAGTGCTGGAGGCATTCTCATCCGATATGTTTGCAGAATACCTAAAAAATCGCATAAAGGGCAAGATAATAGGGATTGCAAGAGCCGGGGTTCCAAACACTGAACTTGTGAAGGATCTTGAATCGTTGGGCGCAACGGTTGTTGAGGGTGTGTGCTACGAACTTGAAAGTGCGTCCAATGAGTTAAAGGATATAATCGCAGCCCACAAGGTTGAAGCTGTTGTCTTTACAAGCACAAAGTCGTTCTTGTCGGCGAATCTTCAAAAAGATGATGTTTTTGGTTTAATTACGGCCGCGATAGGTCCAAAAACTGCAAAGGGCATGAAAGGTATGGGTATCAATCCTGATGTCGTGGGGAATGGCACACTTGAATCCTGCGCGTCACGACTTCAGAAAACATACATGAAACTTTGATTTTACGCTTCAACAATACTGACTTTTGTCATGATATCACTCTGTTTGATCTTGTTGACGACATCCATACCTTTTAAAACCTTGCCAAAGACGGTGTGTACGCCATCAAGATGAGGCTGTGGGGAGTGGGTGATAAAGAATTGGCTACCACCTGTGTTCTTTCCTGCGTGTGCCATTGAGAGAGAGCCTGTTGTATGTTTTTTTGGATTGATCTCACATTTTATTGTATAGCCAGGTCCGCCTGTACCATCGCCTTTAGGGCAGCCGCCCTGGATCATAAAATTATCGATGACCCGGTGGAATTTAAGTCCATCATAAAATCCTTTGTTTGCAAGTTTTACAAAATTGTCGACTGTGTTTGGTCCTTCATTTTCGAACAATTCGAGTAATATATTACCTTTTTCGGTTTCTATTATTGCTTTCTTCATAATTGGTACCTCTGTGTTGGGAATAATAGGACAAGTTTGATAAAATTGTTTCTGTTGGGTGGCTGGCATGATACTTTTTTAATCATAACTATTCAGTCATTCTTAAGACTGGACACAGATAACGAAAAGCCGCTTATTTGCACCTGTGACAACACGTTGATTAGTTTTTTATGCAGAGTCTACATCCATTGATTTAAAAAGTGTTTAACAATTGTGTAATATTCTATATTTATGGATAACTCCTCCTATTGATAATGTTTATGTATGGCTGAATACTTACAATGATAAAATAGAGAGGGGAAAACACTATTATTCTGCAGTGAATGCTACAGCGGCTAAGTTATTGAGAGTTGTGTACCGGGTACTAAAGAACGACAAGGACTACAGTTTTATCAGCAATTCCCGTTTTGCCACCATCCAATTTCATTTTGATGCCATTTATTGAGATTTGACTTTACATTAGCCGTTCCGTATGTAAAATATTTGCAAAACACAAATTTTGACTTGACATTTAAAGCAATTATCGTAACTATTCAGCCATTTTTGAAACCGGATGACGATGGTGAAAATACTCGAATTTGTATCTATGGCATTACATTTTTTAGTTTTTAATACTGGGTCTATGCACATCGATTTCAAAGGTATTTGTCAATTGTGTGTAATTATCAATTTATGGATTATTCAGCCTAACGATAATGATAATGATAATGTTTATGTTTATGTATGGCTGAATAGTTACAAATATATAATCAGTAAATAATCAATATTGATCAGGCACCGCATTCCTGCTGCAGCTGTTTGTGCTGTCATAACGTTTGACTAAGTGAGTTTTGGAACTCTATTTAGTCGTAATGTAACATAAATAGCACAAGATCCGCTAAATTCACAATCATCGAAGTTTATCAGATGAATAAAAAATACATAATCAGATAGATAACTTTGTTTGCTTGGTCTTTGGTACAAGACCGCTTATGTCAACAATATTCTTGAGCATCTCAAGCAATATATTATTAGCAAGTCTTATAACCTGTTCATTATTTTCAATAACCTCATACGCAGGATCAGACAAAGGTATATCAATTTTTGAAATGTCTGCACGGAATTTCTTAATATTATTATTAAAAGATTCACGCACAATACAATCCGGCATTTCCAGATACTTCATGATGTTGTTTTGGTTGAGTCCTGCCAGATTTAATTCACACTTGAAAACGGGTCTCTTGAATAATGCTGACATAGTAAAGACTCCAACAGGTACACGAATATCAAGATCCAGTTTCCTCAGATGAATGGCAATCAATGAATAAATATCCTCAAATAACTCTTCATTGTTCAGATGTTTATAAACCTTTGATGGTGGAATTTCAACTTCACTGAGTTTTCCAAGATCACGAAGCGCACGAAGATATCCGGTTAATACCAGCCTGTGCTCGTTGAAACCTTCATCTCGCAGTTCACGCGTAATACCGCTAATTGATAGTTGCCTGTCATCTAATATATCATGGATTTTTTCGTAAAGATTACCTGTCATTTTATCATACCATCATTGATAATAAATTTGGATTAACTTATTGGTCATATTCGTATAATCTTAATAATTATACACCGAATCTCTGCTGCTATTGGGTGTGCCATCTCAACGTTTGACTCAAGCGTCATTCATATATTTTGCTATTATAACAGCAGTTTTTGCAACATCCAGCGCACTTTCACCAAGCACTCTTATCATCGGCTCTTTCCCAACTCCTCCGGGATCATAGATGATATCCGGAACACTGCCGTATTCTTTTATTGCATATGTAACGCCCCAATCCATAGTATTTGTATTTTCAGGTTCGTCTGCCCTATCAAAAGATGAGATTGTAAGTTTCATGTTTTTGCAGACTTTGAGCACATCCATTGAGTACCTTATATTTACAGATGCCCTAATACTAGTATTAAATTGCATGGCTGCAAGAATGATCCTTGCAACATGGCTGCTAGCCCCAAATTCGACACATCCGACATTTACAGCTTTTCCTTTAAGTCTCGCAATTCTTCCCGAAACTGCTGCTACATCATGCATACCAGAGGCATTCGGTAATGCCATTGCAATATTACAACCGACTTCGGGGATCAGTTCAGCAAACGATCCATATCCTGTGATTATCTCAACAGCACATCTCGTATTATCAAGCACCCCATACCTTGCCGCATTCTTACGAATATGCAACATCTGGTTTACGGGAGCAACTCCGGTTCCGATCGATATACTATCTCTTATCGCACACTCGACAAAACGTTTTGCATATATTGCACTTTCCACTACGGAATGACCATGCGCCAGATATGCTGTGAGTGCGGCGGAGTATGTGCATCCTGAACCGTGTGTTCCGCCTTTTATGAATTCGCCAGGGATTACTGTAAAAACATCATTTTCGGATTCATAGACTATATCCGATGCATCAAGATGCCCACCAGTGACTATCACTGTTGGAGCACCTATCTTAGAAATGGCTTTTGCAGCGCGTTTTGCATCGTTACGATCTTTAATAGGAATATCAGAAAGCGCAGCCGCTTCATTTGTATTCGGGGTCACAACCAGACAAAGAGGCAGCAGTTCATCCCGCATGACCAATAGTGCATCTTTTGTCATAAGGTCGCCTCCGGCCTCAGCTGCCATTACCGGATCAACCACAAGTTGTAGATTGTACTTTTTGATGTGTTTCGCAATAGCGGAAATAATTTCAGGAGATGGCAGCATGCCGCTTTTTACCCACCGTATATCCATGTCCGCACAAACAGCATCGATCTGGTCTTTCACAACATACGGCGGCAGGTTATATGCACCAAGAACCCCTGTTGTGTTTTGTGATGTCACTGATGTTATGGAGCATGTGCCATGTACTCCAATTGACGCGAATGTCTTAAGATCTGCAGAAACTCCGGCACCACCGCCGGAATCTGTGCCTGCGATTGTTAACACAACAGGTATTTTGTTCATTTTGATTCACTTTTAAAAGGAAGTTTAATACTTATCAAAAAAAAACGATTAACTCCAAAACTCCTCTTCATAATCATCAGGAAGGTCGAGTTTCATAATATCATCAATGTTTTTACCCTTCTTTTTTGGTTTAGGTACATCAGGTTTGATTGCCACTTCATTTAACGTGGGATTATACTCAATTACGGTTGTGTTTGTATCAGATTGCACAACCTTTTCAATTGAGTTTTGTTCCGGGGTCCGGTTTACAAATAACTCATTATTAGTTTCAACCTCATTCCTTATCGGCTGCCGTATTTGTGCTGTAGCTGGAATCTCCCTTCCAAAACGTATGCGGGTATTTTGTGCATAGGTGTCCTGTAATGTATTCATTTCAGGAGATTTTTCATGGGTTGCACTATATCCGATCGAGCAATTTACTTCACCGGAACGCCAGTCCACATGATACAGATGGCAAGCACTGGTTTTGCATCCGGATTTCCCATCAAGGGGACATACTTCAGGTAATGACATAATAAAAACCTCTTATGACCTTAGATATATTTGATACTACAAAAGCCTGATTGCATCTGCAATCAGTGGGGCAACACTAACGCAACTCTGCGCTTTTTCAATCGTATCCGTTGCAAAAATATCGCGAACGCCTGCATTGAAAAGCCTGATCACTGCATTTCGTGCAAGAACAGGATGCACACATGCAAGATATACATCCTTTGCACCCTGTTGTCGCAATAGCCTGATAGACTCTGCCATTGTACCGCCAGTCGCGATCATGTCATCAATCAGGACCACATCCCTGCCGGTTACATCAATATCCTTTATCTTGATGGAGACCGTATCGCCGCTAATCCTTGTTTTTTCCAGATAGTCACAATCTACTCCAAGACCTGTTGCAGCACTTTTTGCCAGGGATATAGCACCCGAATCAGGCGCTACTATTAAAGTATCTGTCAGGTTAAGCGATCCTAAATGGGAACCCAGAAGTTTCGATGCATCAAGATCGGATGCAGGTGTATTGAAATGATCAAGTACATTCTTTTCATGTATGTTAACTGTAAAAACCCTGTCTGCATTAATGGTTCTGGCAACCGCACGCGCACTAATAGGCTCGCCAGTCTTAAACTTTTTGTCCTGCCTTGCATAGCCCATATAAGGAATAACCACATTGATAATGAATGCATCTTCACATGCATCGATCATCTGCAAAAGAGACACAAGATCTGAATCTGTAGTCGTACTCTGGATAATCGTCACATCTTTGATATGCTCATCCTGAATTCTGGCATATAACTCACCGTCTGGAAAACAATTAAAATCACAAAGGGTCGGAGTTATCCCCAGTTCCCTTGCCACTCTTGACGCTAGTAATTGTGATGCAGGTCCGCCTATGATCTTCAAATTTCATACCTCTTTTGTTCTAGTATTATTATAGGATTTTATGTGCGAGTCGATCCTGACGTAGCGAGGATTTTTTTGTTGTACATAAAGTATAACTTTTTGTACTCCAGGTAAATGCGACCGCAGGGTGCATTTTCTTGCTCATTCTCCCTATAATTATAATTATAATTACAATTGTAATTATAATTGTTGTGCAACTACAATACACCCTTATAATACATTGTTTTTGGTTGACTTATATTTCTCAACGACCCTGATATTCCGGATCATAGTATCCGGATAGTTTCCAGTGTCATCCTTTTCTACAGATTTTACCATGTCCCATATAGTAAGCAGAGCCACAGACGCACCTGTCAATGCTTCCATTTCAACACCAGTCTTACTCACAGTTTTAACCTCTACTTTTGTGATTATTGAATTTTCACCTATTGTAAAATCTACATCAATTCCTGTAATTGGGATTTGGTGGCACATTGGTATGGTTTCAGATGTCTTTTTAACAGCTATAATTGCTGCTGTTGTGGCAGTTGCCAGTACATTTCCCTTTTCAATATTAACAGCACGTATCATTTCAATTGTATCCCTAGTGAGTATTATCTCTCCTGATGCAATTGCACGTCTTACAACGTCTTCCTTTTTGCTAATATCAACCATCCGCACGCGGTCTCCAGCAATATGTGTAAACTCTTTTGTCAATAGATCACCTTTTATTTAACGTTAAAACAGCACTATAAATCAATCAATACGCAGGTGTTTTCTCTGGTCATAATCTTCCATTGCGCTGTCAATCTTCATAATCAGGTCACGGGCCTCATCAAGTGTCAACTTAGTAATTTCCCTGTCCTCACCGTGAATTATTACCACACGTACCCGGTTTCTTTCAATATCAACAATGATCTCACGATTTTGATCCTTATCTTTGTTTTTGTCCATTGTTTACACTCACTCTTTTCATTATTTCAGGTATGTTATCAATTACATCAGTAGCAAGCAACCCAAACCCCCTGTCCTCAAATGCAAGATCCCCTGCCGCACCATTTATGAACACACCGCAGGATGCCGCATTCATCGGATCATTTACTGCAAAAAGAGCACATACAATACCGGCAAGCACATCCCCGGTTCCACCGACAGTCATACCAGGATTTCCTGTACTGTTTAATAAGACCGAATCTCCATTAGATATCACATCGACATTCCCTTTCAGCAATACCACGATTTTATTTTGTTTTGAGAATTCCATAACCTTTTCAACACGTGCGCGGGTTTCGGAAGGAGTATCAGTTCCATATAATTTAGCAAACTCACCGGCATGCGGTGTTATTATCATATTGCACCCGGCGGCCGGAGGCAGCGTTAGGCCGTAAAGTCCATCGGCATCGACCACAACCTTCCTGCAATGTGGGATTATCTCTAATATCGCCGTCTTTGTCCTATCATCCCTGCCAAGCCCCATCCCTATCACAATAACATCATGCGATCTTATCAGTTCCAGTATTTTCGGCACGTCTTCAGGGCACAGGACATCGGAGGAAAGGGCACAGACGATCAGATCTGGCGAAAAGGACGCGACAATGCCAGCCACATTATTTGGTACAGCCAATGTGACAATATCCGCACCGGTCCGAAGTGCCGCAAATGCTGTGAGTACAGGTGCGCCTGAATACGCGCCGCCGCCTATTACCAGAATCCTGCCAGATTGGCCTTTATGACTATTTATACTACGACGAGTGAGGGATTGAAGATTGCCAATACCTACATATTTTTCGGCATCCTTACAGACTCCTATATCAACTACCCTGACATTACCAGTGTAATTCTTCGCATCCGGGGCAATAAGTCCTGTTTTCATCTTGTGGAATGTCAATGTTGTATCTGCACGCACGGATTTGTCGAACGATTTACCATCAGGATTGAATCCGGATGGCACATCCACTGATATAATGTATGCTTCTGAATTGTTAATAAGATCGATCGCAGTTGATTCAGGTTCCTTTATCTTTCCTTTGATGCCGGTTCCTAATATTGCATCAACAATAATATCAGCATTCCTTATCCAATCTGACTGCAAAAGTCCTGTTGACTCTGTGACTTCCAATATCTCAACATCACTGTGCCTTAGAATATCAAAATTATTGCGCGCTTCCCTAGTCTTTATCTGGAATGCACGACCAAGCAGGATCACTTTTGGAGTAACAGTGCAACTGGATGCGAGATGACGTGCTGCAACAAAAGAATCACCTCCGTTATTGCCCCTGCCTGCGATAAATACTACTTCATTCTCCTGTCCGATATTAATCTTATCCATGACTGCCTGTGCAGTCGCAGCACCTGCATTTTCCATAAGTTGCAGGCTATCCAGACCAAGGAATTCACAGTTTATATCAATCGCATTCATCTGTGCTGATGTTATTGCGTTCATTTTATTGATCACTCATTTCTTTGCAATAATGTTTCTAAATAACCATATATGAACAATCATATTCTCGTATATAGGATAAGTCACTCGCCATTCATGATAGGTGTTTCAAACATACTTGTTTAATGTATGTTTTAAGTGCAATATGCTATAATTATTATTATTATTATTATTATTATTCGGCAAACAAATACCAATTACCCTTCATTCCTGCAATTTAACATATTACAGCCCTGATTTATCAGGTGTTTGGCTATTTTTACGAGATTACGGTTTGTAAAGAGTGAAAACTATTTGGTACTTAGACTATTAAACAATTGTGGACTGAAAATATGGTATTTGATCAGGTAGAGTTTTAATGCCGGGTTAATCCGCCTCAAAAAGCGCATTCGAAATATTATCAGTAACTATTCAGCAATACTTAAAACCTGATACCGATGGTGAAAATGCGCTTATTTGTGTACATGTTATAACATTTGTTTGTTTTTAATACTTAATTATTGTCTATCGATTTAGGCTTTGCATCGATATTTTATCGAAATCGGATAAAAAAATACGAAATTTCGATGTGCATGCAGGGCAATGATGATGGCCGGCGCCGTGCTATGTGTATACGGTAACTTCATTTTCATCTGTAACTCATTAAACTACCTGTGCCATGACACAACATGGCATTCGCTATTGCCGTGTCAACTACCAAGTGCCGGATTATTTAACCGAAACTGAAGAGAAAAACGGAGCAATTTACTGGGAATTAAGAGAACGGAGCATCAGTTTCCGCCGCAGGCGGCACATTCCACTGCTGCCAAACCCATGACTCACAAACCATACCCACAAACCAAACCATGCAATTTATGTATTTATCAGCGACTCCCGTTATGACTTTAAACGTATACAAGCGAAGGCGTGTTTTTTTGATATTTCGTAATAATTTTATGATATTACGTGCTTTTATTCGTCACATCATAAGCCAAATCAACGACGAGCGACAGTATAGTTTTAGACAGCTGGGACATAAACAAAATCATAAAGCGGGAATTGCTGCTCGCAGGATTGAGTTTCCCATACATAAAAGATAAAATCGATGGAAAACACGATGCGGAAATAATCGCAGTCGAGCCATCAGCATGTCCTACACTTACAAAAGGTAAATTCGAATATGACTTTGGTGACACCGCAGAAATGACACCACTGCTTAAGATGTACACGCTCGGACATTCATTCATTCCACCGGCAATACATGCAGGAGGACTAAGATATCACGGTGAATCACCAATCATCAGTAACCTCTATGCTGACGGATTTATCAGTGCTGAATCATATCACCAGATAGAAGTATTTGATGCAGCAGTAACCTTTGCAAGAAGTGAAGGAATAGTGCCTGCACCTGAATCGGCACATGCTATTAAATCTACGATCGACTATGCACTAAAATGTAAACAATCAGGGGAAGAAAAGACAATACTCTTTGGCCTGAGCGGACATGGACACTTTGACATGGCATCATATGACAAATACTTCAATAAGCAACTGAGCAATGAATAAATAGTATATCCAATGCACGCATTTTGCGTGCATCATCTTTATTTTTACTGCTTCTTTTTATTGCGATTGGAACTTATCCATATAATTGACATATGCTCTTATATATTCCGCATGAGGCCAAATGAGCGGAATTGTTACGTATGCCAAACCATCCTTCCATTTTGGATGGTTTCGGGTGTTTTTGATCATCGTTAATTTACTATCCCTGAGTATTTTTGCGTTGGTATAATCCTCCAGCCACATCTCAAATCTCTCTATCGTTGAAATGTGTTCCGGAAGCAGGTAATTGTGTGCCATGTCAACAACCCAACCAAGATATACCTCTGCCATATCCTGATTATCAACTGCAATATAATGGTTTGCGAGCTGGCATGTGAAATGGCACCACGGACCATATCCTCCATTGTTCCGGCCCCACATTTCAGGATAACGGTTCAGTCCACTTATCTCCTTATCCCACAGATTTTCATGTATCCTCTTGACAGTAGCCAGGTTCTTTACATCGTGCTCATCGATCAATTCAAAATATGCAGGAGAATATTCTACAACATCAACATCGATCACAGCAGAGGCATAAGCGTCATATCCGATCGGATTACTGTTTTTATCCTTAACCCGGATGCATTTTATGAAAGATCGCCTTCTGGGGCTGTACATGCGTGTCAGTATCGCGTTTTTTAGCGTCTCTGCTTCGGATTTCCATCTTGATACATCTTTATCAAGAGCATGCCCCATCTTGACAGCGGCAATAATTCCTGCACAGCATGCCGAATTCGCATATATCTCAAACCCGTGTTCATATGCCGGATATTCATGTATGCTGTTAATAGTATGTACAAGGTTAACCTCCTCATTTTTGTTTATCAATATGAACTCAACAGCTTTTTCAATTGTTTCCCAATGTTTCAGCACAAATTCTTTATCAACCATCTCTTCAAAAAATGAACCACCCGTCGCTTCGAAATACTTGCCAAGCGCAAAAAGGATCAAGCCATTGCCATCGATCTGCAGATCCTTATAACTTGCATCATTTCCATCAACATCATATCTCTGTGAGAATTCGCCTGAGGGTTTTTGGGCATTGAGAATAAAATTTAATCCTTTCTTTGCTTCCTCCATAAGTCCTCCGGCAATTGCACCCAGAATGTCGATGGAATGATCTCTTGGATAAATAAAAGGATACCTTGTACCAGGTGGACTTGCATAAAACCCGCCATTTTCATGCTGGTTAGATTTCAATATCTTGATGCTGTTTGCATAAAGCTTGAGTGCTTCAATTTGATTCAAAGGACTCACTCCGTGGAACTATCGATCTTGAATACACAAACGGATTTTTCCAAAACCTTATCAACATCGTCCCTGGACATACCTGCTTTTTCTATTGCTTTGTCATTGTACACAGTCATTTTTGTAAGCGGTGATATGCAACCAAGGTGCATCATTTCGTTTCCTGCCATTTCAGCCCTGTGCTTCCTGTAACTGTGATGAAAAATACAAAATATATTTGATATTGCAGGAAATTCCCAACCCACGTCGGACTCCTTTCTCAATTGATTCGTGTATCTGATGATGTCCATGAATTGAGGTGGGCGTTCTCCATTCATTTCCATAAACTCGATAAGTTCATTGGCAAATGGACAGATTGGCATATAATTGATACTGTTTTCCCTGGCACCTTCGACCCCGGGACCTTCCCGCTCTCCCAATTTCTTACCTATCGACATGATCCACTGATCTGTCTTCTCCGGACCGATTATATCCACAAGTTCTACGATTCCCATCAAAAATGCTTTTGGCATCAGACTACTAAGTCGTATCATTTTATTACCCCTTGTTATTAAATTTTAGTGAGTTATTAATTAAATTGTTTTTAAACTATCACTCATAATTAAAAATTAAGTGTTAAGTTGTTTAAAGTTGTTGATTAGTTTTGGGACGATAAGTATATCGAGTACTCTAAAAGGTTGCTTTAGTATTTCTTATATATTGCATGATGGATTAGACAATATTTTTTTATATCAATTCATAATTGTTTTTCATACACGCCAAAATTCCAAGATGATCATCATGAAATGGTACAAGTTCCCGCCTATCCAGAACATCAAAATCGTGTGCCAGTTTCCTGACCTCTTCCTTAAATACCTTCTTCGGATTTGCAACAGTATCGATACTTCGGGCCTTTATGGAAAGCAACAAATGCCCGTCTTTTTTCAGGAACCGCTTCGCATTCACTGTTGCTATCTCACTCTGGTTCGGCTGCGCAACATCCTGGTAGATAATATCCACTTCCTCAACAATATGCGCATACGACTGCGGTCGATTGGCATCAGCAAGTATCGGGACAATATTTGGACGCAAGTCGCACAATCCGATCAAATCCCGCATAGTGCGCGGTGAAAACTCCACGGCATACACAATCCCGTTTTGGACTATATCCGAAACATGACTTACGGTCGTACCGGATGCCGCACCCAGATACAAAACTTTCGAATCCTGCGCTATTGGAACACTAAATTTTTTGATCACCATCGCAGCAAGTTTACTGCGTTTCGGATTCCATATCCTGTACTCACAGCCATTAATCTCAATGAGTATTTCCCCATACACACTTGCGCCGGGCACAAGATTTTTCGTTGCAAGCTGCTTGCCGCCTCTCTTTGTGATCTCAAAAATACCGGATGACACTTCTTTCGGTGACATATATTACCTACTCCCTGTACTTTTATTATTATTATTATTATTATTATTATTATTATATTTATTTTTGCTCTTATACTTGCTTTTTTCTTTCCCCATTACACCTTTGTTTTCTCGCTTAGGTGGTTTCGGATTGGCTGCCTTGATCCTCCCTATCTTCGCATCAAGCTCAATCTTAAGCGATTCATTAAATCCATCGGAATACATATCCATGCGCACTGCAAGGGATATCTTTGCAGCGAGTGCACGTGCGATCTTTCCTCTATGCCACCACAGTGCATTTTTTATCTGTGGATGGTTGAATATAATTCCGTGTTTCGGAGACGACGCGCGTCCGCGCAGGTGCTTGAAAAGTGCCCTGTTCGCACCAATTACCTGAACCGTGCCGGATGGAAAACGCGCCAGTCGTTCAAGACCACCGGCCATGCTTACCAGGCGGGCACCGATTAGTGCACCTGCGATATTTGTAAGGTTTGGTGCAGATGTCTCCATGCTTTTTACAATATACTCCTCGATCAGGTTGCGGCTGTCGTACATGGTGCAGATATTCCCTGCAAAAATACGTACCAGTTCCTCATCCTGACCCGTAAGTTTTGCCCCCATCGAAGAAGCCGCCTTCTTGTATAGATAATCTCCAGGCAACACATTAGACCTTGAACCATATTTTGCAACAAACCTCGCAAGCGGTTCGGATGACAGACCCACTTCAGGAAAGTACAGCCCGTACCATTCAGCAAGCCGTTCGGACAGTATATTTGAAGTTTCATCAATATTATCCAGCGCTTCAATAGCCTGAATAATACCCATATCCGGAGTCCCACTCGATATCCGGTACTTTGCAGCAAGAATACTCACATCACGCAGGAGAATATTATATTCGTCATTAGATGCAACAAAATTACATTTAATTGCAGCACAGCGGAGGTCAAAGCCTGCCGGCGGTATATCCATACCCGGTTCTTTTGGCCGAACCAACCTCCCCGCAAGTGCATCCGTATCCTTCGGGAACAAATCCCATTCCACTGCACTGCCGTGGTCATCAAGTGTCAGTATCCCAAACCAGGTGATAATTCTCAAATCAACCCTCCGTATCCATGATCACTGCACCGCTGTTGTTCGCACTTGTGATCATAACACTGCCGCCAATAGTTTCATCCAGCATATCCTGTACGTCCTTTTGTATTTGTTTTCCCTGTGTTTTGCTCTCAACAAACCCATACACTGTCGGTCCGAATGAGCTCATACCTGCCCCGAAGGTGCCACAGTCCTGCATAAACTCAATGATATCCCTGACAGATTGCGACTGGAGTTCTACTTCCCGTCTCTTGAACCCCACGGCCTGGATATAATTCACCGCACATCCGAAACTTTCTATATCGTTTTCCATTATCGCAGGCATCATCTGCATCAGGATAATATGTGAGACAGCCTGAACCTCACGTAGTGGAATAGGACATGCCTGCTTGAATATATCTACTTCCTGCATATCATGCGCCCCTTTCGTATCAGGTAGTGCAAGTATAATATCCCAATCCGGAAAATCGTGCCTGAAAAGGATTGGCGCCGGGTCTGCACGGCTTGCAGCAGAAGGAGAAAATGCCCTCTTTTCACTGAACCTGTGTCCCCCATCTACCAGAAATCCGCCACTCTTGAAAGATTCCACACCTATTCCGGACGTTCCCCCGCGACCGACCGCAATCGCAAGTTCCCTTGTACTCATGCCGAGATTATATAATTCATTGACAGCCGTAGCAGCGCACAATGCAGACTGGGTACCGGAACCAAGTCCCACATGGTCTGGCACATATTCTTTTATTGTTATTCTGATACCCCTGCTATCCGGCATAACCGCTTCTGCCGCTATCCGCATCCTGTCGGCAAAATAAGATTTACCGATTACTTCTATGGAATCCGCATTTTCAGCCGAGATACGCATGTGCGGCGAATCCAGCGTGATACCGACACCGCCATCAACCCTGCCAATCTCGGCATTCAAGTCGATGAGCGTAAGATGGAGCCTGGATGGGGATGTTATTTTTATCATGTTTCTCAGTTATCGTAATATATCTGTGTCTGCTTCTGGTTCCTGGATAATAATGCGCCGCAGACGGCGTACCTAGCCGTCACCAATGAATTCCAATCCAATGTATGTTAGATTATAGTTTTCTAATATCAATACCTTCGCCATTAATTTTAGTGATATATCATAGATATTGCTCTGTATAAATATACTCACTCCCCCAACCGGCTCCGTGCCGCAGCCACAATGATCGGAAGCGTAATAGTAGCATCCGCATACACTGTCACCGAACGTGCCTCCTCACCAACCTTGCCCCATGAGCGTGCCTCATCAAGAGTTGCACCGCTCAAACCGCCGGTCTCAGGAGTGTCCATTGTCAACTGGATCGCATAATCGAACTCGTTCGGGGTAACAAGCATTGACTGGAAAATATAGTTCTTGGGAACACCGCCGCCGATTAGCATTGCACCTGCCTTTTTAGCATCGTAGCAAATATTCATAAATTCGCTCATATCTGCAAAAGCATCCACATTAAGCGGATTCATCTGCTTGTACAGCCATGCCTGAAGACCGATCATGGAATCCTGGATTGCAGGGCAGTATATCGGAACATCCATTTCGGCGGCGGTCTTGAGTATAGAATTTTTATCATCAAGACTCTTGCCGATATGTGTCAAAAGTTCACGTATTGAGATCATATCGCTGTCAAGTTCCCCGAAGATGGACTGCACCTTATCCTCAAAATCAATAAAATGATGTTCAGGCAAAAACACATCGTATATGCGATTGATCTCCTCATGCTTAAGTTCAATATCATCCGTTATATCCGTACCCTTATAATGATGCAAACCCAGCGATTCCACCAGGTCGTGAACCATATTCGCACCTGTGGTCACCAGAACATCGATATACCCATCACGAATAAGATCTGCAACAATACTGCGCATACCTGCCGGCACCATCGCACCTGCAAATCCGAAAAACTTTGTAGTGTCACCCGCCTGCATATCACAATAGATGTCAACAGCCTCAGCAAGCCGACCTGCTCCGAATGCACATCCATCAAGTTCCCTGATAAGCGAATCCACACTCATTCCGGAAATGATCTTTGCCTGGTCTATCGGTCGCATAAGTTTGTTCGTTGTTCCATCGCAGTGCATTATTCGTTCCTCTTATTGTTTCGTTTTTAGTGGTTGTCGAATCTCTTTTAAAAGTAAATAAAGTGATCGATTGCAGGATGGCGTAATCAATTGGTGATAATAAAAAACCAACCTCCTGTTTATCTGAAACCAAAAGGTCACAAAATTTTCGTGCAAAAAAAAACGAGAAAATTCTCGCTATGCCCGGATTAACTCGGACTACATAATTCTATAAATTATATACTACGAAAAAATATCTCAAATACACTACCTCATTTTGCGCCCCTTAAACTTATCTACAATCACACCTTTATTTAATCATAAAGGGAGAAACAGGGTAATCTATAATCATGCTTAAAGAATTATTTAATCCTGGATCCGTAGCAGTCATAGGAGCCTCACGCGCAAAAGGCAAAGTCGGTAATGCGGTACTTGAAAACCTGCTCAATGATTTCAAAGGGAACATCATCCCCATAAACCCAAAATCAGGCGAAATACTGGGATTAACATGTTACTCTACTATTCTGGATGTTCCTGATAATATCAAATGTGACCTTGCAGTTATAATATTACCTGCAAATTTTGTTCCGGGTATGATAGACGAATGCGGTCGTGCAGGTGTAAAAAATATCATCGTAATTTCGGCAGGATTCAAGGAAACAGGCGTAGAAGGCGCAAAACTTGAACGGGAATGTGTCGCTATCGCAACAAAGTACGGCATGCGAATGCTTGGTCCGAACTGCCTTGGTCTTATTGATACAACCTCAGGCCTGAATGCATCCTTTGCCGCTTCCATGGCGCACAAAGGTAACATTGCGCTAATGTCCCAATCAGGCGCCATTTGTACTGCTACACTTGACTGGGCGGATGCAAAAGGAGTAGGATTCTCCAAATTTGTCAGCCTTGGCAACAAAGCAGACCTTGCAGAAAATGATCTGCTAATGGAGTTTGCAGGTGACGATTCCACAGCCGTGATCACGGCATATCTTGAAGGCATCAAAAACGGACCGCAGTTTATGAAAATCGCACGCTGTGTCTCAAAGATCAAGCCCCTTATCGTGCTCAAATCAGGCAGTACTGCTGTAGGTTCAAGAGCCGTGTCATCACATACCGGAACACTCGCAGGTTCAGACGAAGCCTATAATGCCGCATTCAACCAGAGCGGGGTTATCCGTGCGGACTCTGTTGAAGATATGCTGGATTACGCGCGCGCATTTTCCTCCCAGCCGATTCCGGATGGCAAGAACATTGCGATACTAACAAATGCAGGCGGGCTTGGAATATTAGCAGCAGATGCATGTTCAAAAGCAGGACTTTCACTCGCATCATTTGAAGAGAACACAATACTGCGCTTTCGTGAACGCCTGCCGCCTGCTGCAAATTTCTACAATCCCGTAGACGTTCTGGGGGATGCAAGTGCAGGTATGTACGGATATGCGCTTGAAGTATTGCTCAATGACAAAAACGTAGACGGCATTATTCTTTTAACATCGCCACAGGCAATGACTGCTGTGGATGAAATTGCAAAGATTGTCACACAAAAGGCGGGCTCATCCGAAAAACCTATCCTGTGCAGTTTTGTCGGAGGTACAAGGATCACAAAAGGAGTGCGGATACTAAACAGCTACCAGATCCCTAACTATTCATTTCCCGAGCGGGCGGTTGCCAGTATGCGTACGTTGTGTGCTTATTCCGATATAAGAAAACAGATATACAACTCACCGCCGATTATTGGATATGATAAAAAAAGGGCGTCTCAAGTCCTTGGCAATGCTGCTAAACTCAATCAGAGAACACTTGGTCTTGAATCATTTGATATACTAAAAGCATACGATATCCCCGTAGTTACAACAGCAACCACAAAAACACTTCCGGAGACCATTGAAATGTGCGAAGCTATCGGATATCCGGTGGTTATGAAGATCGTTTCACCCGATATATCGCACAAGTCCGATGTTGGAGGCATACGCTTAAACCTCAAGAATGCGGATGATGTTGAACGGGCATACCACACAATGATGTCAGATGTACGGCGTTACATACCTGATGCACATATATCCGGTGTTCAGGTCCAGAAGATGATAACGGAGGGAAAGGAAGTAATAATCGGGATGAATCGGGATGTTCAATTCGGTCCGCTATTAATGTTCGGCCTAGGCGGAACATATGTTGAATTTTTAAAGGACGTATCCTTTGCCGTGGCACCGATAAACAGGGATGATGCAAAGCACATGGTAGCTTCCATCAAAACATATCCGTTGCTTGCGGGTGTGCGTGGAGAACCACCATCGGATATCGACTCGATCATTGAAACCCTGATTAAGGTATCACAGATGGTGACTGATTTCCCACAGGTACTTGAATTTGAGATAAATCCGCTTATGGTCTTGCCTGATGGCCAGGGTTGTGTTGCGATGGATATCAGGCTGACTATAAGCGAAGAATAGATATGTTGAATAGGAACAAAACTGATACTATTGGATACTTATATTTATTTATCTTATACTTATACTTATACTTATAATTATACTTATAACCATAATTATCAATAATTGAAATGATACATGAACAAAATAGAGGAGGAAGATTATGGCATCCATATTAATAAGTTCATCTGAAAAATATTCCGGTAAGACCGCTGTCTGCATAGGTCTTGGAACGATACTGAAAAAAATGGATTACATTGTAGGGTACATGAAACCAATAGGGAACCTGTTGGTTGATGTAAATGGAGCAATCGCAGACGAGGATGCAGAGGAGATGCGCAGAATATTCGGGCTGACCGATCCTATGAAAGCAATCACGCCAATCCTTTTAACAGAGAACCTGACCCATGATGCACTCATGGGAATTGAGAATGAACTTGATAAATCGTTGAATGATGCATTTTCGATCGTATCGGAAGGAAAAGACATTGTGCTTATTGAAGGTACCGGTGGCATTGGTGGCGGTGCGATGTACAACTTATCCGATTCCGAAGTTGCTTTAAAATTGAACACACATATCCTTCTTATCACCAGGTATGATTCGGTGTTTGCAGTTGATCGCATTCTTTGTGATATTAAAATAATTGATGATGCGAACATGGTCTCCGGTGTCATATTGAATGAAGTGCCAGAGAGCGAATATAAAAAAGTAACTGAACTTGTGGTTCCTTTTTTAGAAAACAGGGGTATTAGTGTGTTTGGTGTTATACCACAGGATGCAACCCTTCGTTCGGTGACGATATTCGATCTGATAAGGGATCTGCATGGTGAAGTTCTTGCAGGTGCCGACCATCTTGACGATCTGGTCGAACACTATTTTGTAGGGGCTATGGAAGTAAATTCTGCAATTAAATACTTCAGGCGTGCATCCAACAGTGCAGTAATTACAGGCGGAGATCGTTCCGATATTCAGCTGGCAGCCATAGAAGCAAAGGTGAAGTGTTTGATACTGACAGGAAACCTGCGCCCGAGTGAGGCTGTGCTTGGTAGTGCAGAACATGCGGATATTCCTGTCGTACTTGTGCGCGGGGATACTATGAGCACGATAGAGAGGGTTGAGCACCTGATCGGGCGGGCACGAATAAAGCAGGATATGAAACTTAACAGGATTGTGGAACTTATCGAGAACAACGTTGATGTGGATGCAATTATCAAATCGATTGGACTTTGACCAATTCTCAAAAGTAAAATCCGCATATATAAATACATATATATGTGTATAAAAATCTAACATTAGACAATATTACGTACATTTCGTAGGTAATATAGATAGAATTATATTGTTGTATCAAATTTGTATTTGTACTATAACTACTATAATTGCATTAAAAGTTGTGTCGAGGGATATGTTGATTACCAAAGATTTTCTTACGATCGATGATTTTGATATAGATGACATGACAATTCTTGTTCGTGTTGATCTGAATTCTCCTATGGACCCGGATGGTAACATTCTCGATGATATGAGGATAAGAAGTCATCTGGTCACATTGAAGGATCTTGAAAATGCGAAGGTTGTATTGCTTGCACACCAGAGCAGACCCGGGAAAAACGATTTTACCACAATGAAAGCACATGCTTTGCGTATGTCAGGCTACCTTGGACGTGAGGTCAAATATGTAGATGATATTTTTGGAACATATGCAAAATCAAGTATATCATCGATGAAGAAAGGTGATGTGATTCTCCTTGAAAATGTAAGGTTCTATTCAGAGGAGGTTCTGAAAAGATCGGCATCGGAGCATGCCGAAACTCATATGGTACGGCAACTTTCACCGCTTTTTGATGTTTTTCTTAATGATGCATTTGCAGTGTCACACAGGGCACAGTTATCCATACTTGGATTCACCGAGACTCTTCCAAGCGGTGCCGGCAGGGTCATGGAAAAAGAGATAATTTCGCTTGGTCGTGCTATTAAGGGAGGAGAACGTCCGTGTATATTTGTACTTGGCGGTGCGAAAGTGGACGATTCGCTAAAGGTTGCCGAAAATGTGCTGTCAAACGGTAATGTGGACAAGGTTCTTATTACAGGTTTTGTTGCCAATGTGATGCTTGCAGCATCAGGTGTGGACATTGGAAAGGTAAATATGGATTTTATTGAATCACAGGGTTATTCGGACCTTATTGAACAGGGAAAAGGGTTTATGGAGAAATATGATGGGAAGATTGAATTGCCTGTTGATGTTGCATTGAATGACAATGGCACGCGAATCGAAGTTCCTGTTGATGAACTTTCAATGAATAATTTACCAATCAATGATATCGGACTTGAGACTATTGTTGCATTCACAAAAGAGATCGAAAATGCAAAAACTGTTATTTTGAATGGACCTGCAGGTGTATCCGAGATAGATGAATTCGCACTCGGTACGCATGAGATAATAAGCTCTGCGACAAGGTCGGAATTTTCAATAATAGGAGGGGGACACATATCCGCAGAGGTCATTAATATGGGACTTGAGAATAATTTTTCCCATTTAAGTACAGGTGGTGGAGCGTGCCTTGATTTTCTTGCAGGGGAGGAACTTCCCGGCATTGAGGCATTGAAGGATGCTGCTGCAAGATATAGGGGCTTAGCACACTGATTGTATTTTACCACAGGGGAATATGATGATGCTTACAAACAACGATGGTAATATGGCAGTTCATCTGGCAAGAAACACAATCGGAGTTTTTTTGGAGAAAGGTGCGGTTTTAACCCTGTCCGATATTGACATGCCTGACATTTTCAATGAAAAGCGTGGCGTATTTATCACACTTAAAAAACAAGGCATGCTGCGAGGATGTATTGGTTATCCGTATCCGGATTCATCCCTTGAAAATGCAATAATGGACTCTGCAATATCGGCAGCAACCGGAGATCCGAGATTTCCATCGGTTAATATTATCGAGATGGACGATATCATAGTAGAGGTCACGGTGCTGACTAAGCCCGAACTTATCAATGTGCCACCGTCGAAGCTTCCTGATGTAATAGAGATCGGCAGGCATGGTTTGATTGTTAAAGAGGGACATTACCAGGGATTATTGCTTCCACAAGTTGCACCTGAAAATGGTTTTGATGAGGTTGAGTTCTTAAGCCATACATGTTTAAAAGCCGGACTGGCACCGGATGCATGGCGCAAGGGTGCGCAGGTATATTGGTTTGAAGGTCAGGTATTCAAAGAGAGCGTTCCGCATGGGGATGTAATTCAGGTTTTTGGTGGAATGTGTGGAGAATAAGGTTTTTTGTGTTTGTTTAGCTGGTTTCGATAAAATGTCATGCAAAACCCGAATTACCATACCTCATACAACAACGCCAAACAAAGAAGAACGTATTTGTATATCTGGTTTCGATAAAACTTCGATGCGCAGCCCATATTGCAAGACCCCATGCAACAATACCGCCGCAGGCGGCGCATTATAAACATTATGAAAAAGAGACCCCAATCGAATAAATCTGGATAGTTTCAATGACATTGGTGTGTAAAAACGCTATTTTGTGTTATCTTATATACGATATTATAAGTTGAAATGTCGCGAAAACATCATCGTACGCGCCAGTGGTTTGGGAATGCGCCTCCTTTAGAGGATTGCTTCGGCGTCAAAAATCGCTAAAACAAATAAAGAAGAACGATTACTCGCTCTCCCTCTTCTA
Source organism: Methanosarcinaceae archaeon (assembly GCA_052361065.1). Classification (GTDB taxonomy): domain Archaea; phylum Halobacteriota; class Methanosarcinia; order Methanosarcinales; family Methanosarcinaceae; genus Methanovorans. The sequence continues at coordinate 19,419 of JBQVLY010000002.1, read as the reverse complement.
TAGAACAGTATGTGAAAGTTTCCCTTCATACCGTTTAAGTTTTTTATAACCTTGTAACAGCCGTTTTCATGGTTCTCTGGCTCAATTATCATCCCGATTGCCAATACTTTTTATAAGTGAATACAACAAGTACACAATAGACATAACAAGAACGATAGTAGCTCCTGATGGCACATCAAACATATATGACAACCATATCCCACAACTGCTAAAAAACGCACCGAATATAACCGAAATAAGCATCATTTTTTTGAGATTCGATGTGAACTGACGACTCAGTGCCGCAGGGATCGTCAACAGGGCAATGACTAAGATAACACCCACAACCCGTATCAATACCACAACAGTAAGAGCAATAAGGCACAACAGTATAAGATACAGGCTCTGTGCAGAAACTCCGCGCGCAATTGCAAATTCCTCATCAAAACATAGTGCCAGAAATTCCTTATAAAACAAATATACCACCAAAATAATAATTGCATCCAGTATCAGCATAAGGACTATATCAGAGAATGGCACAGTCAGGATATTTCCAAACAGGTATGTCATAAGGTCGGGAGCATAGCCCGGCGTTAAATTGACAAGTATAATTCCTATGGACATACCTAATGCCCATAATATCCCGATAACAGTATCTTCCGGCAATTTTGAGTGTTTGCTCACCCAGCCCATGCTGAGTGCCGAAGCAATGCTAAAAGGCAGCACGCCAAGAATCGGATTGATCCCAAGATAGTATCCAAGCCCGATGCCGCCAAACGAAGCATGAGCAATGCCGCCGCTGATAAAAACAATTCGCTTAACAACCACATAAACTCCTATGATGCCGCAGGCAATGCTTGCAAGTATACCGGCTGCGATGGCATTTCTTACGAACTCATACTGCAAAAGTTCCAACATATAAATGTCCTTTCAGTGATTATGTGATAACATCTTAATGCATCTTCAATACCCTGTGGGGAACGCCATGGGCGATCAATTCCACAGGACATTGGTAAGCGGCTTCAAGGTCCCCTGATGTTAGTTCTTTAGAGTTGTGATAGAATAACCTGTGATTTAAACAGGCTATTTTGTCCACATAAATAGAAACGGCACTGATATCATGCGATACCATGACAATCGCCATCTTTTCTTTTAGTTTATTAAGCAATTCATAGAACTCTTCCTTTGCGATCGAATCTATGCCTGTTGTAGGCTCATCCAGAAGGAGGAGTTTTGGTTCGCCCGCAAGTGCCCTGGCAATAAAAACCCTTTGCCTTTCCCCTCCTGATAGTTTCCCGATCTGCCGATTCTTGTAATCAAGCATGCTCACTTCAAAAAGAGCATTGTAAGCCGCCTTTTTGTCATCTTCACTATATCGTTTAAACAAGCCTGTGTGACCAAGACGACCGGTTAAAACCACATCCCATACGCTCATAGGAAACTCCATATCAATAATGCTGTACTGGGGCAGGTATCCAATATCTCTTCTTGCTCGCCTGGGTGTATCACCCAGAACCCTGACCATTCCCTTGCTGGGTTTTATCAGTCCTAATATAACCTTGAGTAAAGTACTCTTTCCACCGCCGTTGGGTCCTATGATACCCAGGAAATCATGCGGTTCCACTACAAGATCTACACCTTCAAGTATGGTTATTCTGTCGTAATATACCCAGATATCCTTAAGTTCGATAACCTTGCCATTCATGTTTATGCCATATTTTGAGCAAATGTATTTGGAACTATGCGTAGATTTGTTATATAATCTTGTGGCAGAGGATCTACCATCACTACACTTCCCCCGATTTCATTTGCAATCACCTTAGCACTCTTTGTGCTAAACTGTGGCTGGACAAAGATTATCGTGATATTGTTATTTTTAGCGGTTTCAACCAGGCGTGCCAAATCTCCTGCACTTGGTTCCTTGCCCTCGATTTCAACTGCTATCATCGTAAGGTTGTAATCACGTGAAAAATAGCCCCATGAGGGGTGAAATACCATAAAGGTACGATCCTCAAACCCTGATAGCGATTCGTTTATGTCGTTATCAAGGACTTGCAGATTTCGTATGTAATCTTCTTTATTCTGGTAATAGTATTCCCTGTTTGCAGCATCCACCTGAATCAGGCCTTTATAAATATTCTCCACCTGAACCATAACCGAACGGGGAGATAACCATATATGCGGGTCACCTGAAATTAGATCTACACCTTCTGATGTATTAACTATTAGAATATCCGGATTTGCAGAACCGATATTATCTAGCCAGACCTCTTCAAATGGAAGACCTGAACCGACTTTAACATACATGGCGGCATTACTTGCTGATTTTAACTGGCTTGCAGTCGGCTCATAAGTGGCAGGGTTTGCACCAGGCGGTATCATAACAATGACATTTACTTTGTCGCCACCGATATGCTCTACAAAATCAGCCTGCGGCAGGATACTAACCAGTATGACTATTTTATCATTGTCAATTTTTGGTTCAGCCGGATCAATGCAGCCATTACCCAAAAAAACAGTAATTATAATTATAATTATAATTGCCAAAACCAGCAATATATTTTTGTTCATACTGATTGTCACCTATTTTTATAATCGGGTCGTATCCACGAGTTATTGATGCTATAGTGATATTTGATTATACTACTGGTCAACCAACCCTCCGGTTGTGACAGAGATTATTGCTTCCCCGTCCGGAAGATTCGGGGAATCCACAAGACGTACAATCCTCTTATCGCCTTTTGATTTCCTGAGATAAAGCCTGAATGTAGAGGTATGTCCGAGTATATGTCCGCCGATTGGTTTTGTCGGGTCACCGAAAAATGCATCGGGTTTTGACATAACCTGATTTGTAACGATAGATACTGTATTATGAAGGTCACCGAATCGCTGGATGCCGTGCAGGTGTTTGTTAAGCTTTTGCTGCCTATCGGCAAGTGTACCCCTTCCAACATACTCTGCCCTGAAATGCGCTGTCAACGAATCCACGATCAATAGTCGCACAGGTTTATCAGTGTCTTTGAGTTCATTTGCGAGTTCTGATGCTGAATCTACAAGAAGTATCTGGTGATTTGAATTATATGCACGTGCCACATGGATATTCTTAAGGAATTCCTCCGGATCGTAATCACCACCATGTCTTTCCGACAAACCTTCGACCATCTGTTTTATCCGCTCCGGCCTGAATGTGTTTTCCGTATCGATCATTATCACGGAACCAGCCAGTCCCCCCTGTTCCTTTGGAAGCTGTACATTAACAGCAAGCTGGTGCGCGATCTGTGTTTTTCCTGAACCGAACTCGCCATACATCTCTGTTATTGCCTGTGATTCAATTCCACCGCCCATCATCTCGTCAAACTCAACACATCCTGTTGAGAGCTTTCCGATAAGTTTCCTGCGCTCAAGAACCATATCTCCGGTTTCAAATCCGCCAATATCAGCAGACTGGCGCGCAGCATTGATAATTTTTGATGCGGTTGACTCTCCAATTTCGGCAGTGTTTGCAAGTTCTGCAGGTGATGCTACTGCAACCGCTTCAATTGTATTGAATCCCGCTTCTTTTAACTTCTCTGCCGTTGCCGGACCAACGCCCGGCAACTCCTCTAATAAGATTTCAGACATTTTCAGTAACTCCTCTTGGTACACATGGTTAGTTTAGGTGTACAATTTATTATGATTATATAGTTTTGTGAGTATATATAAATGAGGCAAGCAATGTGAAAGTATTGTATGTCGTCCGATGTTGATGATGTCATAGGTGCAGGATGACACCGGGCAACAAAACACTTATTTTACTTGGCTCCCATTTCCAATCATGATAAAAGTTGCAGTAGGCGGAACTTTTGAATATCTTCATGATGGTCACAAAGTCCTTATCAAAAAAGCCTTCGAACTGGCAGCAGGCGGAGAGGTCTATATAGGGCTTACCTCTAACAAAATGGCACGGCAGCGCAGTCGTGATGTGGGTGATTACCAGGTACGCAAAAAGAAAATTTTGCAGTATATCGAAAGTCTTGGTTTTTCGAATAAACAATACCTTGTCGTGGAACTGACAGACACATATGGTACGACCCTTACAGATGATTTTGATTACATAGTGGTATCACCGGAAACATTTCCGGTTGCTCTTAAAATAAATGAGTTGAGAGAGCAGGCCGGGCGCAGGCCGATTAATATCATCAATATTGAATACGTTATGGCAGATGATAAAGTGCCGATATCTTCAACACGGATCGCCTGTGGGGAAATTGATGAACAGGGGCGTTTGAGGATATAAACAAAAAAAACCAATGATTGAATTGTTCAGGAACCGATTGCAAAAATCCACATATTTGTATACAGGTTATAACATTTATTAGTTTTTAATATACCGAACTGCTATTCATCGATTTTAAGAATATTACGTCTATCCATGACGTTTATGGATAAATAGTCGCAAATCAAAAAAATTGTATTTGTATAGATGGTTTCGATAAAATCCCGATGCACAGCCCATACTGCAATACCCCGCACAGTAATAGCGCTGTAGGCGGCGGATTCCAGACATTATAAAATGCTCACATACACATCGGTCGGACAAAACGTATCATTTTTAATAACATTGGTGCGCAAAAACGCTATGCTGCGTTGTCCACATTTATTCTATAAGTTGAAATGCCACGAAAACGTCATCGTTCGCGCCAGTGATTTGGGAATGCAAAGCCTTTAGAGGATTGCTTCGGCGTCAAAAAACGCTAAACAAATTAATAAAATTAATAAAATTAATAATCATCATACATTTCAGCCGTATCATACATTTTTCCACCGGTTCTTATCAGATATAGGCGTGTCCACCAGATAATTGAGAGGGTTGGAATAACTGCAATTGAGAGTACAATACTGATAAATGTCCAGATTGTAGAGATTACAGGCACCGAACTTATGCTTTCGGAAATGATACTAACAAATAATGATATTGTGATCAATATCAGCCACATGAGAAAAACATCTAATTTATTGTTCATGAAAAACTTATATCCTGTTTCCAGTGCACTCATCGGATCAAGATTTTCCACAACAAGAGCAAACTTGACGATCGATAGGATTATAGTTACAATCATAATATAAAATATCCATACCAAAAAACCGAATAATAACAGGATTAAACTTCCTGCTGTTTCATCAGGATTTGATAAAATTTCATTGAGGTTTTCCATTACAAGTACTCCGGGCACGACAAATATAATCCCTGCAAATATGATCAATATAATCAGTATATTTGTCCAGAATAGGTTCACAGCATTTTTATTCCCGTAGAGATACATGTCGCTAAGATGTGTATCCCCTGTTTTCATAGCAATTTTTGCCATGCCAACCGCACCTGCTAGAAAGTATGATTCAATAAACGTAATTAAAGCCATGATCACAATAAACCCTGCAATGATTACTATTATATTGTCAACAACAACGGACGTCAATATACTAATCATATGTTCAGGCAGAATGTTTGCAGGATCAAGGTCCATAGCTGAAAATTCCGGTAAAACAAAAAAAACCACAAAAGCAACGAAAGCTACCATAATCAATAAAACACTGATTCCGAAATTTAATATAATCGGCAGACTAATGTTAAGATTGCGCGTCCATGTAGTAAATCCCTCGCTTATTATCGTTCCAATGTCTTGTTTCATATGAGCTGTATCTCCTGTTGCGAATATGATTTATTTTCATATGTTGTTCATGGTATATACTTATTTTTATGACCTGATCGGTTTTCAATATGTAAGAGCGAACATACATCACGAGGTATTAAATAAAGCTGTTCCCTGTGCGGCGAGATTGTTGACAACATAACTATCTAACAACTTCCCCGGGTTTTGTGAAACCGCCACTCTTTATCACAGTCCCGACATTTATACTGGTATTGATCGCAGTATGCACGCCGTCGCCCATAATAACTCCAAGTTTACGGCGCCCGGAGTCCAGAAACTTATACCCCAACATGACTCTTATGTTCTTCCCGTCATGCCGGAGGTTCGCAACCTTCGTACCAGCACCTAAATTGCATCCCTGGCCGATAATGCTGTCACCAACATAACTCAGGTGACCGATATTGGTATTATCCATGACAATACTGTTTTTGACCTCAACCGCATTTCCTATGCGTACCCCGTTCCCGATCGAAGTTGATGGACGGATGAAACAATTAGGACCGATGTCGCAATCATTTCCAATCACAACAGGACCTATAATATAAGCACCATTGCGAATGAGTGTTCCCTCCCCGACAACAACTTCGCCAATCAGTGTCGCGTTCGGCTCCACTGATCCCTTACAATCTGCTTTTATGTCCTGAAGCAAGAGTTCATTCGCATCCAGCATATCCCACGGTCGTCCAACATCGATCCAATCATGTTCAAGAATCTCGTAGCCCACATCTGCACCACTATCTATCAACATTTGCAGGGAATCTGTTATCTCCAGCTCTCCCCTCTTTGACAGTGTTGTCTTGTCTATGAACTCAAATATCGAATCTGTAAAAAGATAGATCCCGGCATTGGCGAGATTGGTTGGTGGAACTTCCGGTTTTTCTATTATATTTGTAACTTTCCCGCCTTCGCCTTCGATGACCCCGAAATCCGATGGATCCTCTACTTCCTTCACAGTAAGTACCACATCCTCGTCTCTTAAGATGAGGTTCTTGAGATAATCGGAACTGACCAGCACATCACCGTTCAATACAACAAAACGTCCATCCACATAATCACGCGCGCAGCCGATAGCATCTGCTGTTCCGCGCAGCTGTGCCTGATGCACATACTCAATTTTCACATTTTCTTCCCATTTTATTCCATCTTTGAAGTAATCTTTTATTGAATCCTCAAAATATCCTGTAATGAAAACAAACTCATCAATACCGGCATCCACAGCAGCGTCCACAATATGTTCAAGTATCGGTTTGCCTGCAATCGGAAGCATCACCTTTGGGCGCGTGGTTGTCAAAGGACGCATTCGTGTCCCTTCGCCTGCAACAAGTATCACTGCTTTCATGCGAGAGCCTCCTTTACAATCTCTTCGCCCATATCGTACAACTCATCCACGCCGGTTCTTGCCTCCGCAGTTATGCGTATTTTAGGCTCGGTTCCCGATGGGCGCACAAGTAACCATCCCTCATCCATCTCAACGCGCACGCCATCAATATCAGTGATCGTGCCAAGTGTTTCCAGTTCTGATCTTACTATATTCATCACATGCCCTTTTTTTTCATTATAACAAACAACAGTACCGCGTTTTATTGGATATTGCGGCAGCCTTCGTCTGAGTTCACCTAGTCCTATCTCCTGTACGATCCCAATAAGCCGCGCAGCCGCATATATTCCATCCGGGCAGTATGAAACCTGCGGGAATATCCAGCTACCAGAAGGCTCACCTCCAAAATCAGCCCCTGTTCGTTTAATCTCCTCGGCGACATACACATCACCAACCCTTGTCCTGATAACACTGGAATCCGGCAGCGCGTCATCAACTGTCATGGATGTGTCAACAGGCACAACCAGCGTACCGCCGGCTTTGCATTCGTATCCGGCAAAGATGGCAAGCATCTCATCCCCGGTGACAAAAACGCCGTTCTCATCTACAGCCATCATCCTGTCAGCATCTCCATCCTGTGCAATACCAAGATCAGCGTCAAATTCCTTTACCGCCATTTTCAGCAACCCGAGATTCGCATCATTGGGTTCGGGGTTACGTGCAGGAAAAAAACCATCTGGCTGCGCATTGAGTGTTATGACATCACACCCCATCTCACGCAGGAGGTATGGGGTAATAGTTCCACCGGCACCGCAGCCGCAGTCGAGAACAACACGCAGGGGCGCAGGTTTTACCTTCATCTCTCCCATTACCATTATCTTTACCTTTACCTTTACCTTTACCTGTTTAATATTGCGCAGGATCATCTCTAAATGTTCACGCACAGCATTGTTACCTGTGGTAATATTTCCAATGCGGTTCCATTCAACATGATTTAAATTTCTTGCTAAAGCTATCGTTTCCTCGATATCTTCCTGCTGCGTCGAATCAAACGCCATCCCGTCAGGATTCCATAACTTGATACCCACATACTCCGAAGGATTATGGGATGCAGTAACCATCACACCGCAATCAAAGTTTCGCGCAGCATGTGCAAGTGTCGGGGTCGTAACAAGTCCGATACGCATAACATCGCATCCTGCTGAAACTATGCCAGATATCAGCGCATGCTCGATCATCTCACCTGCAATGCGGGGGTCCCTGCCGATAACAGCACTTTTCTTGGTACTCCCAAGTGCAAGCCCTACTTTTAATGCAAGATCAACAGTCACCTCTTTGTTTGTAATTCCCCGAATCCCCGATGAACCGAATAATTTCATAAAAATCTCCATATTTTAGAACTTTATAATCATTGTAATATCATTCCACAGTCACACTCTTTGCCAGATTACGCGGCTTATCGATCGAACATCCGCGCTCAAGCGCCGTATAATACGCAAGCAGTTGCAGGACAACGGAAGATAGGATCGGAGAGAGCAAAACATGCGATGTCGGTACTCTCAATACTACATCCACGTATTTCTCGATCTCGGTATTATCCTCATCAGCCACGGCGATCACAACAGCATCTCGCGCCTTAACTTCCTTGATATTGCTTAGTATCTTATCATATGTATGTCCCTTCGTAGCAATTGCAACAACAGGCGTCTTGTCTGTTAGCAGTGCAAGAGGTCCGTGTTTTAGTTCTCCTGCAGCATACCCTTCGGCATGGATATAGGATATCTCCTTGAGTTTAAGGGCACCTTCAAGTGCGATAGGGAAATTCAGGTGCCTCCCGATAAAGAAATAATCACTGGAATTGGCAAACTGCCTGGCACACTCCTGTATGACGCTTTTTTTGTTCAATATCTTCTGGATATCAGCAGGGATATTTTTGAGTGCAACAAGAAGATTCTTTGAATCCTCTGCACTAATCTTTCCCCGGACTCTTCCAAAATGAAGGGCAAGCATGTAAAGTGTGATCAACTGAGCCGTAAAGGATTTTGTAGCTGCAACCCCTATCTCGGGACCCGCGCGTGTATACAAAACACTATCAATCTCACGTGTGATCGTGCTTCCAACCACATTTGTGATTGCAATTGCACGACATCCGTATGATCTTGCACTCCTCACTGCCGCAAGAGTGTCCGCGGTCTCACCTGATTGTGTGATGGCAATTGTCAGGACCTCACCGCACATAACCGGATACCCGTATCTGAACTCAGAACCCGTATCAACGTCAGTATGAATATCTGCTAGTTGTGCGAACAGGTATTTGCCAAGCAGTCCGGCATTCCAGGAGGTACCGCATGCGATGATCTCGATTCGGGTCAGGTGTCGGATCTGTTCATCCGACAGATCCAATTCATCCAGATTGACAGTACCATCCAGTTCGGATATCTTGCCTGCGAACGTATCATGTACAGAACTTGCCTGTTCATGGATCTCTTTTAGCATGAAATGTTCGTATCCTGCCTTTTCCGCGGCTTCGATATCCCATTCGATTGTTGTGGTTTCTTTGATAACCTTATTGCCGTCTGCATCAAAAAACTCGACATTGCCGCCCCTTATTAAACCGATCTCATTGTCATCAACATACACAACATTCGTTGTATTCTTCAAAAATGCAGTGACATCGGACGCAGCAAAAATCTCTCCGTTCCCGATACCTACAACAAGAGGGCTGTCCTTTCGTGCAATGATCATCACATCAGGTTCACTGCTACACAGCGCTGCAATCGCGTATGAGCCCTCAAGTGCGCGCAACGTTCCCTGAATAGCAGTCATGAGATCACACTTTTTGTGTTGGATGCTGCTGCTACCGCTATTGTTGTATAAATGTGAATGCAAAAGATGTGCAATTACCTCTGTATCGGTTTCGGATTTAAACACATATCCGCATTCGATCAACTTTTCTTTAACTTCAAGATAATTCTCAATGATACCATTGTGTACTACCGCGATATCACCGGATAGGTGTGGATGGGAATTTTCCGTATTCGGCTGCCCATGTGTTGCCCATCTGGTGTGCCCGATTCCGATCGTTCCCTCAACATTCCGGGGAAGTACTGATTCGAGATCTGCGATTCTACCTGTGGTTTTATAAGTCTGGAGTTGCAGTGAATCGTTCAGGACACAGATACCTGCCGAATCGTACCCACGGTATTCCAGTTTCTTCAGGGAATCTATCAATATGGGTGCTGCAGGTTTCTTACCAACATATCCGATTATCCCACACATTTTTGATCCCTTTTTTTAAATAACAACCGAATTCGGAGGCAACTCTCTGGAAATAATGTTACCTGATTCTATATTACAGGCAGTACCAATCAGAATTCCGGCTTTTACCAGGACCCTGTGCCCAATTACAATATCATCCCCTGTAATTGTACCAAGCCTGTCAGCATGATGCAGTATGTCTATCATTTCGATCTTAAGATTTTCTTTTTCATCAGTGATGAAATGCGACCCGATCTTGTTGTTGTTCCCAATTACCGAATTTGATATATAGGCATGTGCCTCGATCCTTGCATCGTTCATTAGTATGCTGTTTTTGATCTGTGAAAATGATCCGATATAAGAATTGTTCCCAATTGTAGTAGATGGCAATATTACCACATCAGGACCAATCTCACAATTGTCCCCGATTATCACAGGACCAACAATATAAGTGCCTGAACGGATGACAGTATTCTTTCCAATTGACACATTGCCTTTAATAACAGCGCCTTCTTCAATTGTGCCTGCTACTATTAATGCATCAAATTGGTCGAGCAAGGTGGAATTTGCTTTTAGCAGGTCCCATGAGTGTACGGCATCCAGCCAACTTGATTGTGTATGTACCATCGTGATTGTAAGTCCGTCATCGATCATCTGCTGGAGGGAATCTGTTATTGCGTATTCACCACTGTCTGATATAGGAGTGTTTTCAATGTACTCGAATATTTTCGGTTTGAACAAGTATATTCCGGTATTCACAAAATGACTGATATTAGATCTTGGTTTTTCAACTATCTGCTTAACCTGTTTGCCTTCTAAGATAACCACACCGTAACCAATGGTATGTTCCATTTTGAAGGTCAGGATGGTTGCATCACCTCCGTGTCCGTCGAGAAGATCAGAAACCGTTTTGGGCTCAATGATATTATCCCCGTTCACAACAAGGAATTTCTCCCCGTCCGGTTCGATTAATTTACGTGTCTGCTTAATTGCATGCGCTGTACCAAGTTGCGATTTTTGTTCGATATAGGTGATGTTGGCCCCAAAATTCACTCCATCCCCAAAATAATCCATTATTCGCTCTTTTTCATATCCGACGATCAGTATTATGTCCTTGATATCGTTCTCTGCAAGCGAATATATGACATGCTCCAGAATTGGTTTATTTGCGACCGGCAACATGACCTTCGAGCGCGTAAGTGTTAGTGGTCTGCACCGCAATCCTTCACCGGCTGCAAGTATGACTGCTTTCATGGCATATAGTGGTCTTTTTAAGAATTTATAACTTGCCTTTCAATAATTAAATTATCGGTTATCAATGCAACATTAGTAGCCTGAGACACGATAATACCCCACATCTCTGCTGTGGGGAGTTTCATTATGTTTTTTTGTGATGGGGGGGACGCCGCGCCGATGGCGCGGTTTTGTCGTTTTAGTTGACTACAATTGTTTTCCCATCCAGCACATCCATTTCACTAACCTTTACTTCTTTTTTCACGTTCCCGTAGCTGATAATGTACGATCCGACCGGTTGAGTATCAAACTGTGTTTCACCGGGTATCGAACCTTCTGTTGAGTACGGCACCGTGAACTCATAGCTACCGCCGGATGTTGTCTGTGAGTATTCGAACGTCCTTCCAAGGCCTGTCCTTATGGTCGCGCTGATGGTTACGGTCCCATTTGCCGGCGCGATTCCTTTGATCGTGGCGCCGGGCACGTATTCGAATATTTTGACATTACCTGTGTTTTCTACAGGAATGCTGCCACCGAAAAGTTGATTGTAGACCAGCAATTCCCGTTATGACCTTAAATGTATACAAGCCAAGGCATGTTTTTTTGATATTTCGTAATAATTTTATGATATTACGTGCTTTTATTCGTCACATCATAAGCCAAATCAACGACGAGAGACAGTATAGTTTTAGACAGCTGGGACATAAACAAAATCATAAAGCGGGAATTGCTGGTATGTTGTTATTGTTTGTCAACGAATTGCTGTAATATCCGGGCAAGATGTCTACTGTGTTCGTCCATGTTTTTGTTGTGCTCGTCCATGTTTTTATTATGTACCTTCTGTTCGGTGATGAAATCATCGAATTTCGAATTCATTGAATCAATGCCTGTTTTGATGTCGGGTAAGGCTTTGAGCAGTTCAACACCGATGTCCAGCTTTCTACCGATATCTGCCAGTTCATCAGTTTCAAGTTTTAGAAATTTAGGAGGAATGTTTATATCGAGGTCGCCAGGAAGGGGTATCTCAGTCGGTATGAATTGATCTATGCTGACACCCTGCGGTTTTCGTGTCCGGACTGCATCGAAGAAATTATCCATGGACTCAGTTTGGCCTGCACAGAGCATTCTCACACTGCCGTCAGGGGCATTGAATACATAGCCTTTTATGTGGTATGAATTTGCCGTACTTTCAAGAAAGTTTCGAAATCCGATATCATGTACATTTCCGGTTACTGACACATTGCAATACCTGTCGTGCATGCATCATACTTGCAGAGCATGATATAAAAAACTACGTCCATAAATCCGACGAGTTATTTATACGTTAAATTCAGCACACGATCAATTGTGTGTATTTTTATGGTGGTGAGGATACGCCGCGCCGAAAGGCGCGGTTTCGTAGTTTAGTTGACTACAACCACATTTCCGTCCAGCACATCCATTTCACTTACCCTCACCTCTTTCACTGTGTTTCCATAGGAAACCGTGTACGGTGCGATCGGCCCTGTGTCGAACTGCGTTTGTCCAGGCACAGATCCTTCTGTTGAGTACGGTACCGTGAACTCATAGCTACCGCCGGATGTTGTCTGTGAGTATTCGAACGTCCTTCCAAGACCGGTTTTTATTGTAGTGCTGATAGTCACAGTCTCGTTTGCCGACGCTGTCCCTTTAATGGTAGCACCTTTTACATATTCGAATATTTTGACATTACCTGTGTTATCCACTGGAATGCTGCCACCGGAAAGTTGATTGTAGACGCTTTTGTATCCGGTCTCCGCCGAATTAACAGCAGGTGATTCATGCACAAGGCGGTACTGTTTAAGACCATTAGTATCAAAAATATGGAGTCTTGCTTCCATCGAATCAAAGTAACGCATACCTGGTACGTTCCGGGTACCCTGATTTGTCTGGACAGATATATAGTAGTCTGCAGTGTCCAGTGTCCATGCCGCCATGGCATAGAATTTGCCTGTTGCCATCGCTACGTCTGATACTATGTAACGGGCGCCTGCTTTATCAGGATCAGGATCGATCTCTTTGAGAATAGCGGTTGCGGCTTCTTCGGATTGGGCTGTGAAGAATGTTGAGGCGCCGGGTCTGTTCTCTTCATCGATGCTCTGGCTGCGTCCGCCTATACCCCGCTGGAACGGGTTTGCATTTGGGATTCTGCGCCCGATGACTTCTATCCAGTGGCCATAGTCCCACCATGACATAACGCCATAGGCAGTGTCAGGATACTGGAATTTTTCACCGGTTGGTGGTATCTGGTAGTTCTCATAGTAATCAAGCCCGGGGTCCGGAGTGTTGTAGCGCATCCAGTCAAGGGCTTCGAGCCAATATACGTCAGGACCGCCTACGCCTTTTGACTGTTGCATTGCGAGATTGCAGGTTGGATTGATCAGAATAAGGAAGATGAGCAGGACTGATACGACGTGCTGTATCTTAATAAATTTCACGATCTTTGGCAGGCCTGCTCTATCTCGTATATTAGAATTGATATCTGCAACAAGTGCGTTCCATCCCACAAATTCAAGTATCCTGATACTAAAGTAACTGGCCAGGATCGCGATGTTTACTGAGAGATAGTATGCAAAACGATTCTGCTGGAGCGTGGCCCAGATGATCATGATAGTCCATACGATCAAGAATGTCTTTTCCTGTGTGTTCTTCTTTGTGATCACTTCATATAAAAGCATAAGCAATGCTATGAATGCCAGGTAAATTCCAGGTCCGAAGTTGTACCACAGCGGTTTGAGTGTGAACACGCCATTTTGGTAGAGGATTGGTGCTGCTTCGGCTATGGTGGCACCACCACCGGTTCGTATGAAGTAGGTGGCCAGACCGGCTATGAGGGAGTAAGCAGATGGTGAGAATGTTTTTGCCAAGATGATCACTACGAAAGATAATGCTACTATTGAGAGTGGGTAGTAGTATTTTTTGAGTTTTCGTTTGTTGAGCTCTATTGAAATTAGGGTTAAGAGGGGAAATGCTATGATACCGGCGAGGAGCCCTTTTAGGATTAGGTCTCTGGAAGAAAGGTTAGGTACCATTAGTACAATCAATAATGGGATGATAAATATTACCACCCCACTAACTGCCAGGTAATCGGTCGAGCGTTTGTGCATGTGGTCGATGACATGTTGGACTGTGAGATAAATCCCTATTATAAAACAAAAGAAAATTGCACCTACCCATGCAAGTGAATATGCCCCCAGTGCAATTCCGGTAAGTATAAGGTATGGAAGGGCAGGTTTTAGTGATTCGAAATTCCTGTTTTTTAGGTTTTCGAAGGTGATGGGATGTTCGCGTGCGACTTTCAGTGCCATTATGATGAACATGGCTGTGATTGTGGAGAATAGTGTTTCAGCGATATGGTGGTCGTTAAAACCGATCATGGACCTTGACAGCATTTGTCCGGGTGAGATTGCCACAAGGAATGCTGCAAGTAAACCTACTCTGCGATCGAACACCCATTTGGCAGCAAAGTATGTTGGGATTACCACGAGTGCTCCAAGAAATGCCGGATAGTATGCACAAACTTTGTAGATCAGGTCCTGACTTGGATTACCGAGTCCGAGAACCCATATGATCGTTGCAAGAAGCATGTCGAATAGAGGTGCAAAAAGTTGTGCATATCCGTTTGGATAACTGGTATAAGCATCGAACCATGGAAATTGTGGAAAGTTATGTAATATCACTTCTACATTTCTCAGATGGTACCATGGGTCATTTCCTCCGAACCGCACGAATCCATTTGACAGGAATACACCTGCTTTTGGGATTGTTCTGATGTATAATGCAATCAGGAATGAAATGATCACTCCTGCGCAGTAGGGGAGGGAATTAATAATCTTGGACTTTTTGTTCTCACCAGTCATGTATTTCACTCGCATGTATTGTTTCTATGGATCTCCTCAACATTTAGCAGGCAAATAATAGATGGATTTAACAGGATGAGTAATCATTTATATCCCGTCAATCCCGTCCATTAATTCAGGCAATGCGATTCTATGTTTGACAATATATCCTGAATAGTGATGTTGCCCACACAACGTTAAAGAGAATCATATTTATTAAATTTGCAATATATTATAACATTATAATATATATAAGTATTATTAAACAATGGTAAATTTGATTCAATAATCATGCTCCATACTATATCTCGCATCTTCAATTGCTTCCCATGATCCTCCTGTTGGAACAAGGAATGAAAAATTCATTATTAGCTGGGTTATTACAAAGGACCGGATGGTTTCACCAATTTTAGGCAGAATGTAAAATGCCAGAAATCCAAGGTATGCAGGGTTTTGTATGACGACTACGGGATAAAGAATGGTTAGCAATAGAACTACTAGTGGCGAGATGATATGTGTTAGGAGTGCGTATGGATAGATGATTTTTCCAAAAGCCCCTTTTCCAAGCATATCAAGATTTTTAATGTATACTTTTCTCAATCCGTTTATCCGTTTCATCTTCTGGACGATACGCCCTTTTACACTCAACGGGACACGTTCGTATACGATAGCTTTGGGTTCGTACACCACACGATAACCCGATCTGATCACCTTAAACAGCATATCCGAATCGTCTGCATAGGCATCGGGATCGATCTTTATTTTCTTTAACAGGTCTGTCCTGAATCCCATTAATGGTCCGTTGCATACGGAAACCGATCGTATCCTGCTTTCCCCGAGCCTCCATACATCGAAAAAGTAACGATACGACTCTTCCTGTGATTGGGATTGTCTCGCTTTATCCGAAAGGATGATGATCTTTCCTGTGGCTCCCCCAACATCAGGGTTTGAAAAGTTTTTTGTTAGCTGCAACAAGGAATCTTCCTTTAGCAGGGCATCGGCATCGGATATTATAGTTATTTCACTTTCGAGTGAGGGGAATATCCAGTTGAGAGCTCTTGCTTTTCCTTTACCGGCCTGGTTTTTGATTACACTGGCGTCCAATGATGTTTGCTTTATTGTTTTTGATGATATGCTGTTTGAATTATCGGTGGAATGGTCATCTAAGAGTATAATTTTTAATTTATCTGGAGGGTAATCAAGTTTGGCGGTGTTCTCGATCTTTTCTTTTATCACTTTTTCTTCATTGTACATCGGAATTATGAGGGTTACTGATGGGAGATGATCGTTTTTGGATGTATTCTCTTTTTTTCTGGAATATATATACATAATGACGGTATATGAAGAAAAGAGGATGATTTCGAATATGGCAAGTATCTGCCAGGTCGATTGTATATTAATCATTATGTTTTGCATTGTTTCAGGACCAGTTGTAATTATTCAATACATGCAATTTAACATTTAATGCTTATTAGTTTTCTGAGCAGGGCGAAGTTTCCATGTCAATTTTCTCATTGAACGAATGAGATTGACTACAGGTTGTGAAATTTGGTCAACTGCTAAAAATTTATCTTTCAACCGGTCAAGCACTGGATTGCCTAAGTATACTCCCATGAATTTGCCCCCGCGAATGGATTCCGGGCTGTAGTATAGATATGGTATTCCGGCAACCGATTGCCAGTACCCATATTTAAGTGCCCCAATATTTGGAAGAGGTTCCAAGCGGCGATTGATCACATCAATCATTTCATCATGATCTTTTGGGATATAACATCCTTCCAGACCTTCATAAAGGGATCTTCCTGCAAGGATTGAAGGCTTTCCCCAGAAAACACTTTCAATACCCATTGTAGATCCGAAAGAGATTACTTTTTCACAAGCATCCATTAGTTCATACGAATCGATATTTGAATCTGCTTGAATGACTGTTAAATTAGGACCTTTTAACTCAGCTAATTCTCGCGTCTGGGTATTGTTCAACCCTTTCAGATTCGGATGGATCCTGACATAGAACTTGATATCTGTGTCGATATCAGCACTTATGATAGAATTGATCGCATCAATCTGGTTTTTGTAGATTGGATTCTGCCAACCCTGGATCGATTCGAATTCATCCTCAGATGACACATAAATAGCAATATTTCTTTTCGATAGTTCAAAGCCATCCGGAAGGTTCCCTTTTTTCTGGGATTTCGTGAATGAATACCAGCCCTGATCTTCTCCCCCACGCCTATTATTGAACCACTGCTTTGCTATATCTTCTTTTTCAGTGTGAGGTCGCTCATCATTCCAATATTTTATAATTTGTGTTTTTTGGTACTCGATATCGTGTGGATATGTATCCTCAATAAGTGTGTATCTTTGCAAAACGCCGGCCCGTTCGTGGACAAATGTTTTGACACCAAGGTCCTGAGCGGCTCGAAGTGCAGGTCTTAATGCTGCGAATCGTCCATTAAACAAATAAAAGATATCCGGTTCTATTTGCTGTAGATGATGTATTGTTGCATCATAAGTTGCAATTGACATTGAGATATTTTCACGAATGAAATTTTTAAAATGGCTCAGGTCCGGATCAGATTCACGAACCATGCTGATCAATGTGGAGGCAACTGTCATTCCAACGTCAACACCATCAATTTCAAAAGTCTTCAACTCCTGCATGGACGGGAAATCCGGCAGATCCGGATATCGAACAAATTCATTTAAAGCAAGTTCGTGTCGATTCTGTTCAGGCAATTTTATGAGAGCTAATCCTTTGTCACGCTTTGATTTGCACGAAACACAACGTAATTTAAAATGGTTTGGGTTTGGCTCACATGATGGCAGGTCGCCTGAACACTGGATGATGTGAACGTCATCTCCTTTATCGATATGCTTGGCTGCAATTTCCAGATCGGTTGCGAGATGGGGTACCCAATCGCTAAAAGGCATGTATATTAGGATTTTCATGTTGGTTTTATTGTAGCCTTTAAAATATATAATTTATCGATATTGTTGCCAATACTCTTTTCATCTATGACTTGCGCCATGATGCATCTCAGTATGAAAATGTTGATAATATTAGATTCTTAATCTCAGATAGACTCAGTACTTTTGCATCATCAGATGCATACCTTTTCTGTTCAGCTTTTGTGCTATTTTCCAACAAATAAGTGGGATAAATCGTTTGAGGCAATACTACAAACATATCCTCAGTCTCATAAGCATTTCGTGCTTCTTCCTCATTCATCAGATGCTCGTACATCTTTTCTCCATTACGAATACCAATAATATTGACCCGAATTGATTCTGGTTTGTAGCTGTATTTTGGAGCCAGATGCTCAATCATAACTTGTGCTAAATCACCAAGTTTTACAACAGGCATTTTAAATATAAATATCTCCCCAACACACGCAATTTTTGTAGCTTTGAATACTAGATCTACTGCTTGAGGAATACTCATCATGAATCTTGTCATCTCAGGGTCTGTTACTGTAACTGGACCGCCATTTTTGATCTGTTTTTCAAATAATGGTATAACAGAACCACGGGATCCAATAACATTACCGAATCTCACACATGAGAACACTGTTTTCCTATGTCCTTTGTATAAATTGGCATCGATAATCAGCTTCTCGGCAAGAAGTTTTGTTGCCCCCATTGTATTAATTGGATTTGCTGCTTTGTCTGTACTGATAGCAATTACTTTTTCAACTTCATTCTCAATGGAAGCATCGATTACATTTTGTGTTCCAACCACATTAGTTTTGACAGCTTCAAATGGATTAAATTCACAAGCTGGTACATGTTTCATTGCTGCAACATGGAACACAATATCTATATTCTCAAATGCGCGTTTAAGTCTATCCTTATCTC
This sequence comes from Methanosarcinaceae archaeon, assembly GCA_052361065.1. Taxonomy (GTDB): domain Archaea; phylum Halobacteriota; class Methanosarcinia; order Methanosarcinales; family Methanosarcinaceae; genus Methanovorans. The sequence continues at coordinate 229 of JBQVLY010000002.1, read as the reverse complement.
TCACATCACCGATTAAAAATCTAACTTTTTCTGGATTGTCGAGTTCCTGCTCGAGTTCAAACTGTTTTGTTTCATCCCTGCTGAGAATTCGAACTACATCAGGCTCATATTGTAGAAGGCGGCGGACTATCTCACTACCTATGGAACCAGTTCCTCCTGTCACTAAGATCTTCTTGTCTTTGAATATGTCATCCATAAGTACCACATCATTTTTTACAGAATTCAAGCG
>JBQVLY010000001.1:0-53153 GCA_052361065.1 Methanosarcinaceae archaeon | reverse complement strand
GTGGCGTAGACATTGTTGGTCCGGCTAATCTGACAACACTATTTGAAACAATCCCGCCGTACTGGCAGCCGGAAATCGAGCTAATTGCAACACGCATGGGCGATGCCAGAACAGAAAAGGGTAGGGCATTTCTCACCAGGCGATCCCCACTGACCTACGTGGATCAGATCAAAAAGCCGCTCCTGATCGGCCAAGGTGCAAATGACCCGCGTGTCAAGCAGGCAGAGTCCGACCAGATCGTCCAGGCGATGCAGGATGTAAACATCCCTGTGACATATATCCTGTACACAGACGAAGGACACGGCTTTGCCAGACCTGAGAATAGACTCTCGTTTTACGCCGTGATTGATGCGTTCCTTGCCGAACATCTGGGCGGGCGGTACGAGCTTATCGGCGATGATTTCGAGGGATCGAGCATCATAGTCAAGTCTGGCGATGAAGAGGTGCCGGGGCTTGTGGAGGCGATATCTGATTAACTGCAAATAAATTAGTACCGCTAGCTGTCCCGGGTGCTGTGTGTCCTGTGGTGGCTGGCGGATTTTGAGCAGTATGAAGGAAAACTTTTACGTACCGTTCTTAGGAGGCTTGGGGCTGGCAACGGCCTTCGACGACTGCAAGATGGGATATTTCATCCTCATTTGTCGAAATTGATTCCAAATACACTTTATATGTTTTTTAGTATATACTTCGAAAAGCAGGGTGAAATGCATATTCGGATTATTTAAATCAAATGCAGAAGCATCTTTCGATTTACAAAATGTAGTCTATTACCCTTTGATTTGAAATGGATACGTTTATATGATTTGCTACGTGGATATAAAAATTATAAATTATATACTATAAAAAAGGAGTAGGAACGTTCGGACCGGGATTCGAACCCGAGTCGGAGCCTCGACAGGGCTCCATGATAGGCCACTACACTATCCGAACATGTTATTTGAAAGCACACCATAATGCATGTTTTTGCATTTAAGCCTTTTGTTAAAAGGTCCCGCCTCCCAGACTCGAACCGGGGACATCGCGGTGCCTGCGCGGTATGTGCGACACAAAAATCGCATGAACCATACTACAGCCGCGCACTCTACCACTGAGTTAAGGCGGGTCAATGTTAACAATAGGCGATGCACCATTCCCATACGCACAATGGTACTTATTCTTTTCGCCAAATTGAACTAAAAAAATGATCGGGCAGGTGCCGGATGTCAAAGCACATCAATTATCCGCCCAATATCGCTTTTGATCACACACTTAGAAAGTATCCAGCTTTCCATTGATCACCATATCCGTAATTTTTGTGATATCTGCAAGCCAGTCATCGATAACAACCTCTGCTTCAGCCCTGATGACTGCAAAATTCTCACCTTCTTTTGGAATTATTTGTGCACTCGCAACAAGCGGCTGGTCGATCGGCTGACCGATCTGTGAGAGAATCCTTATATATACATCCTCAACCTCAGGAACCGCTTTTACAATATCCTTTGCCATCTGGGTGGAGAGAAGGTTGTATATCTTTCCGACATGGTTTATCGGATTCTTTCCGCTGGTCGCTTCCATGCTCATCGGGCGATTTGGTGTAATCAATCCATTGCAGCGGTTTCCACGACCGACAGATCCATCGTCCCCCATCTCTGCAGATGTTCCGGTTACTGTCATAAACACTGACCCCTCATCGATCTTATCTGCAGTATTGACATAAGCAACAACGTTGCGATCTGTATACTTACCAGCAAGATCAACCACATAATCCTGCATCTCTTCCTTTATGCTTATGTAATGATCGAGGTCATCCACATGCCTACCCACCATACCGCATCCTATCGTAAGTGTCATATCATCACCATCGCGGAGACCCATGACCTTGATATCCTCTCCGATACCCGGGATATTTTTCTTAAGGTCTGTAATGAGCATCCGTTCTGCATTGTAAACTATTTGTTCAAGTTCAGAGAACGGTGAATGACCCACACCAAATGATGTGTCATTTGCCAATGGAACCTGTTCCCGATTGAAAACATCCCTGAGATCCGATGAACCTGTTCCGAGTTTACAGTCTATGATCATATCCCTTTCAAGATTAATATCTGCGATTGTGTTTTTGACGTATTTGCGAGCCGCTTCAATTGCAACCGCTTCAACTGCGATCTCCTGGCCATCAAATTCTTTTGTGGCCCTCCCAACAAGCATTGTGTATATTGGTTTTATAACCTCTCCGCCACCAAATTGTGGATTGGATCGTCCTGCCACTATCTGTGTCTCGTCCGTATTATGGTGAAGCACAACTCCGCATTTTTCAATATATTCCTTGCACAATGCGCGGCTAACAGCCTCTGCCAGTCCATCCGAAATACTGTCAGGATGCCCGACACCTTTTCGCTCTACAAGTTCGATCTGTTGCTTTTCCACCGGAGTCTCTACGAGGTGCTCTACTTTGATATTTCGTATCATTTTATCCTCTTATGTCTATTTTCAATAACCCTGTTTATAAATCAAAACAGAGACTTTTTATTATCTTCCGGAATGGTCGTAAAATCACATGGAACACAGAGGGACACTAAGATAAAAAGCAATGATTCTCTGTGTACTCTGTATCCTTTGTGGTTAATTTTCTTTGCCATGATTCATTTCATCCGAAATATATTAATAAGTCTCTAAAAACATGAAACTATTATTAGATTGGTAATAATAAATAGTATATATATTTAATATTTACCATTCGACATAATAACCAGCCGTAATAATTTGGGACCAATCTAGCATTAACAATTGAAATTATCAAAGTAATATAATATATCGGGAGGGCATCGTGTATGGTAGAATGAATTACGAAATATCCGTGAAAATTGAAGGAATTATCAATATCTAAGTGCATAGATCTGGAAAAATATCCCTACGGTCGGATTAACTCGGACTACATAATCTTATAGATCATATACTACAAGAAACATCGGACACTACTGAATATTCAGCGCGTCCCTACAAGGATATTGCTGAACTTTGATGACTTTACCATCACTACAACATTTACACATAATGCCGCTTCAAGCCACCGCAAGTTTTACCTACAACCCCATACATCCAAATGCCAGTATGGCATTAAACAACCTCGTAATAAAAGGCGCAAATGAACACAACCTCAAGAACATTGATATCACGCTCCCGCGCGACAAACTTATTGTTATAACCGGACTTAGCGGTTCAGGTAAATCTTCCCTCGCATTCGACACGATCTATGCGGAAGGGCAGAGAAGATATGTCGAGTCGCTCTCCGCCTACGCTCGCCAGTTCCTGGGGCTCATGGAAAAACCGGATGTTGAGTACATAGAAGGTTTATCGCCTGCAATCTCTATCGAGCAAAAGACCACAAGCAAAAACCCACGCTCAACTGTTGGGACGGTAACAGAGATATACGATTACCTGCGGCTGCTCTATGCAAGAATAGGAGTACGCCACTGCCCCGACTGCGGCAGGATAATCGAGCCGCAGAGTGTTGACCAGATCGTTGATAGTATATTGGGTATTCCAAAGGGTACAAAGATCCATATTCTTGCTCCGCTTGTCCGCGAACGCAAAGGTGAATACCGCAAAATGCTCGCTGAACTTGGAACTGAAGGGTATTCCCGCGTCCGTGTCGATGGAGAAGTTGTATCACTTGAAGACATTGATACCATTGAACTCGGACGTTACCAAAAACATAACATTGAGATTGTGGTTGACAGGCTTGCCATAAAGGAGGGAATCAAAGAACGCCTGTCCGATTCAGTTGAAACAGCACTTGAAAAAGGCGGCGGCACGATCATTGTCCATATACTTGACGGTGAGGAACTAATATTCAGTGAAAATCTGGCATGTCCTGACTGTGGTATTGGATTTGAGGATCTGGAGCCGGCTGCATTTTCCTTTAACAGTCCGCAGGGCGCATGTCAGGAATGCCACGGACTTGGTACGGCAATGGAATTTGACCCGGAAATAATCGTTCCGGATCCAACGCTAAGCCTTATCGAAGGTGCGATCGAACCGTGGGGAAAAAAAGACGGATATTACATGCAATCAGTCACATCCCTTGCCCGCTATTTCGGATTTTCGATGGATGTTCCTTTTGGAAAGCTTGAACCCAGGTTCCGGAAAATGATCCTGCATGGAACACATGAACTTATCCCTTTCATACATACCGGCGGAGGCGGAAGTTTATGGGAGCATAAAGGTCATTTTCATGGCGTTATATCCTATCTGTCACGACTGCATGACAGGACCGAATCCGAAGGCACAAAGGAAAGAGTCCGCAAATATATCAATACAAAACATTGTCATGTATGTGATGGAAAGCGATTAAAACCCACAAGTCTGGCAGTTACGATAGATAATATAAATATCATAAATATCACGCAAATGTCAGTTGAAGATACACTTCATTTTTTTAGTGAACTCGAACCAAAACTTACCCATCGCGAGTATACAATTGCCCATCTCATACTTAAAGAGATTAAATCCAGACTCGGATTTTTGATGGATGTCGGGCTTGATTATCTTACGCTTGGTAGATCTGCCGGCACTCTCTCAGGTGGTGAAGCGCAGCGTATCCGGCTTGCGACCCAGATAGGTTCAAGCCTTATGGGTGTACTATACATTCTTGATGAACCAAGCATAGGCCTTCACCAGAGAGATAACCTGCGCCTGATAAATACCCTCAGGCATCTGAGGGATATCGGGAATACGGTCATTGTTGTCGAGCATGATGAGGAGACAATACAAAATGCCGATCATGTAGTGGATATGGGACCAGGGGCAGGGATACACGGCGGTGAAATTGTGGCACAAGGCAGTCCAAAGCAGATAATATCAAACAAAAAGTCACTTACAGGCCAGTACCTGAGCGGAAAGTTGAAGATAGAGGTTCCATATACCAGACGCAGTCCAACAGGTACACTTACGCTCATGGGGGCGGCCCAGAACAATCTCAAAAATATCAATGTAGATTTTCCGCTTGGTGTTATGGTTTGCATAACAGGAGTTTCAGGGTCCGGCAAGAGTACTTTGATAAATGAGACCTTAAACAAGATACTTGCACAAAAACTCCACCGTGCACGTGATCGGCCCGGTAAATACGATAATATAACCGGACTTGAGAATGTTGACAAGGTTATCACTATTGACCAGTCCCCGATTGGACGCACGCCGCGATCAAATCCTGCTACTTATACCAATCTTTTCACACCAATTCGGGAGCTTTTTGCACAGACCCAACTTGCACGTGCGCGTGGTTACAAACCCGGCAGGTTCAGTTTCAATGTGCGGGGCGGCAGGTGTGAGGCTTGTTCGGGTGATGGTATAATTACTATTGAGATGCACTTCCTGCCGGATGTGTATGTACCGTGTGAAGTCTGCCATAGCAAACGATATAACCGTGAGACGCTTGAGATCGAGTACAAAGGAAAAACGATTGCAGATGTCCTTGATATGACTGTAGAAGAAGCACTTGGTTTTTTTGGTAACATCCCGAAGATCAAGAAAAAACTCCAAACGTTATTTGACGTAGGATTGGGTTACATTAAACTGGGACAATCCTCAACAACTATATCGGGCGGCGAGGCACAGCGCGTTAAACTTGCAACCGAACTTAGCCGCAGATCAACAGGAAAAACAGTGTATATTCTTGATGAGCCAACGACAGGGCTCCATTTCGATGATGTTAAGAAACTCCTTGAGGTGTTACAGCGACTGGTTGAAGGAGGCAATACTGTCATAGTCATTGAACACAATCCGGATGTTATTAAAACCGCAGACTGGATAATCGATCTTGGACCCGAAGGAGGGGATGGCGGCGGAGAGGTTCTTGCGGAAGGGACACCGGAAGATATTGCGCAGGTTAAAACCTCGTATACAGGGGAGTTTTTGCAGCGGGTGCTGGTGTCTTGACATCTTAGTTTTGGAATGCTTTTGTGACCTATGAGCACCATAATTATGAGATGCCTAGTGTCGTGTCAACCATATAATGTCGCTAGATGGAGGGGATCAGACAGATGCAAAAAACGACGCGACCGTGCGCAGAGCGGCACGTTCTCACAATTATAAACATGAAATACAAAACGGTTTTTAAGCGGTGTCGTATTTGCAGATATGAAAATAAGGAACAATTTCCTCCTCATACATTGCCTTTATGTACATAAATTTTCTCCATCCTTTCCTTCCAATTATTTGATCATACCTATATATTCATCTTACTTTCCGCACATCTCATCTGGCTTTTAATCGTATTTTATCCTGTTGATTTAGAATTTTCAAGAGCCTTATCAATGATGTTATCGTTGATATAATCAACTTGTTCAGACTTGAGATTAAAAAGATGGGAGTCAAAAAGTGACACACATTTTTTGAATCCATTAACCGGTAAACGACCAATTATAATATTTCTCAAAAGCATGTCAACGGATATATATGGCATAATACGGTTGCTTGGATTCGCATACGACATGGCATATTCTATAATTTTATCGAGACCTAACCTATCGATGAAGTGGTTTATGATCGGTAATGCGTCTATTGTTTCCGATTCGAATTCAAGTGATTCTGCATTATTCATATTGTTCACATGAGTCAAGTGAATTTAATTTACAATATATTTTCTAAATTAAGTGCAATAATATCACACCTATTTGAATGATAACACAAAGTATTTAAGGATATCCAAGGATATCAGTAATATGAGAAAAGTCGAGGTTAAAGCTGAAGACTTTATCTTACGAGAACAGGTTGAATTGATTTATGAAAAGAAGATCACACCTTTCGGCAACTCTGCAAAAATTGACGCGCCTAAAAAATACAGGGGTTGGAAAGCATATGTTATAATTGTAAAAGAATAATCAGTTAATCTTGCCCCACAACGGGAAATTGGTTTGATTTAATTACGATTAAAGCGGTTTCGAGATGTGCGGAAAGTAATATAGAAACACCTAACACAAAATATACTGACCCTGCAAATCTTGTGAAATTTGCTAAAGGTCAAATTAAAAAATACGATCTTGATCTCAAAAACGGTGACGATATTTGGTGTGTTTTTGATTGCAATGGCAACATCAACATCAACACCCAGATTATTAGTGCCTGTAAAAATGCAGGTAAAAGTGTAAAAATCGGCATGTCAAATCCTTCTTTTGAGATGTGGTATCTTTTGCATTATGAATACTATGGGCATCCATTGAATAATCACGACCTAATAAATAGGCTAAAAAAATATATTCCGGAATATCTGAAAAATGGAGACTATTTTGAGATATTATTAAGTCGCAGAGAAACAGCAATTAAAAATGCAAAAAAGTTAAAGAGCTTGCATGAAAGCAATAAAATAAATATATTCAGCATCGAAAGCAACCCTTCTACTTACATTTATAAGATAGTTAAAAATATACTTAAATTTTAGAAATCTCATTCCTGAATAAAACTTTTACTAAACTCCAAAATGACCAATATGTGACTATAGTCATATTTGACCCATAGTCACTATATGTTAAGAAGATGGTAACATGTCCCTGCGTGAAAAAAAGAAAATAGAGACCAAAAACAAGATATTCGAGGTAGCTGGACGATTGTTTAAAGAAAAGGGGTCCGAAAATATAACTGTTGATGAGATTATAAAAGAAGCAGTGGAGCCAAAGATAACAATCATCTGCTCAACTCTTGACAGTGCAAGCCAGAATATCAAAAATCATCTCCTGTCCATGCATGAATGGATCTGGATAAGATGCACATGTGATGGTTGTCCTGATGTGTGCCAGATATATGAGTTTGACAACTTCAGGATAGTTGAGGTCGATAAATATCACATATATCAGGATGGGATCGATGAAAAGTTAATCAATTGCGGTCTGCCAGCGAAAATCATAATTTTTGCATCAAAACACAAAAGTAATGATGGACGCAAGCTTCTAACCGCACATTTCACAGGAAATGTGACGGATGCTGAATTTGGGGGACGGGCGCAGGAATTTGCAAAAGCGGCACCTTATGCACTGCGTTCGCTTCTTAAGACTTTGCAGATGCTGGCAAAAACAACTAATTACACTGTTTCGATGGAATCAACTCACCATGGTCCTACGCATCTCAATATCCCGTCAGTGTATGTTGAGATCGGAAGTAATGAAACACAATGGAATGATCCGGTTCCCGGGGAAATTATTGCAAGTGCTATTATGTCCCTTGACAACAGGGAAGTTCCTGTTGCCATGGGTTTTGGCGGAGGGCATTATGCACCGCGCCAGTCGAAACTTTTGTTTGAGACAAATATTACGTTTGGTCACAATTTTCCTAATTACCAGTTGCAGCATATCGACAAAGAACTGATCAAACAGGCATTTGATAACTCATATGCCGATTTTATATATTTTGACCGCAAATCCATGCCTGCCAGGGAACGTGATCGAATAGGTAAGATCGTTGAAGAACTTGGATATGAGGTGTTACGGGAAGGGGATATCAGGGAGATGGATGCAATTCCATGGGAATTTTTTAAACAGGTGCGCCAAAAGGCAAATGATTTTTGCCAGAACGGACGTGTGAAAATTACGGATGGCATGAAAAATGAGATCCTGATGCTTGGTCTACCACACAGAGGATGTAAGTATCCTGAGATTAAGGCTTTCAGGTTCGATCGGGAATTATTGCAGGAAACCGAAACTGTAGATATGAAACGTGTCAGGGCTTTTTTGGACAATTACAACATTGCATATATTGAACGCTCAAATGGAATAATTGCAAATGTGATTTTCACCATCGATGACGATTGCGCGAGGGTCGTAACGCAGGAACTCACAAATGAATGCATTAAAATACTAAAAGAACGTTATGAAATCAAATATATTCCAGATGAGAATATACTGTATATTATCGATAAAAAATTCAACCCGGAACTTGCCCGCAAATTTGGTATCCCTTCAGGACCTATGTTCGGGGAACTGACAAGTGGAAAGGCGGTCACAGTTAACGGGAAAACCGTAACACCTGAAATGGTGTATCAATCAAACCGGAAAAAGATCACATTAATAAATACAATTGATTTTTAATATATTGACTATTTTACTCTTGGAGGAAAACATTATGAAATCCATCGTAGAAGAGGCATTGGTGCGGTCTGTACAGGAGGGACACATTAGTTCAAGTGCCCCGGTGTACGAGGATATCAATGCAGAACTTGAAGCAATGCTACGTGACCTGCAGACAAATATCAAAGTAATTGGATGTGGTGGTGGCGGTTCTAACAGTATCCAGCGCATGAGGGATGAAGGAATACAGGGTGCAGAACTCATTGCCATGAATACCGATGCCCAGCACCTTTTGCATGTTGAAGCTGACCATAAGATACTAATTGGCCGAAAAAAGACAAGAGGGCTTGGTGCAGGAAGTCTTCCACAGATCGGGGAAGATGCTGCACTTGAGAGCGTGGATGAGATCAATGCAGTTGTTGCAGATTCCGATATGGTATTTATCACTACCGGACTTGGTGGCGGAACCGGAACCGGCTCTGCTCCAATCGTTGCGGAGGCTGCACGGAATGCAGGTGCACTGACTATTGCAGTTGTAACTTTACCGTTCGGAGTTGAAGGACAGGTCAGGCGTACCAATGCCGAGGCGGGTCTTGAGAGGCTGCGGGATGTTGCAGATACGGTTATTGTAGTTCCAAACGACAAGTTACTTGAGATTGTTCCAAGGTTGCCATTGCAGGCAGCATTCAAGGTATCTGATGAGGTGCTTATGAGAGCTGTTAAAGGTATCACTGAACTTATTACAAAGCCGGGTCTTGTGAATCTTGACTTTGCAGATGTCAGGACAGTTATGCAAAATGGCGGTGTTGCTATGATCGGACTTGGAGAAGCAGATGGTGAAGATATGGCAATAGAGTCAGTCCAAAAAGCACTCAGAAGCCCACTTCTTGATGTGGATATCTCTGGTGCGACATCGGCACTTGTGAATGTGGTAGGTGGACCGGATATGACAATTGCAGAAGCGGAAAGCGTTGTGCAAGAAGTATACAGTCGCATAGACCCCAATGCAAGACTTATATGGGGTGCACAGGTTGATCCTGAACTGGAACACACAGTGCGCACGATGATAGTTGTTACGGGTGTTAAATCTCCACAGATATACGGACATGGCGGTGCCCAAAACGTCACACGCAGATATGGTATTGATTTTGTAAAATGAAAAAGTTAGCCTTTTCATTTTAATATTCTAAACAATATTTACTGACAATAATAAGGGAATATCTTTGTTTTTATGTACTGTATGGATTGTATATTTAGGGTTAATTCGAATGTTAGCGAAGAGTTTCTCGTTGTAAATAAAGTATGATTTTTTGTACTTCAGACAAATGCGACCGCAGGAAGTATTCTTGTGGGATATAAATAATAATAATAATAATAATAATAATAATAATAATAATAATAATATAATGCGATTCAATCCGATTGTAATGAGGATTTTCCTGGGGTATTCCATAAGTTCAATCGAAAGGTATTTTATGGTGTAAACTATTTAATTTGCCTTACTCTTATATAAGATTGAAAACCAATCACGTCAGTCTGATATTACATATTATAGATAAATGAACAACATATCATGCAATCGGTTGTGAATAATTTTGGCAGAAGGCACATTTAATTTAAAAAATATAAACGTTGGTAAGACTATAAAATCGTACTTGAGAGTACTCAAGTTGACCAAGAAACCATCAAGGAGTGAATTTCTGATGATTGCTAAGGTAGCAGGAATTGGTATTATTTTCATAGGTTTTGTTGGATTCATCATTTATGTACTTCTTACAGAAATGCCCCAGTGGATGTAATTATTATGAGTGACGATGCTGCAATTTTTGTTGTGAAAACTACTGCAAATCAAGAGCGTTCAGTTGCCAATATGATGGCGATGATTGCGAGGAAAGAGCATTTTGACATAAGAGCGATCCTTGTCCCGGATGAGCTTAAAGGTTATGTTCTTGTAGAAGCACCTGATTCCGGTATTGTTGACCTTACAATCCAGAATGTTGCACATGCACGAATGGTAGTAAAAGGGCAGTCCAGTCTCGCTGAGGTTGCACATTTCCTGACCCCGAAACCTACCGTAACGGGAATCACTGAAGGTGCTATCATAGAGGTGACATCCGGTCCGTTCAAGGGTGAGAAAGCTCGTGTCAAACGGGTTGACGAAGGTCATGAGGAGATAACAGTTGAATTATTCGATGCAGTTGTACCAATACCCATTACCATTCGTGGGGACACAGTGAGGATTCTTAAGAAAGAGAAAGAAAATGCTTGAGAATGTTTATTTAATGAATTTCTCAGACACGGATTTTGATATACAGATTACTAATTTACAATTAATTACTAAACACAGAAGGTGATTTTAAAATGACAAATGTTGTTGAAGCATTAGTAGCAGGCGGGAAAGCAAATCCAGGTCCACCTCTTGGTCCGGCACTTGGACCGCTTGGTGTAAATATAAAAGATGTGATCGATAAGATCAACGAAAAAACAAAGGACTTTAATGGAATGCAGGTTCCTGTGAAGGTTATCATAGATGACAATAAAAATATAGAGATCGAAATAGGGACACCACCTACATCTGCATTGATCAAGAAAGAGATCGGAATTGAAAAAGGTTCAGGCGAAGCAGGTACGGTTATTGTCGGTGATCTGACAATACCACAGGCTGCAAAGGTTGCACGTATGAAAAAAGATGACATCCTTTCATACGATCTTAAAGCTGCAGTGAAAGAGGTCATCGGTACATGCATTCCGATGGGTGTTACTGTTGAAGGGCTTGATCCGAGAGAATGCCAGAAATCGATCGATGAAGGAAAATTCGACGAAGTGCTGGCAGCCGAAAAATGGTGAAATCTTCAGATTGGAACACTCAATATTTAATATACAGTTAACCGATAGGTTTAAAAGCAAGCTCTCTCCTATTGAAGAGCCCATAAGACCATACGGTTTTTATGACATCCGTAGTAGGCCGAAGCGGCTGTACCGGATTAACCACATATTCCATGTGCATATCCGGGTGTGGGATCAGTTCCTGCATGCAAATAATTATTTGCACACTACGGGAGGAGCAAAATGACAGAAAAAGATATAGTAAATACCGTAAAACAGTTACTTGAGGATTCTCCTGAACGTAAATTCAGGGAAAGTGTGGATTTGGCAGTCAATTTGAAAAATCTTGATATGAGCCAGCCAAAGTATAGGGTGGACGAAATGGTTGTACTTCCTAAAGGTCTTGGCAAATCCAGAAAGATTGCGGTTTTTGCAATGGGTGATGTCGGGCTGCAGGCAAAGAATGCAGGTGCAGATTATGTTCTTACGGAAGAGGACATAGAAGAACTGGGATCTGACAAGTCAAAGGCACGATCTCTTGCAAATGAATGTGACTCTTTTATTGCGGAAGTCCAGTATATGGCGCTTATTGGTAAATCATTAGGTGCAATTTTAGGACCAAGGGGCAAAATGCCAGTTCCGCTCACACCTGACAGGAATGTAGTGGATATGATCAATACCACTAAGAACTCGATCCGGTTACGGTCAAAGGATAAATTAACATTTCACGTTGCAGTTGGCAGTCGCGAAATGAGTGTGGATGATCTTACAGAGAACATTGATACTGTGATAAGCAGGTTAGAACGTTCTCTTGACAAGGGTAAACAAAACCTGAAGTCGATATATATTACGACTACAATGGGTAACTCTGTGAGGGTGATATGATGGAAGAAGTGCATCATACAGAACACATCCCACAGTGGAAAAAGGATGAAGTTGAAGAGATAAAATCTCTTATTCGATCACATCCATTGTTCGGAATTATCGGTATCAAAGGTATTCCTGCAAAACAGCTTCAGGCTATGAGAAGAAATTTTAAGGACATAGCTGTTATAAAAGTGTTCAGAAATACTCTTATCAAACGTGCACTTGATGAATCCGGTGAAGATGTTCAAAAGATGGTTGATCACATCGATGTGCAGACTGCACTGGTGTTTACGAATAAGGATCCATTTAAGCTTTACAAATTGCTTGAGCAGAGCAAAAGCCCTGCCCCAATAAAAGCAGGTGCAATTTCTCCAAAAGATATCATTGTGGAAAAAGGCCCGACAAGTTTCCCACCTGGACCTATACTAGGAGATATGCAAGGTGCAGGAATTCCTGCAGCGATTGATGGTGGTTCAGTTGTTATCAGTAAAACAAAGACTGTTGTAAAGAAAGGTGAGACCGTTTCCCAAAAACTTGCAGCCATGTTGACAAGGCTTGAGATCTATCCTATGGAAGTAGGGTTGAATCTTAATGCAGTCTATGAAGCGGGTTTAATATACACACCTGATGTACTGGTTATTGATGAAGATAAATACTTCTCTAATTTTACAACAGCAATACAGCAGGCGTTTAACCTGTCTGTTAATGTTGCATATCCGACAAGCGCAACGATCAATACTTTGATCTCAAAGGCTGTTTCGGAATCACGCAATGTTGGTGTGAATGCGGTAGTATTCGAACCGGAACTGATGGACACTTTGCTTGGTAAGGCAAATTCACAGATGCTATCTGTTGCATCGGTTGCTTTGGGCAACAATGAAAATGCAGTTGACGTTGAACTCAAAGAAGTACTTGGTGCAGCAGCAACAACAGCAACGGTCATCGAAACCGTAGCAGCAACAGAAATTGTGGATGAAGAGAAGGAAGAAGATAATGAAGAGGCACAAGAGAGCGGAATGGCCGGTCTTGGTGCACTCTTTGGATAATGGAATTTAATTTAATAAATTAATTAAACAAGGTGATTTGCGATGGAATACATATATGCAGCACTTTTATTACACAACGCTGGAAAAGATATCACAGACGAAGCAGTTACTGCCGTACTTGCGGCAGCAGGTACAGTAGTTGACGAAAACCGTGCAAAAGCACTTGTTGCAGCACTCGATGGCGTTAACATCGAAGAGGCAATGGCAACAGCAGCATTTGCAGCAGCACCCACAGCAGCGGCACCTGCAATTGCAGGCGAGGCAGCAACAGGTGCTCCGGAAGCAGATGAAGTAGCATCAAAAGAAGAAGAGAAAGAAGAAGCAGAAGAGAGCGGAATGGCCGGTCTTGGTGCACTCTTCGGATAAATACTTCAAACATTGCCTGCTTGATCGCAGGCACCTATTATCTTTTTTTTGTGCCTTTAACCAAGAACTTTGGTTGTGTATTTCCGGTTTTATTGGAATCAGGTGAAAAAACCCTTGTTTTGTTTGATTTAAACCCAATCTATATCTACACTCCCAACCAAAATACGCATCATGACCGGATTCTCTCCCGTACTTACAGCACAAGCCCTCTGGCAACTCAGGGTCAAAAAACGACCATTTGTAATGTCTCATGCTATCAATTCGAAATGCAATATGAGATGTAAGTTCTGTGAATACTGGAAAGCTGATGGCGATGAGATGAGTCTCAAAGAGATAATAAGCATGCTTGACGATGCCAGATCGTTTGGTATTTTGTATTACAATGCATGGACTGCTGAACCCCTGCTTCGGGAAGACCTGCCGGATATACTGGAACATGCACACAAGATCGGGATGATCACATCCATTATCACAAATGGAAAATTACTTGAAAAGAGAGCTGATGAACTAAAAGATCTTGATTATCTGTCTGTTTCTGTGGATGGTATTGAGAGTTACAGGGAAATTCGAGGAATTGATTTTGATGAGATACTACCAGGTATCAAGAAAGCAAAGGAAGGACGAAAGAACCCACTGCTCATGAATTGTGTGATAGGTGGCAAGAACCTTGATGATATTGAACCTCTTATCCATCTTGCAAAGGAACTGGATGTCAGGATATCGTTTGAACCTCTTTATGAATTTGTGGGTATTGATAAGGATGTTTGGAATGAACTCGGAATAAAGGATATGAAGAAGTATCAGGATACTGTCCAGCGTATAATCGAAATGAAAATGCAAGGTTATCCGATCATAAACTCAATTACATATCTTACCATGGTCAGGGATCGCACAACAGATTTCAAATGCCATGCAAGTGATATTGTCCTTAATGTGACAGCAGATGGTACTGTGGAGAATTGTCGTGTAAAGAAGGCTGCTCTTGGTAATGTCAAAAACGGTATTGAAAATATATGGAATTTGTCAAAGGAGATAAGAAAATCAATATCCACTCAATGTGAAGGATGTTTGTTTTTTGGATATGTTGAGAACAGTCTTCTGTATGATTTCAACATCGAAGTTATACGACATTATGATTGGGTGTAAAAACGTGATTTGTTAGATATACAATTTGGGCATAAACGATGACAACAAGTAAAACCAAAAGTCTATCCGATTCTGCGAAAAACAAATGTATTGGCGTAAGTATCGCTGAGATCATGTCGAAAGATGTCATCACCGTCGCAGAAGAGGATCCCGTTGAAGATGTGATCGGGATATTTGAAGAGCACAATTTTCATACGTATCCGGTCTTAAGCGCCGGTGATGAACTTGTGGGTGTCATCGACCAAAATATTGTACTGGAAGTGCTGCTGTTTAAGCATGTCCCCCGAACCAAACATACCCACCTGGCTGCGGTCAGGTCGCTTGGTGAAAATGCAAAAGATATCATGATACCACACCCGGTAACAATTTCTTATGACACTGATCTGTGCGATGCTGCTGAGATGATGCTAAAGCATCGCATCGATCGTGCCTGCGTGATCGATGACGGAAAACTGGTCGGTATTGTATCCAAACGTGATGTCATAAATGAAGTTTACAGAACAAGGGGCCTAGGTTAAATGGATGATCTACTTCTGATCCTTCTCATCGTGTTTTTAGCAAAAGTCTTCGGGGAAGTCATTGAAAGAGCAGGTTATCCTGCAATACTGGGGGAGATATTTGCAGGAGTTGTAATTGGTGTATTGTTTATAGAGCCGGATAGCGATGTGCTGTCATTCTTTGCCGAACTTGGTGCGATATTCCTGCTATTTACGGCAGGCTACAGGGAAGTCCATATCACACAGTTGCGCAGTGCATCCGGAAAAGCACTTATCCCGACCATATTGCAGATGTTTTTTGCATTTGGTTTTGGTTTCCTGCTTGGATTGATATTCAAACTTGGATTTTTGCAGAGTATTTTCATGGGAGTTGCATTCAGCCCGACAAGTATCGGGGTCGTGGTCAAGACATTGATCGACTCTGATTCTCTTTCAAGCCGGCCCGGAACGATGATGCTAACCTCTGCCATATTTGATGATATTATATGCATCTTCCTGCTTTTAATCGTAGTAACAATGGCAACATATAACCAGATCCCATCCGGCATGCAGATCCTTATAATTGCAGCAAAAATTGTTGGGTACATGGCAATAATGGGTTTCTTTGGTTTGAAGGTGTTCCCGCGTCTTTTTACATGCGTCCAGAAAATGCATGTCAAGGAATCCATTTTTGCATTTGTAATAATAATAGCACTCTTTTCAGCTTATCTTGCAGAAGTGTTCGGGCTGCATGCTGTGATCGGGGCATTTATAGGTGGTGTTCTTCTATCGGATGTCCCGCTTGCAAAGATTAGTGATGTACAAAGCAAGGTGAGCGGACTTGCTTATGGGATTTTTGTTCCGATCTTTTTTGCATTTATCGGAATGTCTGTTGAATTTGAAATTGTAAGAACAGCCGGTTTATTCGCTGCTTTTGTGGTTGTACTGGCACTACTGGGTAAACTTATAGGCGGTTTTATCGGAACAAGGCTGATTGGCTTTGATTACCATGACAGCCTGGTATTCGGTCTGGGTATGATGCCGCGGGCTGGTGTTGAGCTTGTGGTTATATCAACTGGTAGGAGCATGGGTATCATCGGGGATGAAGTTTTTTCTGCAATAGTGCTGATGGTAATTGTCTCAATTATTGTTTCGCCGGTATTATTGAAGATGGCAATTATGAATAAGGGCATTTTTGGGCGATCTGCGAATTGCTGATGAATATATATATATCTGATCAAACAATTTGAAGGAAAGGATGGAGAAAATTTATGAGAATAAAGGCAATGTATAAGGAGGGGGAAATTGTCCCTCATTTTTGTCTTTAACAATTCTAATAAAATTGCTGAGACTATATAAATAATGCCGTGCCGGATGCAAATAACTATTAACCTTACCTGCTTACCTTATACCACGATTTAACAGGAGTTGTATCTTTGAGCACAATTAGCGAGAAAATATTTAGCCGTGCATCAGGTAAAAAGGCAAAAGCCAACGATTTTGTGACTGCAAATGTAGATTATGCAATGGCGCATGACGGTACAAGTGTTCTTGCAGTCAGGTCATTTCGGGAGATGGGAATTGAAAAAGTATGGAACCCTGACAGGATCGTGATACCGTTTGACCACATTTCTCCCGCGAATAATGAAACCGCTGCAGCTTTGCAGCATGACATACGCTCGTGGATATGTGAACAGGGAATATCGAACTTTTACGAGATCGGCGAAGGAATATGTCATCAGGTGTTCCCTGAGAATGGGTTCGCCTTACCCGGAAAACTTGTTGTGGGTGCGGATTCGCATTCGTGCACATATGGAGCATTCGGTGCCTTTGGTACGGGAGTGGGTGCAACCGATATGTCAGAAATATTTGCTACGGGGAAACTCTGGTTCAAGGTGCCGGAGAGCATAAAAATTACAGTCAACGGTAAATTTGGCAACTGCATATCTGCAAAGGACTTGACACTCAATATAATAGGAACGATCGGTGCAGCCGGTGCAACCTATAGGGCGGTGGAGTTTTACGGTGACACCATTGAATCGCTTTCAATGTCAGGACGCATGACACTTTCTAACATGGCAATCGAGATGGGGGCAAAGACAGGTATTGTACCGCCAGATGAGATCACATTTGATTATATTAAAGAGCGGGCGGTAGAGGAGTACGAACCTGTATATGCTGGCAGGGATGCAGCATATATTAAGGAGTATGATATTGATGTTACCGATCTTGAGCCGCAGGTTGCCCAACCGCATGAAGTAGATAACGTCTGCAGTGTCCCGGAAGTTGAAGGCACGAAGATAGATCAGGTGTTCATAGGTACATGCACTAACGGACGACTTGAGGATCTAAAGGTTGCGGCAGATATACTCAAAGGTGAGAAGGTCGTGGTCAGGACCGTTATTGCACCTGCATCGCGCAGTGTCCTGATTGATGCGATTCAAAACGGCATTGCTGAAACACTTTTACAAGCAGGAGTAGCTCTTATAACACCGGGATGCGGACCTTGTCTTGGTGCGCACATGGGAGTAATTGCTGAAGGTGAAGTATGCATCTCAACCGCAAACCGTAATTTTAAAGGACGAATGGGAACAGGGGGATATATCTATCTTGCATCACCTGCGACAGCAGCCGCATCGGCGCTGACCGGGGAGATAAGCGATCCGCGAAACGTTTGATTAACAATAATATGTAATATTAAGGGAGTGATACAATGACTGAAGAAATAGATGAAGCTAAACTTACACACCTTCTTGGACACTGGATTGAGCATAATGAAAGTCACAGTAAAAGTTTCAGGGAATGGGCTGTGAAAATAGAAACTGCCGGTTTTGGGGATGCTGCTAAGGAGATACTGCTTGCTGCCGATAAGATGGATGGATCTACCGCATCTTTGAATACGGCAAAGGAAAAACTATGAATTACCCGAGTTTTAAATCATCTGAAATTGGTTAATTAATTGAACAGGTGAAATATATGGAACAAAAAATATCCGAGTTACTCATAATGGTTGAACCCTATTTGAAAATAATCATAGTTTTGCCAATTTCCTGGTTCTTAATTGGCATTGTAAACAGGGCTGTCAAAAATTCATTATTGGTTTTCAATTTATCTTCTGATATAAATAATATTTTGCAAAGAATTGTAAAATATATTTTATGGTTTGGTGTTATATTATTCATTGTTGCCGAACTTGAATTAGAAGAGATATTGATGCCCATTATGGGCGCTTCATTTTTGGTTGGTGCTGCTGTAGCTTTAGCTGTTAAGAATATTTTAAGTGATGCAATTGCAGGAATATTCATCCTGTTAGATAAACACTTTAATATTGGTGATGAAATCGAGACACTAAACCGCAGAGGTGTAATAATTGATGTTACGCTAAGAAAATCAAGATTAAGGATGAGTGATGATACAATAGTCGTGTTACCAAATGGAAAAATCGATTCTTCCGGATGGATACTTCACAAGCAAAAAACTGATCCGGACAAAAAGTAAAACATGTAAATTTATTTTATTATAATACCCCACAGCTCTGCTGTGGGGATCTTCATTCGGCTATTTTATCCTGTTCGATCTCGTATTTATCAAACCCACTTGAGCGCACTATCCTCTTGTCATCTGTGATTATTAGACACTCAACGCCATCAAGACACTCGATCAAACTAATTCCCTCCTCTTCGCCCAGAACGAAAACAGTTGTTGCAAGAGCATCAGCATCCATCGCATTATCAGTGATTACTGTGGCACTTATTAATTCAATGGATGAATATCCGGTTCTTGGGTCTGAAATGTGAGATACCTTTGCAGCATCATTAAAATAGCGTTCATAGTTACCGCTTGTTGCGACAGCCATATCACTTAGTTGCATTATTATGACTGCTCCGCCACTTTTATCCGGATTCTGCAACCCGATTTCCCATGGCATCTCCTGTTCGTTAAGACCAATAAATCTCCCATCTCCCCCTGCGTTCACAAAACCATTTGTAATGCCATCAAGTTTTAGAGACTCAATTGCCATGTCAGCAGAATATCCCTTTGCAATACCACCAACTACTACACTCATGTTTGGTCGGAGTGAGATGTTGCTGCCATCAAACACAATACCTGAATAGTTAACAAGTTCCAGTGTCTCGTTGATCTCGTAAGGAATAGGGGGCATGTATGTGCCACCAGGGCTGTACTTGCTTTTCCACAGGTCAAGTATGGGTTTTATGGTAATATCAAAAGCGCCATCACTGACCTCTGAATAATATATTGAACGTTCAAGCACACAGACAAGGTCAGGGTTTGCATTGTCCAGATACCCCTGACGGTTCAGGATGCTAAGTTCGCTGTCATTCTTATATGAGCTCATAAGGTTGTCTATATGATATATCTTATCAAATGCCAGATTTATGGATTTCAATGCATGTGTTTCATTATTATCAAGGACTTCAATGGTAACAATTGTATCCATTATGTCCCGGGATTCACGATAAGGTTTTGTGCCATTTATAAGTTCATATTCACCCGTTTTTTGATCCACACATCCTACCGATAGTAATGATATCAGGGAAACTAGCATTAATCCAATAATTACAGCAGTTTTTGAGTTCATACATAACCATAGTATTTTATTGCTATTAAACCATCGTTACTGAGTGAATTTCGAAAGATATAAGTATTGTCGCCCAGTGACTTATATAGAATTTATAATTGTATTATTGTTATAAAGGATGTATTATTATGAGTGACCACAGCACAGGAAAAGGTGATACAGCGGCGTCAGCGAAAGATAAGTATCTCATCGTTGCCATTCATCAATTAATGGAAGAGCACGGCTGGAATGGAATCGAAGAAAATTTTGGCGTTGAGTCCCACAACATGGTGTACATAAAACCCGAATCACACCTTGAGAGGATCGAAATAAAAGCGCATGTAATGGGAGTTTTCTTAAATGTGAGTTTTTGGGGAATATCTCCTGAAAAAGGAACGCTTGAAAAATCATTGGATCTCAATAGGAAGGAAATTCCGAAAAAGTTTGAAATTAACAAGTATGTATCATCGGATCTGAAGATACTGAATGAGCAGCGCTTAAGAAATACAATCGCTGTAGTAATTAAACAACTTGAAATGGCAGCTGAATAATCGGTTTTACATCCGATGGTGTTTACAGGAGAATAAAAATGGTTACAAAATCAAATATTAGTTTTATAGCATGTGTTATTACCATTGTACTTGTGTGGTTGGTCATGGGTTTAGTGTCAACATACAATACACCGGACACATCGCTTCCATTAATGACAAGTACCGAATATGAACTACTTGGTTTGCTAAAGCTTGGTCTTACACTTATTGTTGTATGTGGATCATGCTTCCTGACATTCCTGACATTAATTGTACATCTTAGACTTATTAGAAATTAGTGAGGTGAATCATGTCAGCTAAGATGATAGAACGTTTTTCAGAAGCACAGATTGGAGTACATACAGTGTGTGCACTTTCGATTATGATATTATATCTCACAGGAATCTCTCTTATATTTCCTAAAGAACTTGGGTGGATTCCGGAACTTATAGGTCTTTCAAAGATGATGTATATACACCGGGTTGCGGGGATTGCACTCGTTGCATCAGCTATATATTATGCAATCTATTTTGCACTCTACCTGGCATTCATCGATTTCTCACCATTGAAAAATGTGCTTCCAGGTCTCCATGATGGCAAAGCAGCTGTAAAAGATGTCTTATATGCATTCCACATCGGAAAGCAGCCCGAAGGATACCGCAAATACAACTGGCTTGAAAAGATCGATATTTTCAGTGTTGCAATCTTTGATGCCCTGATCATGGGAGTTACAGGAATTGTTATATGGATACCATGGTTTTTCACATCAATCCTACCTAAGTCGATAATTCTTTCCTTGAAATTTGTACACGGCAGTTTTGCAATACTGAGTTTAGCCGGTATTTTGCTGCATTTCTATGTGGTACATCTCACACCAGCGCGCTTCCCGGTTGATAAAACAATGTTTACAGGATACATGGATGCGCATGAGGTCCAGCATGAGTATACGCAATGGTATGATGAGGTTATGGAAGGTGATTCCAAATGAGTCATAAAAAGAATCCATTAAGGATCTTTGGCATAATACTTGCCATCGTTTCTCTGGTTTCCCTTATATATGTGTACCTGTGCATGTCATACACGTACATCATGCACACGAACATACTTCTACCGATCGTTGAATGGCAGACTTATATAGACCCTGCAATTATAACGCCGGATCTGACTAAAACGAATCTTATGGAACATGAAGCTCTTTTCATGATTGGCAATATCGGATTGAATATTGCAATGTTCCTCGTCGTGACACAGATAATTGCTATGGTGCTGGGCCTTATAAAGCCTATGTGTAACTATTTTTCAAAGAGAGAACATCCACTATATGATCCGGATAAGGCGGTTGATTATTAACAGGTGGTTTGAAAGATGAATGGATTATTAATAAAAACAGCAGTTGTTATTGTTGTACTGATTGCCGGTGTTTATATGGGCAATTTAGGACATAGCGGAGATCAGGCCATTGCTCCACATTACCTGAGCGATGGACGGTGGGACGATCTTCAATGTGGCGGCTGTCACGGAAATGCGTACGATGATGTTGTAGCATCTTACCATGTACAGCGTGCAGGAGATTTTAAAGAAAGTATGTACAGTGGCATGTCGTACCTCACAAGGTTTGAGATTGAGCCTGGCAGTGAAGATGACTGGGCAAAGTCATATATGAATTATCATCCGGGCGGTGGACCTCTTGAAACAATTGATGGCGGCGAAGGAATGGATGTTGATTGCAATATCTGCCACGACCCGACCGGAAAGTACGATTGGGATGCACGCGGCAGGGCTATTGCACAGGGCAGGTACACCGAAGCAAACTTTGATGCAGTAGAGGCTATTTTGACAAGTCAACCTGTGTCTTATGGTGTTTCAACAACCCGGACTTGTGCATACACATGCCATTCGGGTGATTCCAAAAAGACCGGTGTTAAATGGACCCAGAGTGATTATGATCAATATGATGTACATGCCAGCTATTCGGTGGCATGCTCGGATTGTCATATTACAACGGACCACCAGATTGGCAGGGCCGGCATATCTGATCCTGCTAACAGCAGCGAAGATATGAAGGAATGTATTGATTGTCATGAGGGTATAAGCCACGGAATGGTCATTGATGGCGCACACTATGCGAAAGTTGCATGTGATGGTTGTCACATACCCATGCTTCCGGCAGAAACCGTGCTTGGATCTGTTAACTGGGCAAACGGTGTAAAGGAAGAGATATACAAGGATTCCGAGATCAGGCCTGTACTTGAATGGTCGGACGGAATGGATAATGATAAACTTCCGGTTCCGGACAGCAAGGATGATCCTGGTGTAAAACTGGTACCGTTCAATATTATTGCTATAACCTGGTGGGATGCAGGGACAAATGCTGAAGTCAGGACGAATCCTGATACCAGTACATCTATCGGTGATCCGATAGCACTGGCCGATGTGAAAGCAGCAGATGCTGATAATAACGGTCAAGTTTCGTTGGGTGAGATACACGCATACGATGGTGACAATAATGGTCAGCCGGATTATCCGAATGCAGTATTGCGTCAGCAGGACCTGTATTTCAGGGTCAGCCATAATATCGCCAGCACAAAAGTCGGTCTGGCAGATCCGCTAACCTGTGGTAATTGTCACTGTGCATCAGGAACAAATATCCTGGACAGTATTCACTTCACTGCGGAGCCGATCGAGTGCACGATATGTCATGAATACAGACCTCCGGTAGACTGGTTAGCTCTGGGCTATGATGCAGATCCTGCATCTCCCGGGGACTATTCTGTATTGTCGATCGAAGTGGAAAAATATGATCCTCGACCAAAACCAGTAGAGGCGGAGGGTCAGCCGGAATTGGTTGGAAATTCAAATGACCAGACAGGAGAACAGTAACATGGGAAGTAATTATAATACTCTGGAAAAGATCAACTTTCTGACGAAACTTCCGGAAGATGTTGTGATACCCTTACGTCAGCACAAAGGAGCACCATGCAAACCTCTTGTTTCGGTGGGCGATACTGTTCTCGCCGGACAACAGATAGGTGAAGCAGTGGGTCCCGGATCCGCACCGGTACACGCAAGTGTTTCCGGAACTGTGGCCGCGATCGATGATTTGCCTCATCCCTCTGGTAACAAGGTACTAAGCATAGTGATCACAGTTGACGAGCAGCAGTATTCGGTTGGGTTCAATCCAATGGAGAATCCTGATCAGTCCGATATCAAACAGATCATAAAGGATGCTGGTGTTGTCGAGATATACGGTACACCTACATGCGAGGTTATTGAAAATATAGATACTATCATCTTGAACGTCACCTATGAATCATCCATGATCGCAGGATGTGTGGGTATTAATCTATACTCCCAGCAAATCTATGAAGGTTTAAAATTCCTGATGAAGGCATCCGGTGCAAAGAGAGCAATCATTGCTGTTAACAAAAACAACAAGGAGGCATTCAGGATATTGTCCGGCCTTAACCTTAAAAGCAATATTCATGTTGTACCACTAAAGATTTCATATACCTTAAATATGGAAAATCTTCTTGTGTTCGATATTCTGGGTGCAAGAAACCAGATGGGTGGGACACCACAGGATGTTAAAGTTGCTGTTTGCGGAGTAAATCCGGCTTATGAGGTATATGATGCTGTGGTAAATGGCAGACCCTCAATGCTTATGCCAGTGTCGGTGTATGGTCCGGTGGGTAGTCCACAGTCCATACTTGTGCCTATAGGTACAAGGTTTAAGGATATATTTGAGGAATGTGGTGGATGTATCGGTGAGCCCGGAAAGATAATAGTCAATGGGCTGTATACGGGCATTGCCCAGTATACAGATGAAGTACCGGTTGTAAAGCAGACGGCAGGGATTCTCATACAGTCTCCCTCTGAGATTCGGTCTATCCAACCCGTACCATGCATCCATTGTGCCCGGTGTGTTGATGTGTGTCCTGTTGATATACTTCCTACCCGTGTGGCAATTTTAGCAGATAAGGGTAAATTCGATGAATGTAGGATGATGCATGTTATGAATTGTGTGGAATGTGGTCTTTGTACAGTGGAATGTCCTTCGAAAATACCGCTGTTGCAGTTGATCAAATATGCAAAGGTCGCAATCGAAAAAGCGTATGCTGACGTGGCAGAAAAAGAATCGTCGAACCTGACACTCGGATGCGAATCTTGTGAAGGAGGTATCTAAATGACCCTGACAATTTCAGCTCCACCCCATAAATTAATGGGTGTATCTGTTAATAAGATAATGTGGGGTAAAGTGCTTGCACTTGTACCTGTGAGTCTGATTGCAATCTATTTCTTCGGATTACCCGCACTTGGAATACTTCTTGCAAGCGTAATAACAGCGGTTGTAACTGAAGTCGGTATCCAAAAAATGTTTAATCAGGAAATTACCATAGCTGATGGACATGCAGTACTAATAGGACTGATGCTTGCATTGATCCTTCCGTATGATGCCCCGATCTGGATTGCGATAATAGGTTCGTTCTTTGCTATTGCGATAGTAAAACATGCATATGGGGGTATTGGTTCCTATATGTTCAATCCGGTATTGGTATCGTGGGTATTCTTAAGTCTTTCATGGACTTCGATTATGACCACGAAGTCAACACCTCATATTGTAGCATTAACAGATCTTATTCTGGAAAACGGAGCAGGAATATTGGTTGGTGTGTCTCCAATTGCATTGATCGGTGGTGTGGTACTCATACTAATGAGATATGTTGAATGGAGAGTTCCACTCAGTTATTTTGTAACAACATTGCTGCTGGTCTTTTTGTTAAAGGATGATCTTTCCTATGTGATCACAGGTGCTTACCTGTTCGGAGTGCTGTTTATTGCAACTGATTCTGCAACAACACCGATTACTAAAAAAGGACGTATTATCTATGGAATCGTCTGCGGTGTCCTGACAGTTATGTATGGATATTATGCAAGTTATGTGACAGGGACATTCTATGCACTAATGCTTGCAAACTGTATTGCACCGTATATTGAGATTAAGACATTACCAAAGCCTTTTGGAGGTGATGTGGAATGAGCAAGAACGATAGTGTCATAATTATTATTGGGAAAATGATGCTGATCTCGGTCATTGCGGCTGCCCTATTAGGTGTTACTTACGGTCCGACCCAGGCACAGTTAAAAATAAACTATGATCTGGCGCAAAAGGGTGCCTTATTAGAGATTGTCCCAGAAGCTGCGGATTTTGAAAGCGTGTATGGCGATAAGGTGATCAATGAAGAAGGTGATCTGGAGATACTGTATTACCGTGCACTGGATGCATCAGGTAACACGGTCGGATATGCGTTTTTCAGGGATCAGATCGGATCCCAGGGGATGATACAGGTTGCTGGAGGAGTGGATGCGAAATTCACCAGAATAACCGGAATAACAATTATGAAGCATTCCGAAACACCCGGGCTGGGTGCATTGATTGTTGATCCAGATTTCACGAGCCAGTTTAAGGACGTTGCAATGGAAAATCTAATGCTCACCAACGATGGTGGAAAGATTGATGCAATCACCGGTGCTACAATCTCGTCACAGGCTGTGGTAGATGCATTGCGTGGGCAGGTTGATGATTTAAAGAAGCAGGTGTGATCTTATGAGTAAAGTAGTAGATGAATATATACGAGGGATTACGACAGACAATCCTATATTCGGACTTGTACTGGGCCTGTGTCCATTACTGGCAGTTACGACATCAGTTGAAAATGGTATAGGTATGGCGGCAGGTGCTGCGTTTGTACTGATCTGTTCGAATGTGATAATTTCAGCACTTCGAAAACAGATACCGGCATCAGTCAGACTTCCGATATTTATTATAATAATAGCCACGTTTGTGACAATTGTTGATATGTCAATGGAAGCATTTACGCCTGATATGTACACGCAGTTGGGCGTGTTCATTCCATTGATAGTGGTCAACTGTATCATTATCGGACGTGCTGAAGCTTATGCAAACAAGAACAATGTCTTTTATTCATTAATTGATGCACTTGGAAGTGCTACAGGGTTCTTACTTGTACTGGTGCTTATGGGTGCTATCAGGGAAATTCTCGGAACCGGTGCGATCGCACCATTCGGGTATACATTGATAACTGTTCCAATAAATCCTGCAACCTTTATGATAATGCCACCTGGTGCATTTTTGACAATAGCAATATTGATGGCTATCGTGAATTACCGCAAGGCAAAAAAACTTGCAAGAGGTGGTTAAAATGGTGGAAGAATCTTTGATTGCAGTATTGATCAATGGTGTGTTTGTTAAGAACTTCCTTTTGATACAATTCCTTGGCTTGTGTTCATTCGTGGGCGTTACAAAGGATCTAAAGAGTGCAACCGGGATGTCAGGAGCGGTCATATTTGTTATGACCATGGCGGCTGTTGCATCATTTGGGCTCTATACCTATATTTTAGTTCCTTTGAAGCTTGAATTCTTAACTCTCATCTGCTTCATTGTGGTCATTGCGGCTCTTGTGCAGCTAGTAGAATTTATACTCAGGAAACACGTGACACCATTGTATCGGTCATTGGGAATATTCCTGCCCTTAATCACAACGAACTGTGCGGTACTGGGAGTGGTGATGCTAAATGTGATGAACGATTATCCGTTTGTGTACAGTGTTGTATTCGCTATAGCAGCCGGTCTTGGTTATATGATTGCCATGCTGATGATGGCATCAATTCGGGAACGGGCGGAATATGTCAATGTTCCGGGTGCCATACAGGGACTTCCACATGCGTTTCTGGTTGCAACGATGTTGTCAATGGCTTTTGTTAACTACTTCAAGGTGATTCCCATATGACCAGTTTAATCATACAATCAATGGCAGTCCTTGGAGGTCTCGGACTTTCAGTAGGTGTCATATTGGTGGCAGCATCCAAGATATTCAAGGTGGAAACCAACCCCTTAATTGAAGAGGTGGTGGAAGTCTTGCCTGGTGCAAACTGTGGGGCATGTGGTTACGCCGGATGTGCCGATTTTGCAGAGAAAGTAGTCAATGAAAATGCACCGATCGACGGATGTCCGGTAGGTGGTTTTGGTGCAGTAAAAGCTATTGGCGGTATTATGGGCCAGGATATTTCCGAATCTGAAAAGGAGTATCCATATGTGCGTTGCAACGGCGGTTTGAACTGCGTGGACAGGTTTGATTACGAAGGTATTGAAGATTGTAATGCAGTGATGATGCTTTCAGATGGTGAGAAAGGATGCAGTTACGGCTGTATGGGTAGGGGCACATGTGTGAGGGCATGTCCGTTTAATGCTCTCATAATTAATGATAAACGGCTCCCTGAACTTAATGCTAACCTCTGCAAAAGTTGTGGCTTGTGTGTAGAGGCATGTCCGAATGATATACTTGTGCTTGCAACAGCGTCCGAAAAGGTGCATGTGCAATGTCGCTCACATGACAAAGGTAAAGCCGTCAAAGCAGCATGTACTATTGGGTGTATCGGTTGTAAGCTGTGTGTAAAAGCATGTCCCGAGGAAGCCATAACGGTTACCAAGTTCTTAGCAGAGATTAATCAGGAGAAGTGCACAGGATGCGGTGCCTGTGTTGAAAAGTGCCCACAGGGTACCATTGAATTAAGATGAGATTGTATTTATTATACAATCTCTTTCTCATTTTATTTTATTTTGTTGTACCTATAGATTATACAATAACTTTTGTACGGTAAACTTTCCTGTTTCTCGATAAATAAAGTTCATTTGCAATTGCTCTTTTTCCTCTTTTGGTTCCTTATTATTATTATTATTATTATTATTGTTATTGTTATTATTCAAATTTCATTGAGATCATCAAATACCTCCTGCAATAAAACAGGAGTGTTTAGGATATAGGGTGGGTCAATTTTCAATGGGAAAAGTGGTAATTTTAGGTGGAAATTTTCACCACAAAACTTAAAACTGCTGTCCGACAAAGGTTATGGGAGGCTTGAGTCGAATATGATGGAAGTCGCAAGTCGGTTCCAGGAAGAGGGAAAAAATAAGAGATATTTCGTATTTGTATAGGTGGTTTCGATAAAATCTTGATGCACAGCCTATACTGCAATACCCTGCGCAGTAATACCGCCGCAGGCGGCGCACTCTAAACATTATGAAAAATATATCACGGCCAAATAAACCTGAACATTTTTAATAACATTGGTGTGTAAAAACGCTATTCTGCGTTATTCTATATTTAGGTCATAAATTGAAATGCCGCGAAAACGCTATCTTTCGCGCCAGTGGTTTGGGAATGTACCGTCTCCGGAGGATTGCTTCGGCGTCAAAAATCGCTAAACAAACACGATATTTCTTATTCGGCGAGACTGATGCTTTGATTTCTTCAGTTTCGATAAAATAATTTGACACTTGATAGTTGACACGACACAAGATGAATATTGGTAAGAGGTTTATATGATTTGCTACATTGTGAATGCGAAAAGTTACAAATTATATACAACCGGGTAAATGTGCGGAATTACAGGTTTTTTTAATACAAAGGATGCAGCCAAATATACAAACAGAGCTCTTGCTATCCTCAAAAAACGGGGCAAGGATGGTGCGGGTGTCTGCGGTGCGGATTGGCTGGATTATACGAATGATATTGATTCGTTTTCAATTCCAAAAGACATAAACATACTTGGCCACACACTGCATTCCATGGTAAATTTCGTACCCCAGCCGATCGTGTATATGGGTCGGATAGTTGCTAATTGTGAGATATACAACTGGGAAAAATTGAGCGAAAAATATGATATAGATGCGAAAAATGACTCTGATCTTTTAATACAACTGATCGAGAAAAAGATTAAACCAATTTCCGACAAAATTAAAAGTGAAACCCCCCCGGATATCATCCGTATAATAGATAACACACTTCGTGAGATCATCGGAGTATATTCTTTTGCATACTGGCTCAATGATAGAGTGTACATTATCCGTGATGTACTTGGTATAAAACCCATATGGTATAGTACACATTCCGGTTTTGCATTTGCATCTGAGAAAAAGGCTCTTGATGCTGTCAATTTTCTTTCCATTAAAGAGCTGAACCCGCGCGAGATTTTGTGTTATGACATAGAGGATGGCACTACCACAAAATTCAGCCGCGAATTCTTTTCCATAATGCCGGAACATGAAATGCCTGTTGAGACCATCCGCGCGGATGTTGAAAAACTCCTTTACGATGCAGTCTCCATTCGTATCCCTAATGAACCGTTTGGTATCCTGTTCTCCGGTGGTGTAGATTCTACCATTCTCACATATATGTGTAAGCAGCTTGGAAAGCAGCAATTTGTGGATTTCACCTGTTATACCGTTGGATTGAAGGGGGAAGTAGAGTCACCGGATGTCCGGTATGCAAAAAAGGTGGCTTATGAGTTGGGATTTTCACTCAAAGTAAGAGAGATTGACATCCTTGGGGTTCAAGATTATCTCAAGACTGTGGTTCCGCTTATCGAAGATACAAATGTTCCCAAGGTCGGTGTCGGGCTGACAATGTATGCCGCCTGCAAAGCAGCAGCAGAAGATGATATCCGGGTCATGTTCTCCGGGTCGGGTGCTGATGAGTTGTTTGCAGGATATGACAGGCACAGGCACTCGACCGATGTCAACAGGGATTGTTATGTAGATATACTGAAGATATATGAGAAGAATACGTACAGGGATGATGTTGTTTCCATGAACAACAGTATCGAGCTTCGTGTACCGTATCTTGATAAAAGGTTGGTGGAATACTGTCTCAAGATCCCGCCACGATATAAGATTGATATTGAAACCGGGATTGGAACTGGGATTGATAGTGATCATGAGCAGAATCAGAATAAGCTCATCCTGCGCATGGTTGGTGAAAATATTGGTATTCCGCATGAGTTTACAGAGCGCAGGAAACAGGCGGCTCAGTACGGCAGCAGGTTCGATAAGGCAATTGCAAAACTGGCAAAGAAAACCGGATGTGATTCAAAGACAGAGTACCTGAAACAATTCTATTCGCAGCCAAACCTGAAACTTGGTGTCCTGTTCAGTTCCGGAAAAGACAGCAATTATGCCCTGCAGATCATGCAGGAGCAGAACTATTCCATTGAGTGCCTGATAACCATAAGGAGTGAGAATCCTGATTCTTATATGTTCCATACACCAAACATATACCTTGCCCGCCTGCAGGCGCAAGCTATGGGTTTCCCTATCATTGAACAGGTTACAAAAGGCGAGAAGGAAGCCGAGCTTCTGGATATGAAGAGCGCGATCATGCGGGCGAAAGGGAAGTATGGTATTGAAGGCGTGGTCACAGGAGCCTTGTATTCGAATTACCAGAGAGAGAGAATTGAGCGGGTATGCAACGAGCTTGGTCTTAAGGTCTTTTCGCCGCTATGGCATATTGACCAGGAAACTGAGATGCGGGATTTGCTAAAGCTCGGGTATGAGTTTATTTTCAGTAGCATTGCTGCCTATGGGTTAGATAAGAGTTGGGTCGGGCGCAGGATTACGGAAAAAGATGTTGATAAGCTTGTGCGGTTGAATGAGAAGATCGGATTGAATATCTCAGGAGAGGGTGGGGAGTTTGAGAGTTTTGTGCTGGATGCTCCGATGTATAAGAAAAGGATTAAAATCAAGGAATGTGAGGTTTATGATCCGGATGAGTACACGGCAAGGGTAGCTATTACGGATGCGGAGTTGGTTGAGAAGGATGGAAAATGAATTGATTGTATTTAAGCATATGAAGACCCTGTACTATTTAGTACGGGAATGGTTATTTCCTAAGCGCTCGTTCTCGCGCATCCGTTGAGATATTTTGAACCAGAAAAACCATTTTGTCTAAAATATAATGGACGGAAGTGGATTTGTAGCTGATTATTGAGATTAGATAGATAGGTGTATATACGTTAATATTACAGTAAGTTACCATAGAGGAATGATATGCCAGACAATTTTTTAAAGCAAGTAATATTAAGGTTGGACTTTTTAGGCGAAATAGATCGTTCTCAGCAGGTATTGGATGACATAAAGGGAGCTGTTTCAGATATTCTTCCCGAGTTCGAAACTCGAGATATAGTATCTGTAGAAATGACTATTGACCAAGCTCAAAAAACCACACAAGAGCGGCGGTATAAATCATTTTTACTTCACAATAATGCAACAAATAACTCATTAATTTTAGAACCAAGTGCAATTATTTTTGACCTTAAAAAATATAATAATTTTAACGAGTTCAAAGTGCTTGTACAAAGAGTAATTCAAAATTTGGGAGAGCAGAGCTCATCTATAAAAGTATCGAAGACAGGACTTCGTTATATAAATCAGATAATTATTGATGAAGGAAATCCATTTGATTGGACTGAACTTATTAAAGAACCACTTATTTGTAGTCTTAATTTCATCAATGATCGAAGTGAACTATCAAGGCATGTTGGGGTCATGGAATTAAATAAGTCTGATTATGATGTCAGATTCCAGTATGGGTGGTTTAATAGCGAGTATCCAAATCCAATAGCAAAGAAGGAATTTTTACTCGATTATGATTGTTATTCAAAAAATGAAAGCGATATTTCGTCTATCATTGGTCAAATTAATATACTGCATGAAGAAATTAAAAACTTATTTGAACAGAGCACCTATACAGAGAACTTACAGCGTATGGGAGATGAAAATAATGTCTTATAACAAAACAGATGATTACTTTGGCGAAGTAGGAACATTTGCACCAAAAACCCAAAAAAAAGAAGAGGCATATCCTTTCAATGTAGATATTGATTTTGAAAAATATGAGAAGACGGAAGTGAAAAAAAAGGTTTTGGGATATGTCTCTAAGCAAGATTGATTCAATGTATGTAAAGCATACTTCGAAACGAGTCTGTCAGGGAGATATACTTCGAAATATAGATGTTATTGATTGGAATATAGATGATACACCAGGTGATTATAAAATTTCTGAAGCAAGTCTGCCGTATATCATCGTAATGACTCAAGATTGTGATCTTGAATGGGACTTCAACAACAGATCGGAACCAGCCGCTGCAAAACATGATAAATATCTGCCCACCGTTTTGGCATGCCCTGCTTACAATGCAGAAAAATTCAAGAATGGTGATCACTTAAAATCCAATGGATTGAAAATGAACAAATGGGGTGGTGATAGTTATAATAAGATTTTACAGCAAAACAATACAAGATTCCATTATTTAGAACAAAATCAAGCATTGCAAGTACCGCGATTAGTAATTGATTTTAAACATTACTACACTATTCCAAGAGATGCTCTATATATGATGTATGTGGAGCATTATTTAGTTACTATTAATATGCTTTTTCGAGAATCTTTGTCCCAACGTTTTTCGAATTATTTAAGCAGAATTGGATTACCTGAACTCAAAGAAAAAACAGATGCTGAAAGTGCACCATCAGTGGCTTCAACCTCCTCTGTGGCATCTCAGCCCCCCGTTTTTGACAGAAACCAATGCGATGAAGAGCGATAGAAATCCTCATGCGCCCGCCTTGATGCTTCGGGCTTGTAGCCCGGAGTCGTTGACTGCAGGATGGGGAATAAATGCCAGGTCAAATAGTGTGATTTTGAATCAATCCTTTCAAATTCCAGAATAGGCGCACATCCAAAAGAAAAGTACAAGGTTTTGGTATTCAATGGAGATAGCAAATGCAAGTATATCTAAAATCAACAGATATAATTGACTGGCATCATCCTTTAGTCTTGGAACAAGCTCTTGAATTATCAAATAATTTGGATAATCCAATTGAAATTGCAAAAAGTTGTTTTGAATGGGTTAGAGATGAAATATATCATAGTTCTGATTTTCAAATGAACCCGGTGACCTTGAAAGCATCTGAAGTATTGGAAAATAAAACTGGCTTCTGTTATGCAAAAAGTCATTTGTTAGCAGCTTTTTTGAGAGCAAATAAAATCCCTTCTGGTTTATGCTATCAGCGATTAAGCATAGGTAAAAATGGCCCTCCTTTTTGTCTTCATGGTTTGACTGCAGTATTTCTACCTAAGATTGGATGGTACCGTATTGATCCAAGAGGCAATAAAGAAGATATTAATGCACAATTTAATCCACCTGTTGAGCATCTTGCCTTTACAGTAAAATTAAAAGGCGAAGCAGATCTTCTTGAAATATGGCCGGAGCCATTACCAAATATTGTGAGAAGATTATTAAAATGTAAAAAATACGAGTGTATATTAAATAATCTACCTGATATTCAACTAATTTTATGAAGTTTGCTTCTAAATTTATCATTCTATACTTGTTCTATGTGATATGTTGAATGAGTTTATTTATCCCTGGGACGCAGGGGCGCATGTAAGACCTCGGATTTATAATCATATGATTTGCAAACCCCGCACAACCGGGATACTTATCAAAAAAAATCTTTTGTTAAACATACCTGAGGGTATACGCTTTTCTACGTATAATTAAGACTATATTACTGTCGTTGTATATGTCGGTCAAAGAGTATAAGTTTAGGATGTCCCCAAACTTGAAAAAAAACCATGAATTTACCTCTCCAAATTAATCATTATACCCACATATCTGCTACGGCTGAGTGTGTGTTGCAACGTTTGACCGGACAAATTTAATTCAATACCTTATGGTACACTTCAATGGTCTTCGCCGAGATAGAATTCCAGTCAAACAATGAAATTACCCTATCCCTTCCATTTTTGCCCATTCTTTGACGTTTTTCAGGATTATGGTACAATCTGGCGATCGCATCAGAAAGCCCCTCATAACTTCCCGGCTCTACTAAAAGCCCTGTCCTGTCATGGTCTATAATATCAGGTATGCCACCAATCCTAAATCCAATACACGGGGTTTCGCATGCCATAGCCTCTAAGAGAACAATACCAAACGGTTCATAAACACTGGGCAGCACGAACACATCGGAAAGGGAATATAATTTGACAAGTTCACTTCTGCTGACACGTGGGAGGCAGAGAATATGTTTATCAGAATAAATATCCCGCTGGCCAACCATGACAAGCATAATTTCAGGTATCTGCACGGCAAGATCCTTCACGGCTTTGATCAGATTCCCCACTCCTTTTTGCGGATCATCCCTTCCAACAAACAACACGATAAACCTGTTATCAAGTTGGTATTTCCTGCGTGTATCATCAGTATTCTGATGCTTGAAGATTGTAGTATTCACGCCGTTTGGTATTACCGTGATCTTGTTATAACCAATACCAAAAGTCCGGTTCAGTTCCTTTCGTATTGAGTTAGATACTGCAATGAACCTGTCTACCATGTCCATAACATTTTGTTCCATAAGAATGCTTAAATTGTCTGGCATGACCCTGTTGATCTCGGTACTGTGAGCCGTCATAACCAGGGGCAAATGGGTACTTTTTTTTGCTTCTGCTGCAGCCATCTGGATCAATCCCCCGTGTGAATGTAACAGGTCAAGTTTTGAATCCGAAAGGTTTGTATTCACCATTTTTGCCACGTTAATATTGTTTATTATTCTTTCAAGATCCTTTTTAGAATAGTTCGATGTCGGTACTAACAGTTCAGGTGACCTTTGATCATATACACTTTTGACTTTCCGGCCATTCAACACTTCTACACCAAATTCCTGGCTACATTCCATTTGCATGGATTTTGATACTGCAATGTGACTGCCTGCCACACCCGCCATATCTTGCTCCATAACACTAACACCGATCAATTCATCTGAATCGAATTTGCCGGAGGCAACACTCCGGGTAGTCATTAACAGGGGCAAATGGGTACTTTTTTTTGCTTCTGCTGCAGCCATTTGTTTCAATCCCCCATGCGAACACACCATGCCCGTTTTTTCACTGGAAATGTACCTATCCATTATCCCTGGTATGTTACAATTTGATGTTATTCTCTTATAGATATTGCTGGAACGATTTGATTCCGGTACTAAAGGTTTAGGTGACCTGTGTACATACACACCGTCTACTTTCTGGTCATTTAATCCTTCAACATATGATGTAAACACATGCACCTGCCCGATACTCTTAGCAAGATGCCTTGTAAGTTCGCTCACATGAACCCCAACCCCTCCAAAAACTTTTGGTGGGAACTCATACGAAATAAAACCAATACTCATATCATCTGCCTTTTGCTGTCTTGTTTCCATTTTTTATCCCCCTTTACAAAGTTATGAACAATAAACTACTCGCTAATGCTCGTAGTTTACCTGCGCATATGAAATAAATAATACTATATATAACTAAAAAGCTCATTAAATTCCAAGCATCAAATATCTATTAGTTAATATAGTACTAATCTCAGTTAAAGGTTGCGACTGTAAAGGTTGTGAAAATAAATAATACTATATATAACTAAAAAGCTCATTAAGTTCCAAGCATTAAATATCTATCAATTAATATAGTACTAATCACAGTTAAAGGTTGTGACTGTAAAGGTTGTGACTGTAAAGGTTGTGATAAAATACCAAAACCACTTGTTATCGGGAATGGATCCCTGCTGGTAAATCTTGATGAGAACGCAAGCATACGGGACATGTACTTTCCTCATGTAGGGGATGAGAACCACATAAACAACCGCCACTGTCGTGTAGGGGTGGTGATTGATGGGAAAAATATGGGTATGGTCTCCCTGATAGGGACTGACTGGGCCTACCGGCTTGGTTATAAGGAAGAGACGTTAGTAACCGATTCCCATTACCGCAACGATCGGCTCAACATTGACCTGAGATTTAATGAATGTGTTCATCCTTTCGAAAACGTGTTCATTCGCAGGATCGAAATTACAAATACTGATACAAAGGATATCAAACTAAATTTACTCTTCTCACATGACATTGCACTTTATGAGCAACCGATGGGGGATACAAGCATATATGACCCGGCATTGCGTTCCATAATACATTACCAGCGCTCCCGATATTTTCTTATAAGTGGCTTACCGAATTTCGATCGTTATGAGATAGGTCCAAAAGAAAATTATAAATCCGGTGCAATAAGGTCAGCAGAACTTAATATGAATTCCATACAGATAGGGGAAGTGAACAGTTTCATCAGGTTCACCCAGCATATTGCTGCTGGTGAGACAAAAACACAATATTACTGGATAGCAGCAGGGAAATCATTTTTTGATGTCAAGCGGATCAATGAATTGATCAGCAAAAGAACTCCCGGGCGAATGATGGTCGAAGCCGAGAAGTATTATCATTCCTGGGTGAACAAAGAAAATTATGATTTTTATGACCTTCCTGCAAAGGTGACAGGCCTGTTCAAACACAGCCTGCTTATCATAAGGTCGCAGATCGATAATGGCGGGGCAATCATTGCTGCTAATGATAGTGATATCCTTAAACGGTTCAACATGGATTCATACAGTTACATGTGGCCGCGGGACAGTGCGTTTATTGCCATGGCAATGGACATGGCACGTCATTCCGGAATTGTGGATGTATTTTTTGAGTATTGTAATGATCTTATCAGTGAGCATGGATATTTCCTGCAGAAGTACAATCCCACAGGCACACTTGCAAGCGGCTGGATGCCATGGATCGCTCCTGATGGAAGTATCCAGCTTCCAATACAGGAAGACAGCACTGCGCTTATAGTTGTGGCACTTTGGAACCATTACAAGATTACCGGATGTATTGAGACCGTAAATCCATTATATTTCTCAATAATAAAGCCGGCTGCTGATTTTATGACAAGGTATCGTGATGGTGCAACCGGGCTTCCAAAGCCCAGTTATAACCTGTGGGAAGAGAACAGGGCAGTCCATACCTACACATCTTCGACCGTGTATGCCGGTCTGAAGTGTGCAGCCAGTTTTGCAGAATTATATGGGGATGATGAACTGGTAATAAAATACAACACGGCTGCTCAGGAGGTAAAAGAGGGGATAGAGAAACATCTCTATGATGAAAAGCTGGGACGGTTCCTGCGAAGCATCAACCCAAGGGATGAGACTGTAGATGCCAGCCTGTATGCTGTGTCCCAGTTCAGGGTACTTCCCCCTGATGACATAAGGGTAATTAATACTATGGAAACCATAGAAAGAAAATTGTCCGTAAAAACGAACATAGGTGGTATCGCCCGATTCTATAAGGATGTGTATCACCAGGTAACGGAATATGATAATGAGGTAATACCAGGCAATCCCTGGTTTATATGTACCCTCTGGGTAGCCCAATGGCATATCCAGAAGGCAAAGAGCATCAATGACCTGCAAAAACCAAGGGAGATACTGCTGTGGGCCACAGATCATGCGACACAGACCGGAATTCTTGCAGAACAACTGAATCCTTTTGACGGAAGTCCCTTAAGTGTCAGCCCTCTTACATGGGCTCATGCCACTTTTGTGATAACTGTTATGAGATTTGTTGGGAAGGCAAGGTTACTGGAAAAAAAGTTTTGAAAAAATAGTTCTATTCAGAACTACATAATACTTGGTTTTCATCCGCAATGTTTTTATAGAAGTACAAACAATCATTTGTTTCAATAAAACTAAAACTTTATGCGTTCCAGACGGGGATATGAATTAATGGGTAACGAAAATCTTGAAGAAAATAACATGGTTCCTGAATCGGAAAATGCAGATGAATGCGAACAGGTCGAAGAACAATCAATACCAATTGATGATGAGACCGCACAACTCAATGACAAACTGCTTCGCCTTGGTGCGGAATTTGATAATTTCAGGAAACGGAGCAATCGTGAAAAGGAAGAATTTCGAAAATATGCAACTGAGAGTATTATGATAAATATGCTTGAAGTTTGTGATAACTTCGAACGCGCATTGGATTCTGCAAAGTCGGCAGATAATGAAAATATTGGATCCGTAATCGATGGTATTGAAATGGTGCTGAAACAGTTTATTTCGATACTTGAAAAAGAAGGAGTTAAAAAAATCGAATGCAGGGGTGAAGAGTTTGACCCGCACCTGCACGAAGCAATGCTCCACATTAAAACCAATGAATACCCTGACAATACTATTATCGATGTCCACAAACCCGGATACATGTTGCATTCAAGAGTCATAAGACCTGTAATGGTCACGATTGCAAAAAAACCTGAAAACGATCAGAACAAGTCTGGAAAAAAGCAAACAACGAATAACAATTAGCAAATTTATAATCACGAATAAACTAACAAGAGGTAATAATATGGCAAAAATACTTGGAATTGATCTTGGTACAACTAATTCATGCATGGCAGTCATTGAAGGCGGGGAACCTACCATAATCCCAAATGCCGAAGGTGGAAGAACAACTCCATCAGTTGTGGGTTTCTCAAAAAAAGGAGAGAAACTTGTAGGACAGGTTGCCAAAAGACAGTTGATCGCAAACCCTGATAATACAGTAAGTTCAATCAAAAGACACGTTGGCGAACCTGACTATGTAGTAAATCTCAATGGCAAAGACCATACACCCCAGGAAGTCTCTTCAATGATCCTCCGAAAGATGAAAGAAGACGCAGAAGCGTATCTCGGAGAAACAATCACACAAGCTGTAATTACCGTACCTGCATATTTTAATGACGCGCAGAGACAGGCTACAAAGGATGCCGGAACCATTGCCGGACTTGAAGTGATGAGGATTATTAATGAACCTACCGCTGCGTCACTTGCATATGGTCTTGATAAGAAAGAAGGCGACCAGAAAATATTTGTTTACGATCTTGGAGGTGGCACTTTTGACGTATCCCTGCTTGAACTTGGTGATGGTGTTTTTGAAGTACTCTCAACAAGTGGTGATACTAAACTTGGTGGAGACGACTTTGATGACAGGATCGTTGACCATCTGGTTGAAGAATTCAAAAAGGAAGAAGGTATTGACCTGTCCAATGACAAGGCTGCACTCCAGCGCTTAAAAGATGCAGCAGAGAAGGCAAAGATCGAACTGTCCGGAGTTCCTTCTACAAACGTGAACATGCCGTTTATCACTGCAGATGCGAACGGGCAGCCAAAACACATTGATGTTGACATAACAAGAGCGCAGTTTGACAAGATGACAGAAGATCTTGTGGATAAGACACTGGTTTCTATGAAGCAGGCAATTAAGGATGCAAAACTTAAACCTGCTGATATCGACAAAGTACTCCTGATAGGTGGTTCTACAAGAACTCCTGCAGTATTTGCTACTGTCAGAAAATTCACAGGACAGGATCCTTACAAGAACATTAATCCCGATGAAGCAGTGGCTCTTGGTGCTGCTATTCAGGCAGGTGTGCTTGCCGGGGATGTGAAGGATGTACTTCTACTTGACGTAACCCCACTTTCCCTTGGAATTGAGACGCTTGGTGGTGTTGCAACACCGCTTATTGAGCGTAATACAACAATCCCTACAAAGAAAAGCCAGACATTCTCAACAGCAGCAGACAACCAGCCATCCGTAGAGATCCATATTTTGCAGGGTGAGCGTGGAATTGCTTCTGCTAACAAGACACTTGGCAGGTTCATGCTTGATGGTCTTCCACCTGCGCCACGAGGATTGCCACAGATCGAAGTTACATTTGATATTGATTCCAATGGTATCCTGCATGTGAATGCAAAGGACCTTGGAACCGGAAAGGAACAGTCTATCTCCATACAGAAGCCT
This sequence comes from Methanosarcinaceae archaeon, assembly GCA_052361065.1. Lineage (GTDB taxonomy): Archaea > Halobacteriota > Methanosarcinia > Methanosarcinales > Methanosarcinaceae > Methanovorans. The sequence continues at coordinate 12,733 of JBQVLY010000001.1, read as the reverse complement.
GGCGGATTGTCTGATGATGAGATTAAGAAGATGGTAGATGATGCTGAATTGCATGCCGCAGAAGATACAAAGCGCAAAGAAGAGGTCGAGATACGGAACAATGCAGAAGCACTTGTGAATGCTTCCGAAAAAGTTTTGAAAGAAGCTGATGATATCGCAACCGATGAACAAAAATCTGCTATTGAGGCGGCAACATCCGAACTCAAGGAAGCGCTTGAAGGTGAGGATATTGAAGTTATCAAGGAAAAGACCGAAATACTCCAGACCTCGATATATGAGGTGTCCGCTGCAATGTACCAAAAAGCTCAGGATGAAGCAACTGCGGATGCGGCTGATAGTGACGAAAGTACCTCAAAAGGCGAGGATACCTCCGAAGAGACAGTTGTTGACGCAGATTATGAAGTCGTCGATGAAGATAAATAGCCTTATTGCATAAGAATAACAGAAAGAAAAAAAGGATGATGCAACTTAAAATGTATTGTCCTGCATATTCTTTTTATAGGTATATAAGGAATGATTCATGTCCACTAAACGTGATTATTATGAAATACTCGGTATCTCCAAAGATGTATCAGAAGCGGAGCTTAAGAAAACGTATCGCAAACTTGCCATGAAATTTCATCCTGACAAGAACAAAGAAGCTGATGCAGAAGAAAAGTTCAAGGAAATATCCGAAGCTTATGCAGTGTTGTCAGATAAGGAAAAACGTTTAGAATATGACCGATACGGACATGCAGGCATAGATAGTCACTATTCTACAGAGGATATATTCAGGAATGCCGATTTTGGTGGCGGATTGGGTGATATCTTTGACATGTTATTTGGCGGTGGTGGCGGTGGAGGAAGACACCGAAGACAGGGGCCAATGCGGGGTTCGGATTTACGATATGACCTTTCGATCAATTTAAAGGATGCAGCATTTGGAATTAAAACAAATATCAATGTACCACGAGCTGAAAACTGTGATACCTGTGGTGGCAGTGGTGCAAAAAAAGGAACAAGTCCGAAGAATTGTCCCACCTGTCACGGAAGCGGGCAAACAAATCGTGTACAGAACACGCCATTTGGGCGAATTATGACAACTGCTACCTGCAATACATGTCATGGAAACGGACAGGTAATCGAATCACCATGTCCTGCATGTAAGGGCACAGGCAAGATCAAGAGGGTTCGCAAGATATCGGTGAAAGTACCAGCGGGCGCGGATAACGGTATTCGCCTGAAGGTGCATGGCGAAGGAGAAGCAGGAAGTCCGGGTGCACCACCAGGTGATCTTTACGTAGTGATACATGTCAAACCACACGACAAATTAGAACGTGTTGGAGATGATATTGTGTGTGCGTTACCCATATCCTTCACTCAGGCTGCACTTGGGGCATCTGTTATGGTAAATACCCTTCATGGTAAGGTCAAAATGGATGTGCCAAAAGGGACACAGACAAATTCAGTATTCAGGTTAAAAGGTAAGGGTATATCGCATCTGCACGGATATGGGCAGGGTGACCAGCACGTGAGGGTAATTGTGAAGACTCCGACCAAGTTAACAAGTGAGCAGAAACACCTTCTCGAAGAGTTTGACAAAATCAGCAATGACAACAGCAAACAATCAAGCAAAAGTGGTAAAGGGATATTCAAGAAAGTTAAAGATGCATTTGAAGTATAGTTTTTGGGTTAAATTTCACATAATAACATTAATGAGATATTGAATGACTTTTTTCAACTTGATATTTTTAATTTAAATGATGTTTTAATATTTAAATGATGTTTTAATAGAGCAAAGTATAAACACTAATACTGATAATAAAGCATATTCCATGTTATGATATGTTCATTTATTTCATAATTTGTGTAAATATATATCCAAAGTAAATCCAAACATTAACTAGTAGTTTCTCATTGTGTATAAAGTATAATTGTTGTACTCCATATAAATGCGACCACAGGGAGCATTTTCTTGTCAATATCAACTTAATTGGTTTGAGGGAATATCATGAAAGCTGTAATCGTTGGTGCAGGGGAAGTGGGCTATCATATTGTAAAATCCCTTTACAAGACACATGATGTGGTAATCATCGATTTAGATGAAGGTGCTTGTGAAAGGGCTGATGAACTTGATGTACAGGTTATCCATGGTAACGGCGCAAATGTATCAATTCTTTCAAATGTTCTGGAAAATGCTGATCTTTTGGTTTCGGTGACTGGAAACGATGAGGTAAACATTGTTGTATGTATGGCTGCCAAACTAATAGTAAAAGACAAAAGACCAGTAAAAACGATTGCAAGGGTGACTAATCCTGATTATATTGATAAGCCTGTGGCAAAACGCACACAGATAGGAATCGATATTATGATCTGTCCCGAACTTGCTCTTGCATCAGAGGTAGCTGACGTGTTATCCATTCCTTCTGCTATTGATTCGGAGATTTTTGCAGACGGTAAAGTGGAAATGATGGAGTTTGTAGTCAGGCCGGATAATATACTTGTCGGGAAACAAATGCGAGATCTTCAATTATCCGAATGTTGCATTGTGAGTGCACTCTTTAGGAATGCAGAGGTTATCATCCCACATGGTAGTGACACTATAAAAGCGAACGACCACATGGTGGTTATTGGAAAAACCGATACGATGAAGGATATCAGGGGAATTTTTGGCGAAGTTACCGGAAGGCGCAGCAAGATATTGATCATAGGCGGGGGAGTCGTGGGATTTTACCTTGCAAAGTTGATCAACAAAAATAATATGGACCTTAAGATTATTGATAACAACAGGGAACGGTGTGAGTGTGTGGCTGATGAAATGCCAAAGGTTCTGGTGCTACATGGTGATGGAACAGATATTAACCTGTTAAAGGAAGAAGATGTGCATGAGATGGACGTGGTCATCGCAGTTACAGATAGCGATGAAAAAAACATGCTCTGTGCACTTCTATCAAAGCAACTTGGTGCAAAAAAAGTTATCGCAAGAGTTGACCGTTCCGAGTACGTACCGCTTTTTGAGATGGTTGGTATTGATAGTGCCATAAGTCCAAGGGAAGCAACTGTAAATGAAGTGTTAAAATTGACAATGGGGACTGGTATTGAAGCGCTTACAACTATCGAAGGTGAAAAAGCCGATATAATTGAATATACCGTGTTAAACGAATCAAAGATTACAGGTAAACCATTAAATAAGATTAAATTCCCGGTAGGGGCACTTATCAGCATGGTCGTCCATAAAAATGAAACAATTGTGCCTGGTGGGAATTATGTGATTGAAGAAGGGGATCATGTAGTGGTATTCTCACTTCCATCTGCAATTTCAGATGTTGAGCGTCTGTTCAAGTAAACAAGTGATTCTGATGAATTATAAGACGGTCCTTAATGTTCTGGGTGGATTGCTACGTTTTTTAGGATTGATAATGATAGTTCCGCTATTTGTAGCATATTACTATGGGGAACCACTGTATCCGTTTAGTATTGCAGTTGCGGTGACAGGCCTAACTGGCATTGTTCTATCTCTTGCGTATAAATCAGACGAAGAATGGAAACAAAGGGACGGATTTGCGATCGTAGCCATGGGATGGCTTGCTGCTGCCATTTTTGGTGCAATCCCTTTTTTGTTTGATGGAATATCCCCACTTAATGCAATTTTTGAATCAATGTCAGGTTTCACAACCACTGGTGCAACTGTTTTTGTTGATATTGAAAGCCATTCAAGAAGTATCCTGTTTTGGCGCAGTATGACACAATGGCTCGGAGGTATGGGGATTATCATGTTGTTCATTGCTATTCTCCCAAAACTTGGTGTTGCCGGACGCCAGTTGTTTCGTGCGGAAGTTCCAGGTCCTACTGAAGATAAAATAAAACCCAGAATCAGGGAAACTGCGAAGACTCTCTGGATGGCCTATGTTGTGATATCCCTTGTTGAAGTCGCATTACTTTTACTTGCAAAAATGTCACTGTATGATGCACTGACCCACACATTTACGACTATGGCTTGTGGTGGTTTTTCACCATATACCGATAGCATCAAATCTTTTAACAGCCCTGTGATAGAGGGAATTATTACACTGTTTATGTTTATTGCAGGTGCAAATTTTGCACTTCATTACAGGACATTATATGTGAATAAAAGAAGTTTGGTGAATGATGATGAGTTCAAATTTTATTTAGCAATAGTTCTTTTTGCAAGTGGCCTGCTTACCATGCTGCTGTGGCGTGATATGGATTACACGATATTTGATTCATTGAGATATGCAGTGTTCCAGGTAATATCTATTACTACTACAACAGGTTTTGCCACTGTGGACTTTAACCTGTGGTCAGATTCTGCACGTATGGTACTGTTCACTGTTATGTTCATCGGCGGTTCAGCGGGTTCAACAGCCGGTGGTATAAAGGTTGTAAGGATATTGTTATTGTTAAAATGCGGGCGCCGTGAGTTGTTTAAATCAATTCATAGAAAAGCTATCAAACCTATTAAATTAAACAACAAGAGTGTACCGGATGATGTTATGCAATCCAGTATCGCTTTTGTGGTCATTTATCTTATGATATTTATTATCAGTGCAGGAATATTATCTGTATTGGGAATGGATATTGTCAGTTCATTGACGGCATCTATTGCAACTCTTGGGAACATTGGTCCCGGATTTAACATGGTTGGTCCGATGACAAATTATGATATTGTACATCCGCTTGGCAAACTTGTACTGATTGCAAATATGTGGATTGGACGGCTTGAAGTATTTACTGTTATTGTGCTGCTTACCCCGGAATTCTGGAAAAAATGATGGATTTTAGAGGGGTTCTTATTTATTAAATAAATTGTTCACTACGCAGCATAGCGTTTTACTTACAAATATTAATCAAACTGTTTCGATTTTACCACTTTTACGACAGTCTCTATTAATTAACTATTCAGCAATCCTGTAGGAGATATGGTGTGTGTTGTGTCAACTTTCAGGCGCCGGATCATTTAAACGAAACTGAATATATCGGAGCATCGATATTATGTATATTACAACTGGAATTTCAAAGACGTGCCTAAAAAAGCGGAATTAAGGACCAAAAGGACTCTCCGGTAAAAATTATCAGGTAATATCCGGAGATGGAATTAAAAAATTTGATTGAAGTGTAATATTTTAAGCCGATTTTGTCATAACCAAAATCACATTTATCAAATGTTAGGAGAAGGGCAGATCATATCGAGGGTGAGACCCATACACACCAAAAAGTAGATATTAATCGATTATTTCAACAAATCCTCGCATCGTTTTATGTCATCTACCATATTTATGTTCAACGCAAGTTCCGGAATCTCCAGGATGAGATTGAAATCTTCCTGCTCTTGCTGTATATTCTTTCCATCCAGTATATTTATGCCGGTAGGAACAATCAGGTTCCCATTCCTGTTGAATACGGTATCCGGCCTAATACCAAGACTCCTGCAAATAGAGATCGGGACATGCACTGACATTGCGGGCCTGCCGCATTTTTCATATTCACTGATAATCGAATCGATAAGGGCAGGACCAATAAGCGGCAGATCAGACATAATAACTAAAACCGGCTCAATAATGCCTGCACTCTCAACAGCACACACCATATCTCCTACATAATTCCCGCCGGCAGTCCTGATAACCTTTATGCGCCCACTGTAATAGTTCAACACAACCGTTTCAGTGTTTGGTGTAGCAGGTGATACAGCCACAAAAATACGTTCTATTTTCTTCGATTCTTCAAGTGTATCCAACACATAACTAATAAGAGGTTTGCCCATGATCTTAATACATGGTTTTTCACCCATACCAAGTCTTTTGCCCAGGCCACCTGCCATTACAATAGCATCCATGAAAATATCTCCATGCCATTTCGCAGCATGACAACGATCGCCATCACTGCTATTATACGCCCGATCTCATTTGCTGTGCCTATGCAATCCCCGTTGATACCACCAAAATGGCGGTTGGAAATGTTTAGTATAACAAGTGCAGAGATAATGGATGCAAAAAGTGCCACAATTCCTACGGCCAAATATCCGATAATACCGGACGCAAGCATACAAACCAGAGCGCTGAATAGCAATCCTATTGTAAATTTCGACATGTTTGTATTGTTTATTGCCATTGATCCCAGACCCTCATGAATGGGCTTTCCGAATGCGGCTATTGTGAGCATTGCCTGTTTTGCGCTAACCTCTGCAATGAACATGGTCACAAAAACAACTGTTGCCGCATCAATTCCTATATGATGCAGCAATACGGCTCTGTCTTGCAGTGCTATTATGGATGCATACAGCGCAATAAGTGTAATTACGGTATATGCCACACCACCGACCCCAAGCGACATGTCCTTTAAAGCGTTGATCTTCTTCTCCAGCGAACCATGTGCTGTTGCACCATCACCAAAATCTGCCAGGCCGTCCAGATGATTTAAGCCTGTGAGGTAATAGATAGATACAATGATAAAAACAGCACTGATCTGCGGTGGAAAAATTATCTCAAACACAAAGGCAGATGCACCAATAATCAGGCCAAGTACAGCGCCTACGAATGCAAAAAGATAACTTCTCTTCATCAATTCATCAAGCCCTTCCATTGTAATCCCTACCGGAATAGTTGAAAGGAATCCAAAACCTGATCGTACTGCAAGCAAAAACGCACTCATCCGGCTATCACACCGCCAATGTTACTGCTGTATTTTTTCTTTTTTTCAGGTTCGTCTTCTATTTCATCATCTTCATTTGTGCTTGCTTCTGCCATTCCTCTTGTGTACATATTAGCAGACACTCCGCCAATTAACCCGGCAATTACATCATCCATAAACGGTCCCATTTTTGAAAGTATCCCGGGTTTTTCTTTATCAAACCTTACATACTCGAACATGCCTTTGTCACCGCTGATATACTTTGCTATGCTCATGCCGATGACCTCATCAGCTATGATAAATGTTAGATCTTTTTCGTATGAACTTGCGCTGATATTCGGCAGTGTTCCTGCTATTCCTTCACGCTCAAGCAGGATACCTGAATATATCAGAATGCAAAGATTCGGGTCGGATAATGCGATCATCAATTCTTTTCGAAATCTGTTTTCAGCCAATTCCTGTGTTTCAATACCGGGATGCGGGAAGTACAATTTCATTGCTGTATCCAGTAGCACATCAACGGTTATGCCGTCATCTTCTAATATGTCAAGTATATCGTGTGTGATCTCCCCTTCCGGTTTATTGGGTTGATCGCCTTTGTAGTCTCTGGATTTTATTTCTGATAATTTCATGATGATCACTCATAGATGTAAATATTAGTCATATTCATTCAATATATATCCAACATGTTCGCAAATACATAAATGGAAATACAGAACACGGCAACTGATAAAAATGAAGCAGTTCCTATCAACTGCGATGCTCTTTTTATATCTTTAGGTTCTGGCTGTATGTACCTATCTCCAATAACATAGGTGCCTGGCTTTTCAAGACGTGTTCCAAGCGCACCTGATGCGGCTGCAATAGGGTATCCCGAATTCGGGGATGGCGTATTGTGTCCTTCAACTTTTGCACTTTTTATGGCACGGGCAAAACCTGCCATCCTGCCCCCATCTACAGATATGCCTACAAACAATGCCGCTATTGCGATGAATAACACAGATACACGCGCAGGTATCCAGTTTAGAACATCATCCAACTTTGCAGAGAAAAAACCCAGTTCCAAATGAGTATCATCCCTGTACCCAACCATTGAGTCGAGTGTGTTCACGGCTTTGTAGGCATATGCGCCAACAAGTCCGAATGGCCCTAGCAGGACATAGTAGAATATCGGGCTTAATAATCCATCAACAAAGTTCTCTGCCAGAGATTCAATGACAGCGGATGACATCTGTCCGGTATTGAGTTTAGAAGTATTCCTGCTTACATATATCGGAAGTTTTAAGCGGGCACTTTTCAGATTTTCATTCACAAGGTCATCATGTATCTTTTGGGCAGGTGCAAGTAAACTTCGAATAGAAAATGTTGATTTTAGAAAATAGGCTGCTATAAGGTACCCAAGAGTTTGTGGCACAGCCGGATTAAGCAATATTACCATTGCCAGATATCCGATACCGGATGCAAAAGTGATTGTGGCCATTGCAAGGAATATACCGTAGATTTTTCTGTGTGCAACCGGCGCAGCATTCTTGAGTATATTAATTACTTTTCCGATCCAGACGACCGGATGAAGTGCTGCTGGTGGTTCACCAATCATGATGTCGAATGCAAATGCAAGCAAAAGAATGGAAAACAGGTCACCTGTATCCGGTATAGGGGTAATTATCATAAAAGCGGCTCCATTACTTGATCCCATGCTTTTTTCAAGTTGTTTTCAGTGTTCCCGTTTTCCATGAGAATGTCAAGTATACGTTGTGCAACCTCAGGTTTGTGTATTATGTGGCAATTCACACAACTCCATACCCTGCCGCCGCTTGAGCGTTCTATCCACTTGCCACCTGTTCGTTTATTTTCGCATGCATAAAATGGGCAGAAACAAAAGGTGCAGTCCTGCTCTTTAAAGTGGCAGGGGTAATATTCACATGTGTCTCTTCCTGTGTGTGTTCCACTGGCAACAGCTTCCAGTGTGTTTTTAAGTTTTTCTTCAGCGTGCTGTTTGGCCCATTCATTTAGTACTTCCCCGAACATTTCTATGAACCTGTCATTTTCATCCCGCGTCCGTACTGCGATCCGAACATGATCATTTCCAAATGAGTGAAAAGAACTGCAATCCCTGATAAGTATACCGTGGGATGCCAGGCGCTGTGTGAGTTCGTCCGAATCCATCAGGAAATCACTTACATCTACTAATATATAATTGACATTGCTTGATACTGGTGATAGCCCGCGTATGCCGGAGATTCGTTGTGTAAGATAGTCCCGTTCTTTTTTGATCAATTTCCGTGATCTTATGAAATAAGGGCTGTTGTAACCCCCGTTCATGTTCAGAAGTTCAGTGCCTACCGCATCCGGAATGGATCCTAGGTTCCATGGAAGTCTTGCAGCATCAAGAATTGTTGTCATTTTCAGGGATGCGACCCCGAACCCTATTCTTATGCCTGGTATTGCGAAGGATTTGGTGAGTGAACGAAGCACGAATACATAATCATTCCCTGATGCAATGTCCGCAATACTCTGGGCGGGGTCGGATAGTTCGATAAATGCCTCGTCAACAAAAAGAAGGGTCCTGTTTTTTTCACATCGCTTTGCAAGAACCTGCATATCCTTTTTAAAGATCAGTGTCCCTATTGGATTATTTGGATTGCATACAAATAGTATACTCGCTTTTTCAAGCAGGTCGTCCGTGATATTAGTGATGTCATACTGGCTGGTATGGATGATATTTGCCCCGAATATCCTGCATTGCTGTTCGTATTCGGCAAACGTGGGCTGTGGGATCAGTACTATGTCATCTTTTTCAATGGTACATTCAACAACAAGACGTATTACTTCTGATGAACCATTGCCAGGAATTATGTTGTCCGGCTGGGTTCCGTTACCAATGAATTGTGCTGCAGCAGTCCTGAATTCTATGTATCTGTTGTCAGGATACTGGCTGGTTTGCTTAATCGCTTTTTGCAATATATCCTGCAGGTTTAAGTATGGATTTTTTGCAGGATACCCAAAAGGACTTCCTGTTGGATTAAGGCTTGCGCTAAGGTCTAGAATTTCTTGTTCCCGAATGCCGTGCTGTTGTGCGGTCTTTTTTATAAGCCCGCCGTGGGTGCAGGGTATGAGGTTTTGGATGTTGCTTTTCAGGGGGAGGGTGCGGTATTTTTCTGGCATTTAATGGGATATTTGATGTAGGGATGATATATAAGTTACTAAAAAGATGGAAGATTTGTCGATTGTTTACTGTAGTTTTGATTTATTTTTGGGACTTTTGGATATATTTTGGATAAATGGAACATGGCAACGAAAATTAACCACAGAGGGGCATTGCTTTTTTTCTTTGTTTCAATCAGTGGCTTTTCAAACAATTCCTGAAGATAATAATATATCTCATAGCTCCAGCGTCACCGCTAAATATATCTTTGATAAGATGCATTGAACGGATACTATTCAATATGGATATGGGGCTGTGGCCTAGCCCGGCATGGCGATGGGCTCCAGCGGATAAATGATGAACAACGGGTCTACTGAGATCTACCCGACGGGGCAGGTCAGTGAGGAACCGTTGGAGCACTGATATGTGCTCACATAGAATGCTGTTGAAATGACAGTGATTCGGAGAGACCCGTCGATCGTGAGTTCAAATCTCACCAGCCCCACATTTTTTCTTTTAATTTTTATGTACGTTTTTTAATAGGTTATTTTAATATCAATCAATTTAATTGACTCCCGGACACCCCTATTGGAACTACAATACTTTGGGATCAATCTGTTTTTGATGCACTATGAAAGTATTTGCCAGATTGTGTTTAGCCGAATATTCGATTTTTGTATTTTTTTAGCAAGTGTACCGTTATATTGTGGTGCAGATGGTTTTATGAGTCAAAAATAAGAAAGGTGCCACCACCACGTGCGTAACATGGTGCGGTGCTGTTTCACAGATTCATTTCAATGTAGAAATTAAACTCCCAACAGCAGCTGTTAGGTATGACGATTAAAATCAAGTGTCTAAGTGGCTTTGGATTTCAAAATGAAGTCAATTACCCTCAGTTTGAAGCGGATAACTTAAAAACATCATTTTTTGATTGATTTTATCTTTTCTGCTAAATCCATACCTAGCCGATGACATTCCTTGATATCTTTTTCGTTTGGCTTATACTGAACTCTTAGTACAGGGTCCAGTATATTCATACCACCACTTCTCATCTTTTCTGCGATCATTGTTGGGGCTTCACCGCTCCATCCATATGAGCCAAAAACAGCTCCATCTTTTCCTTTTGCTACAACTCCTACCAGTTCATCTACGAACTTTTCAATCGGGGGTAGCATGGTGTAATGAAATGTAGATGAGCCAATGGCTATTGCATCAGCAGCCGCAGCCTCTTTTGTTTCCCACTCGTAGAAACTCTTTATATCTACATCCACATTTCTTGACCTGGCACCATCTGCTATGGCATCAGCCATTAACTTTGTATTACCTGTTGTACTTAGATATACTACTGCAAGTTTTGACATATTGCTCACCTCTGATTCATAATTTATTAATCTTAATCAATATATCCGGCAGCTCTTTTGCTATTGTGTGTGCTGTCGAAACATTAACTTATTTATTAATTTTTTCTGCAATTTGTTTTCCCAGTTTATTACATTCTTCGATACCTTCACTGGAAGGTTGAAATTTAATTCTAATGCTGGGCTTAATTACATCCATACCATAGTCTTCAAGCATTTTACTTATGACATCAGGTGCTTCTCCGCTCCAGCCGTATGATCCGAAAGTAGCCCCGATCTTCCCTTCAAGGGGTTGGTTTGCCATTTCCTTTATATAATTGATAACGCTGGGCATGGCTGCTCCCCTATATGTGGCAGAACCTACAGCTATAGCATCTGCATTTTCAATGTCAACCGGAGTACCCAATTCCACTTTTTTCATGGTTACTTCCATTCCTGCATTTTTTGCTCCATCTTCAATAGCCTTTGCTATTTTATCGGTATTCCCGGTTCCGGTCCCATATATTATTATTAGTTTAGGCATTTATTGGCACCTCAGTCGATCTTCTTAAACATTTCACTTGGTGCATTACAGATAGGACACCTATCAAGCGGGTTGTTTTCTACCGTATTGCCACATATCTGGCAGACGTAATATTTAACTTGCTTGTTTTTTCCGAGGTTATCCAGAGCTTCATTATATAAACCTGAATGGATCTCTTCAACCTTATTAGCTACATCAAAACTCAGGATTGCTGCATCTGGTGCCTTTTCTTTTTTTGCCTCTTTTATAAATTCCGGGTACATTTTCCGGAACTCTTCATTCTCTCCTTTTATCGCAGTTTTCAGGTTCTCGGCAGTACTGCCTATTGCACCCATTACCCGCAGGTGGTTTAGAGCATGGACAGTCTCGGCGGCTGCCACTGCCCTGAATAGTTTTGCTACTGAAGTATATCCTTCCTGTTCAGCCTTTTCTGCAAAAGCAAGGTATTTCCTATTCGCCTGCGACTCTCCGGCAAAAGCTTCTTTCAGGTTATTTTGTGTTGTCATTGTACCACCTTGATTTGACTATAACTCCATACAATTTTGCCATAAGCCATGGACATTACAATAAGAAAGTGCACAAAAAGCCTTAAATTCCGTAACAGGTACCTGAAATCTAACATTTGGATTTGTAAATGCAGGTGCAAATTCTGCCCTGCCAAGATCAATTACCTGTCCATCTTGTTTCACTCCGTATAGTTCTATCCACACAATGTGGTGCTCGATTGTATTTGGATGCGGTACTTCCTTACCTACAAATACCCGTACAACATCTACCGCGCTTTTTCCGCGTCCTTTACCTATCTCAATAACAGGGAGGTGTTTCTCCTTACCTTCAGCTCCGGTATCTTTTAGTATTTCTCCAAATTTCATATTTCCACCATATTTAAATTATTAATCATTATAGACTATTCCATAGAATATAAGTTTTACTATCTCCTATATACAGCACTGCCCGGTATTGATAATCCTAATATCGTCGTGCCCCCATGCGCCAGCTATATATTACTATTAATTCCCCTGCCGATATATTTCTATTTTGGTTAAAGGTTGAGTTTCCTGACCCTTTTTGAAATAATTG